>DASYEX010000342.1:0-5476 GCA_036498765.1 Polyangia bacterium
AACCCGCGTGCAGAGTCCGACATGATCCTATTATAAGGCCCAGATGAGGATTCGCACCACCCGGGCCGGTCGGCTCACCCGGAACCCGCGGAACCCGTTGCAGATCGCCCGCGGGCGTGAGAAATAGACCGCCCGTGGACGCCCCCACCCTGGAGCAGCTCAAGGCCGAGATCACCGACGTCACCCTGCAGGTCCAGCTCGCCGAGGAGCGCAAGGACGAGCGGGACCTGGTCGCCGCGGCGCACGCCGGCGTAGAGCGTCTCTCGCAACGTTACCGGACACTCCTGGCGTCGCTCTCGCCCGGCGAACAGATGAGCGCCGAGCGGGCCCTCGGCCGTCGCGTGGTCGATCTCAAGCGCCTGACGTCGCTCCTGCCCAAGGTTCCCGCCGCGACGACCGAGAGCACGCCCGATCGGGCGGCCGGCGGCGGCGCCCCCGAGGGACGGCGCATCACCGGCGTCTCCTGGAGCCACGAGCGCGCCGCGCCGAAGAAGGTGGGTGTCGGCGCCGACATCGAATCCTGGTGCGGCCGCTGCGCGGACCTCACCACCCACAGCATCGTGGCCATGGTGGGCGCCGAGCCCAAGCAGGTCCTCTGTCAGGTCTGCGGCTCGCGCCACGCCCACCGGACCGCCTCGGCCCGCCGGGCGACCACCGGCTCGAACCTCGCCGCCGGCGGAGAGGTCGAGCTGCCTGGCCGGCCGGTCGATCCCGAGGCCAAGCGCCGCGCGGCCGAGCTGCGCGCGCTCGGCGAGGAGGTCGCCGCCGCCACCGACGTGAAGATGTTCGACCCGAAGGAGCGCTACAAGGCCGGGCAGATCATCGTCCACCCCGAGTTCGGCCGCGGCAAGATCGAGAACGTCCTGCGCTCGAGCCTGCTGATCCGCTTCCCTATCGGCGGCCTCAAGTCGGTCATGCTGATTTGATCTAGTTCAGAACCCTGAGAGGGTTCCGAACCTCCCGCGAAGGGCTCGGGCCGGCAAAGCCGTCCCTCCCCCACGCGATCTGCCCTCAGGCCCTACCCCATCGCGTCGAGCTCTTCCAGGAAGCGCTTGAGCAGGCCGTCGACCATCAGGTTGCGGCTGGGGCCGTCGTAGCGACCGGCGCGGTAGCCGCCCTGGGTCTCCTCGAACTTGGTCCGCGTGTCCGCGATCAGAGTCTTACAGGCAGTCACCTTGCCGGTGATCTCCTTGCGGTTCTTGAGCAGGTAGCCGCCGAGGGACATGGCGGCGGCGCCGGTCAGGATCACGCCCAGCGGTCCGGAGAGCGCGTAGCGGAGGCCGAGCCGAAGCGCGACCGCGCCCGCGGCTCCCAGCGCCGCCTTCTTGAGGCCGCTGCCGTCGCGGATCGAATCGACCGCCATCGAGCTGGCTTGCCCGGAGGCGATCACCAGGGCGATGAACGTGCCTCGCCGGCTCTTCCAGCCGCGATCGTAGTAATCCTTGATCGCCTGCTTGAGGAACGCGTCGTAGTCGTCGAAGACCTCGGGGCTGAGGTCTGCCTGCTTCGTCTTGCCTTCCGCCTCGGTCGACATGGGGTCTCCCAGTTGGTCTCGATCAAACTCGGAACCCGAAGGGCTCCGAACCTCCCGCGATGGGCTCCAGCGGCAGAGCCGTCTTCGCCCAACGCGCCCTAGATCGTACCATGCGCGTGGGGGAGACTACGCGCGATGACGGCCGCGCCGCCGGCGCTCGCGCTCCTGATCCTGCTCGCCCCGATGTCGGCCCTCGCCGGGCGCCCGGCGGCCACGCGGGCCGGCGGCGACAAGGGCGCGCTGGACAAGGGCGCGCTCGCCCTGCGCACCGGACGCTACGACGAGGCGCTGCGACTCTGTCGCGCCCGGCTCGCCCGCGCGCCGGACGATACCGCGGCGACGGTTCTGTGCGCGCGCGCCGAGGAGCTGACCGGGCACACGGCGGAGGCCCGCCACCGGCTGGAGGTCGCGGCGGCCGCCCACCCGAACGACCTGCCGCTGCGTGACGCGCTCCTGCGCCTCTACGAAGAGGTCGGCGATCGGGCCGCCTGGGGCCCCCTCGTCGACGCCAGCTACGCCGACTGGAACGGGGGCCACGTCGATCGCGCGCACCCCGCCGACCTGATGGCCATCGCCACGGCGGTCAGGCTCGACGAGAACTGGAAGGACGCCAACGACGTCCTGCGCGACGCCGTGCGCGCCGACCGCAGGAACCCGGCGCCCAACCTCGATTGGGGCGGGCTCTTGCTGGAGAAGCACAACGCGCCAGACGCCGAGACCTCCTTTCGCGAAGCGCTCAAGGCGGATCCGGACAACCCCGACGCGCACGTGGGTCTGGCGCGCGCCGCGCTCGACGACCGCTACGACACGGCGACGGCGCGCACCGAGATCGCGCGCGCGCTGGCGGTGAACCCCGCGAACGCCGACGCGCTGGCGCTGCGGGGCGAGGTGGCGCTCGACGCCGAGGACTTCGCCGCCGCCCGCGCCGACGTGGCGGCCATCCGCCGGGTCAACCCCCACGATCGCGGCGCCGCCCGGGTCGAGGCGGCGGCCGCCTTCCTGCTCGACGATCGGGCCGGGTTCGAGCACGCCCGCGACGTCGACCAGGACGTGCACCCGCACGACGGCCGGTTCTTCGCCTTCGTCGCCGAGGCGCTGTCGCGCGCGCGCCGCTACGAGGAGGCCCGCGAGGTCGCCGCCCAGGGGGTGGCCGCCGATCCCGACGACGCCGGCTGCCTGTCGGTGCTGGCGACCACGGAGCTGCGCCTGGGCAACGAGTCGGCCGGGCTCGATCTGCTGCGCCGGTCGTGGAAGCGCGATCCCTACAACCTGCGGACCTACAACCTCCTCGACCTCTACGAGAAGGTGATCCCCGCGCGCTACGTGACGGTGGCCAGCGCCCACCTCCGGTTCCGGATCGAGCCTGCCGCCAAGCCGGCCATCACGGAGATCGTGGCCCCCTACCTCGAGGAGCGCTACCGCGACGACGTCGCCCGCTACGGGTTCGAGCCCAAGGGGCCGATCACCTTCGAGCTCTACGGCGATCCGCGCCACTTCGCGGTGCGCACCGTCGGGCTGCCGGCCATCGGCGTCTCCGGCGTTTGCTTCGGGCGGATCATCACCTCGCAGGCGCCGACCAACCACGCCTTCAACTGGGGCATGGTGCTGACCCACGAGCTGGCACACGTGTTCGCCATCGAGCTCTCGCACCAGCGGGTGCCGCGCTGGTTCACCGAGGGGCTGTCGGAGGCGGAGACGGCGCGCGTCCGCCCCGAGTGGCGGCGCCACGACGAGGTCCAGATCTTCGGCGCGCTGGAACGGGGCGACCTGCCGCCGCTCGCCCAGCTCTCGGCCGCCTTCGTGAACGCCCGCAACGGCGATGACGCCACCCGCGCCTACGCCCAGGCGGCGCTGGCCGTGGAGTGGCTCGAGCGCCGCTTCGGCTTCGCCGCCATCCGCACCGCGCTGGTGGCCTACGGGCGCGGCGAGCGGGGCGCAGCCGTGCTGGAGAAGGCGACGGGAACGCCGGCGGCGGCGCTCGACGCCGCCTTTCGCGCCGATCTGGCGGCCGATCTGGCCCGCTACCGGACCCAGTATCTGCCCACCCAGTCGCTGCGCGCCGCCCCGGCACCCGATGCGCGCGGCGCGCACGCCGAGGCAGCGCGCGGCGTCGCCGCCCTGGCGGCGGGCGATCTGGAAGGGGCGCGCCAGGCACTCCAGCGGGCGCGGTCCGCGCCGCACCGGTCGCCCGGCGACGAAGCCGACACGCTCTTCCTCGCCGGCGAGGTCGCGCTGGCCCGCCGCGATGCCGACGCCGCGGTGGCCGCCTTCGAAGGACTTCTCGACCCGACCTCACCGCACGACGGCTACGACGTCCGCGTCCGGCTGGGGCTGGCCGAGATCCACCGCCAGCACCTCCCCGCCGCCGAGGCCCACCTCCAGCGCGCGGTCGCCTTCGACCCGACCCGGGTCGAACCGCGCGCGCTGCTCGCCGAGCTCTACGCCGACCAGCACCGCGATCCCGACCGCCTGACCACCCTCGAAGGCGCGCTGCGCCTCGATCCGATGAACGACACCGTGGCCAAGGAGGTGGTCTTCGGCGAGGCCCGCGCCGGGCACCCCACCCGCGTCGCCGAGCTCGCGCCGATCGCGATCTTCATCGACCCGGGCGACGCCGATCTTCACGCGGCGCTAGGCCGCGCCCTGGCCGCGACCGGCAAGAGCGCCGCCGCCGCCACCGCCCTCGAGCACGCTCTCCTGTTCCAGGCCCGCGATCCCGCCGCCCTGCACCTGACGCTCGCCGCGCTCTACGACACGCTCGGCGAGCGCAGCCGCGCCGACGCCCATCGCGCCGCCGCCCGCCGCTGACGCGGCCGGCACCGGGAACGACAAGGTGAAGGTGGTCCCCTGCCCCGGCGCGCTCTCGACGTCGATCTGCCCGCCGTGGTCGACGACGATCTGCTGCACCAGCGCCAGCCCCAGCCCCGTCCCCTGCGCCTTGGTCGAGAAGAACGGGTCGAAGATCTTGCCGACGTGGGCCTTGTCGATCCCCGCGCCCGAGTCGGAGACGCGCACCACCAGCCGCCGGGCCGGACGATCGTGCGCGACGGAGATCCGCAGCCGCTTGACCGGCGCTGCCGCCAGCGCCTCGCGGGCGTTGCGGATCAAGTTGATCAGCGCCTGGCGCAGCTGCGCCTCGTCGGCCGGGAGGTCTGGCAGCCCGGGCGCGACGTCGACCTCCACCTCGATCCCCTCCTGGGACATCTCCCCGCGGGCCAGGGCCACCACCGAGGCGACCAGCGTACCTATCTCCTCGCGCTCGAGCTTGGGGCGCGGCAATCGGGTGAAGCGCAGATAGGTCTCGGTGATGTCGGTCAGGCGATCGACCTCGCCGATGATCGAGGCCACCATGCGCCGCGCCTCGGCGGCGTCCCCGGCCAGCTCGTCGCCGAGGAGCTCCGCGTTGAGGCCGATCGCCGACAGCGGGTTGCGCACCTCGTGGGCGATCTGCGCCGCCATCCGTCCGACCGTGGCCAGCCGCTCCGATCGGATGAGGCGCTGCTCGCGCTCCTGGATGGCGTCGGCCATGGCGTCGAACTCGCGCGCCAGATCGCCGATCTCGTCGTGCGAGGTGACACCGGTTCGCTCGGTGTACTCCCCGGCCGCGACCTGGCGCGCGCGGCGCCGCAGGACCGAGAGCGGACGCAGCGTGCGGAGCGTGAACAGGAAGACGATCAGGGCCACCGCCAGCCCGGCGGCCCCCAGCAGCACGGCCATCGACAGCGCGGTCTCCTCGTCATCCGAGAGGCGCTGCGCGATCTGCCCGCTGGCCCCGCGCAACGGTTGCCGGATCCGGTTGAGCGAGTGGACCAGGGTGGCGAAGTGGCTCTCGAACACCCCCCGCGCCTTGGGGTCGACCGCGGCGGCCGCCCCGCCCAGCTCGCCGGCCAGCATGTCGAGCTGCTGCCCGAGAGAGGCGATCTGCCGGCGGCGCAGCTGGAA
>DASYEX010000343.1:0-5063 GCA_036498765.1 Polyangia bacterium
ACGAACTGCGGGTGCGGGTTCCCGTTGAGGTCGTAACCGTCGACCAGGTTGGCAACGCCGACGCCGGAATAGAAGCTGGTGATCTTCTGCAGGTAGGTGAGGGCGCGCGGCTCGCCGTTCCAGCAGTAATCCTCGCCCAGGCGGAACGGCGTCCGGCAGGAGTCGAGCTGGTGGTAGAGCGGCATGCTGGTGTTGGGCGGCGTCATCGGCACGCCGGCCGGCGTCGACCAGGCGGGGACCAGGCCGTTGGTCTGGTTCCCGTTCGCCGCGTTGAGGGTGTTGGAGATGACGGTGTAGCTCTCGTCGATCACCTTCTGCCAGTTGGCGGTCGCGGTGGTCGCCTTGCCGAACTCGCGGTACCACGCCGGCGCGAAGTACGAGATGTTGATGACCGACCCGTCCTCCACGTCGCCTGACGTCAGAACGTAGTTGTTCTTCGGATCGACCTCGTACTGCCAGATGAGTCCGATCTGCTTCTGCGCGGCGCTGAGATAGGTGGCCTGCAGGCTCCCCTTGCCGCCCCAGCGCTTGTCGGCCATGAGCAGCGCGAAGGCCATATCCTCGTCGGCGTCGGTGGCGGCGTTCATCCCCAGCACCGAATTGCCGTCGGGGGCGATGTACCAGTTCATGAGGCCGTGCGCGTCGAGGAACTGCTGCGAGTACATCCAGAGGTTGTCGAAGGTGGTCTGGTCGTCGGCGTAGACCGACAGCAACATCCCGTAGGCGATCCCCTCCGAGTTCGACGAGTTGGCCACGGCGCCCGATGAATTCGGCCGAATGACGCGCAGGTACCCCTTGGCGCCGTCGCTGGTCACGAGGTCGGTCTTCCATTTGTTGTAAGCGGCCATCGCGTCGGCCACGCTGGCGCCGGTCGGCGTCGAGCAGTGCCCGGTGCCGGGGATGACGATGGCGGAGCCGCCGGCCGCGCCCGACGATCCACCTTGGCCCGTGGCGCCACCTTGGCCCGTGGCGCCACCTTGGCCCGCTCCGCCCGAACCGGTCCCACCGCCCGTGCTGCCACCTTGGCCCGCGCCGCCGGAGCCCGTGGCTCCGCCCGACGCCGACGCGCCGCCGGTCCCGACGTTCACGCCGCCGCCGCTCCCGGTGGTGCCGCCGAGCGCGCCCGAGCTTCCGCCGGTGGTGCCCACGCGGGCGCCGCCACTGCCGCCGCCGGTCGCGCTCGAGCCGCCGCTGCCCGTCGAGCCACCGCTGCCGCTTCCGCCGTTGCCTTCGCCGGTTGCCGTTCCGCCACCCGAACCGGTGTCGCCCCGACCGGGCGCCGCGCATGCCGCGGCCGCGAGCGCGACCGCGAGAAGACAGACCAACCCTGGCGTTCGACGGAGGCGGGGGGGCGCGAGCGTCATGGACTTCACCCGCGCCGGGCGCGGCGCGGAGGCCCAGTATACGACCGCGGGCCGGCGGAGATACGCCTCTCTGTAACGGCTTGGGGGCGGCCTTGCGAATTCGGGTCGCCCATCGTACTGACGGGGCGGGGTTTGGTCGTCGATCGTTCGCGAAAGGGGTCTCAGATGAAAAAGTTCCTGGTTCTGTACAAGGCGTCTGCGTCGGCGTTCGAGCAGGCGATGAAGTCCACGCCGGAGCAGCAGAAGGCGGGCATGGAGGTCTGGATGGCGTGGGGCAAGAAGGCGGCGGCGTCGATCGTCGACATGGGCGCGCCGCTCGGCAAGGCGCTGAAGGTCACCCCGGGCGGCACCTCGCCGATCAAGAACGACCTCGGCGGCTACTCGATCCTCCAGGCCGATTCGAAGGAGGCGCTCGCCGAGATGCTGAAGGGCCACCCGCACTTCATGATGGGCGACAGCTCGATCGAGATCACCGAGCTCATGCCGATGCCCGCCACCAACTGACGCCGGCGGCGCGCCAGGCGCGCGCCAAATCCGCGCGCTACATCCGAGGGAGGTCGCGCGGGGCGCGTAGGCGCCTCGCGCCTCGTCCGTGTGACCGCAGTCGTGCGGCATCGCCGTACGGTCGACGATGGAGCGAGGCGCGCCGCGCTCCGGTGACGATCGCGGACCTGTCGCAGACCCGTCTTGGACCTATCTTGGGTGAGTGTCCGTCGGCGGTGGGGTGGGTGGGCAGAGCGGACCGGAGGGCGCCTTCCTGGCCCTGGTCTTCCGCCACCTGCCGGGGACCGTGTGGGCGGTCGATCGCCGACTCTCCTTCACCTACGCGACGGGGCGGCTCATCGACGCGGCGGGGCTGCGCGCGAGCGCGGTGGTGGGTACCACCGTCCAGGATTTCCTGGGGACCCGCGATCCCACCGAGCCGGGGATCGCGCACCACCTGGCGGCGTTGGCGGGAGACGCGCAGTCGTTCGAGTATCGCTACCGAGACCGCTGGTACGCGGTCTTCATCGATCCGATGCGGGGCTCCGACGGCGGCGTCGTCGGATGCGTGGGCGCCGCCTTCGACGTCACCGCGCGGCTGGCCGCCGAGGCCCGGCTGGCGCTGAGCGAGACGCGGCTCGTCGAGGCGCAACGGACCGCCCACGTCGGGAGCTTCGAGTGGGACATCGACGCGGACGCCGTCAGCTGGACCGACGAGCTTCATCGGATCTACGGGCTGCCGCCCGGACAGTTCGCGGGCACGGTCGAGGCGTTCTTCGGCAAGGTGTATCCGGAGGACGCCGAGCTCACGCGGCGGGTGATCCTGGAGGCCTGCCAGAAACCGGGGCCGTTCGGGTGGTCGGCTCTTGCTGGGACGTCACCGAGCTGATCGACGCCGCCAAGACCCGCGAGCGCCTGCTCTCACTGCTGCAGGCCACCATCGAGGCGACCGACGACGGGATGCTGGTGGTGGGTCACGATCGCAAGGTGGCGCTGCGCAACCGGCGCTTCCTCGATCTCTGGAAGATCCCCACCGGCCTCGCCGATTCCAAGGACGATCAGTCGCTGCTGAGCTATGTGCGCGACCAGCTGGAGAACCCGGAAGAGTTCATCCGCGAGGTCGAAGAGGTCTACGCCAGCCCCGAGGCAGAGAGCACCGGCCAGGTCCGTTGCAGCGACGGGCGGATCTTCGAGCGCTACTCGGCGCCGCAGCGGATCGGGGCCGCCGTGGTGGGCCGCGTCTGGTGCTTTCGGGACATCTCGGAACGAGAACGGCTGCTGCGCAGCGCGCTTTTTCTCTCCGACGCGAGCCGCCTGCTCGCCTCGCTGGAGGTCGAGCAGGCGCTGGACGGCCTGGCGCGGATCGCCGTCCCTTACATGGGCGACGGGTGCGCCATCGACGTATTCGGGGCCGGTGGGCCGCGGCGCCTGGTCGCCATCTCGCGCGATCCGCGCCGGCCGATCTCGCCCGAGCTGCACCCCGGGGTGCTCGGGGGGCATTCGCTCATCTATCAGGTGGGAAGGATCTCTTACCTGGGCGTTCCCTTGCTCATGAAGGACGGACTGGCCGGCGCCATGACCTTCGCGGCGGGCGCGCACCGGCGGTATCAGCCCCGCGATCAGGAGGTGGCGGAGGAGCTGGCCCGCCGCGCCGCCCTGGCGCTCGACAACGCGCGCCTCTACCGGCGCGCCCAGGAGGCGCTGCGCGCGCGGGACGAGTTCCTCTCGGTGGCGGCGCACGAGATCCGCGGTCCGCTCACGGCGATCCACCTCGCGGCGCAGGCGATCCGGAAGGGGAAGGCGCGGCCGGAGGCGCTCTCCAACATGCTGGCGGTGGTCGAGCGAGAGGACCGCCGGGTCTCGCAGTTCGTCGACGAGCTCCTGGATCTGGGGCGGATGCGCGAGGGGCGCCTGCAGCTTCAGTACGAGACGGTCAGCTTGGGGGAGGTGGTCCGGGACGTCGCTCGCCGGCACGACGCCGATCTCATCCGCAGCCGCTCCACGCTCTCGGTGGTGGCCGAGGAGAACGTCGTCGGGCAGTGGGACCGATTTCGGCTGGAGCAGGTCGTGAACAACCTGCTGTCGAACGCCGTCAAGTTCGGTCTGGGGCGGCCGATCGAGGTCACGATCCGCGCCCGCCCGGGCGGGGCCGAGCTGGTCGTCCAGGATCACGGGATCGGGATCGAGCCGGAGGTCTTGCCGCGGCTGTTCAAGCCGTTCGAGCGCGGCGTGTCCGAGCGTCACTATGGCGGCCTGGGGCTGGGCCTGCACATCGTGAAGACGATCGTCGAGGCGATGCGCGGGTCGGTGCGGGTGGAGAGCGCGCCGGAGACCGGCACCGTCTTCACGGTCGACCTGCCCACGGGAGCCAACTGATGGGTCCCGGCGAGCGGATCCTGGTGGTCGAGGACGACGACGACATCCGCGAGGTCGTCGAGGAGGTCCTCTCCTCGGAGGGCTACCGGGTCGACGTCGCCAAGGACGGACTCGACGCTCTCGGCAAGCTCGACGGCGCGTCGCGGCCGCCGCTCATCCTGCTCGACATGATGATGCCCCGGATGGACGGCGAGGCGTTCCTGCGGGCGCTGCGCGACCTTCCGGCCCTGGCGGACGCTGCGGTGGTGGTCATCTCGGGCAACGCGGCGGTGCGGGAGAAGGCGAGCGCGCTGCACGCCGCCGCCTGTCTGGTGAAGCCGTTCGAGCTCGACGAGCTCCTGGGCCTGGTCCGGCGACTGGGACCGATCCATCGGGATTGACGATGGATCGTCTCGGCGTCAGCGTCAGGGCATGGATGACCTGGCGCACGTCGCGGCGGCGCAGCGGCTGGGCGAGCTGTTCCCGGCGGTGTATCTCGCCTTGCACCGACGCGACGGCAAGCAGCGCCCGCTGGCGGCTGCCTCGCGCGCGGTGCTGCAGCACCTGACGCTCACAGGGCCGGTTCGCGTCGGTGAGCTCGCCCGGCACCTCGGGCGCGCGCAGTCGGTGGTGAGCGAAATCGTCACCCACCTCGAGCGCGACGGTCTTCTCGAGCGCCAGCGCGATCCGGCCGACGCGCGGCGCACGCTGGTCTGGCTGAGCGGCGCCGGGGTTGCGCGGCTCGACGACGAGCGCCAGGTCCTCTCGCGCGAGCTCGCGGCGCGGGCGCTGGCCCGCATGTCGCCCCCCGACGTCGCGGCGCTCTTGCGCGGGCTCGCCGCCCTGGTCGCCGCGGCCGCC
>DASYEX010000344.1:0-22432 GCA_036498765.1 Polyangia bacterium
GTCCCCAGCACAGCTACGTTCCGGACGCGCCCAATGAGATCTCCAACCGCCGGAACCACCTGGCGGGGAACTTGAGCCTGCAGCACGAGCTGCAGGTGCTCGACATCGTCAACATCCTCCTCACCGAAGGCGCGCTGACCCCCCGTTTTCGCGCCCGCTTCGGCCTCCAGACCGCCGACCGGATCACCGTTCGGTTCATCCGCATGTCGCGCGAGCTCCAGTACAGCCTCGACTACCCGAGCAAGCTGTCACGGCTGGGCCCGCACATCGACCGCCTCATTGCCGACGGCGAGGCGCAGGGCGCGGCGTTTCTCGCGGAGCTGGACGGGCCCCAGCCGACCCAGGAACCGCAGCTGGAGACGCTCACGAACGGTGCCGACAGGGCGAGAACTGAACGCCCGTCATGAGCGCGGCGCTGGCGGGGGCCGCCCTCCTGGCGGCGCTCGCCGGACAGACCGCGCCGGCGCCATCCACCGCGCCGGCGGAGACCGCTGCACCCGCGCCCGCCGGACCGACCGATCTCAACAAGCCGGTCACCTCCAGCTGGGAGGCGCCCCACTACGACGAAGGGTTCGTGCTCGTCTCGACGCCGGACACGGACGTGCCCTTCAGGCTCAAGCTGAACCACGTCTCGCAGTTCAAGTACACCAACACCGTGGCGGTGCATGACGCGTACACGACGCACCTGGGGGTGGTCACCCCGGTCAACAAGCGAAACGACTTCCAGCTCACCCGCGACGTCTTCTACTTTTCGGGGTACGTCTTCGACGAGCGGCTCGACTACAACATCATCCTCTACACCTCGACGGCCGACCTGACGGCCACCGCCGCCGGCTACGTCGGGTACGTCTTCAGCAAAGCCTTCGCGCTCCGCGCCGGCTTCTTCTCGCTGCCGAGCCTGCGGGCCATGACCGGCACCTACCCATACTTCGCGGGGACCGACCGGAGCATGGAGGTCAACTACATGCGCCCGGGTTTCACCCAGGGCGTGTGGGCCAACGGCGAGCCGTTCCCGGGCTGGAACTACATCGCCATGGTCGGCAACTCGCTCAACACGCTCAACATCGCCGCCTCCCGCATCGACTACCGCTTCGCCTACGCGGCGTCGATCTGGTACGACCTCAACGACTTCGGCAAGCCCTGGAACGACTACGAGGATCACCAGTCGGTCGCGCTGCGCATCGGCACCGCCTTCACCTACGCGCGCGAGGACCGCCTCTCCGACCTGTCGACCGCCAACCCGGAGAACAACTCGACCTACATGTCCGACGGCACGCTGCTGTTCGGGACCGGAACGCTGGCCCCGGGGGTGACGATCTCGCTGGCCAACGTCTACATCTACGCCGTCGACGCCGGGCTCAAGTACCGCGGCCTCTCCTTCAACACCGAGTGGACGATGCGCTGGCTCGACGACTTCGACGCCGACGGACCCCTGCCAATCTCCAGCATGTTCGACTGGGGATACGACGCCTCACTCGGTTACTTCGTGGTCAAGAAGCGCTGGGAGGCCTACCTGCGCAGCTCGCTCGTGCACGGCCCGTTCGCCACGGCCGTCGAGGGCGCCGTCGGCTCGCACTGGTATCCGTTTCACACGCGTCAGGTCTGGCTCTCTGCCGAGGTGATCGCGATCAAGAACTGCCCCTACACCAGCGCCCTCTACATCTACAGCTCCGGCCAGACCGGGCTGCTGTTCCCCGTGCAGCTCCTGGTCCGGTTCTGAGGTCATCGCGGGAGGTTCGGAACCCGTCCGCGGGTTCTGAAGTGGAGTGTGCGCGTCGCGGGAGGATGGGCTCCGCCCATCCGAGGTCATCGCGGGAGGTTCGGAACCCGTCCGCGGGTTCTGAAGTGGAGTGTGCGCGCGGTCCGGTCTTGCGTCCTCGGGGCTCATCCTTAACTCGGAGACGTGCGGCTCGCCGTCGTCGCGTTTCTCGTCGGCCTCGCGCTGGGCGCGCCCGTTCGAGCCGAGGAGAACGCCGCGCCGAACGTGCTCCCTGAGCCCGACGTCGGCGCGGCGCCTGCCGATGCGGGCGCTCCGCCGGAGCCCGACGCTGCGCCATCGCCCCCGGCGTCGCCGCCGCCTCCTTCTCCCGTTCCGCCGCCCACGCCGGTGGCCAGCGCCCCGCCGCCCGCGCAAGCCACCGGCGAGAAAGAGGAGGAGCCAGAGGAGGAGCTCGAGGAGGTGGCGCCGCGCCCGAGCGCCAAGGGCGATCCCTTCGGCGACGAGCCGGAGGGCGCTCCCAAGACCAAGGGGTTCAGCTTCCGCCTGCTGCTGCAAACGCGCTGGACGCGCGTGTTCGACGATCCCGACATCAAGGACGCGCAGAGCAACGACGGCTTCGCGCTCAACCGTGTGTTCCTGCGCGGCACCGTCCACCCTTACAAGTGGCTCTCCGCCAAGCTGCTGGTCGATTTTGCCGAGCTGGCCTACTCGAACCCGCAGCAGGCGCTCAAGCTGGCCTACGGCGAGATCAAGCCGGGGAAGCGCCTCGAGGTGACGGTCGGTCTCTTCAAGCGGACCTATTCGCTGCTCGAGCTCTTGCCCATCGCCGAATATGAGTTCGCCGACACCGGCCCGACCGACAACCTCGTCAAGCTGACGCAGTTCGGGGGGCGCGACGTGGGCGTGATGGTCCGCGGCGACCCGCTCCCCAAGCGCCGCCGGCTGCACGTCTACCTGGGCGCGTTCGGCGGCGCCGGCGAGGGGGCCGAGGGGATCCCGGGGACGACCGGCAGCCCCAACACGGGACCCGATCTGGCAGCGCCGTCGCTGCTGCTCACCGCCCGCCTGCAGTCGCGTCCGGTGAAGCACCTCACGCTGGGGATCGACGGCGGCTGGCGGCCGAACGGGACCACCGACATCTCCAACCTGCCGCCCCAGAGCGTGGTCAGCTCCGGCGCCGCGACCAGCGCGGACGCCACCTACTCGAACAGCACCCTCGAGCTGCGCGGCGAGTGGCTCTACGGCGATCGGACCGACGTCCCCACGCGCGCCGACGCCCGGAGGTTCATGGCAGCCTGGGGGATAGCGGCGGTGCGCTTTCCGGTCAGGCGCGTGCTGACGATGCCGGCGCTGCGCTTCGAGTGGCTCGACGCCGACCGCCAGCACCCGGAAGGGCAGCGCTACCTGGCGTCGGCCGCCCTCAACCTCGACTTCACCGCGCACGTCCGGCTCCTGCTCGACCTGTCGCGCGACGAGGTCCGGGCGGGAAGCTACCCGCTCAGCACGCCACCCGGTGTCTTCTCCCGGAGCGCCACGGTCTTCGTGGTGCAGGTCCAGCTCAAGATCTGACTCCGCGCCGGCCGTCGGCGGTTTCGGGCGGCCGGCATCCTGGAATCGAGGCATGCTCTAGAGGGATGCCCGAGTACCGCTACCCGCCCGATCTGGCCCTCTACGTCCGCCGGCACTGGCCGGAAGGGCGGACGCTGTCCCTCTCCGAAGATCTCCTGGGCGAAGCGCTCTCGATGGCGTTTCACGCGTCGCTCACCGCCGAGGAGACACGCCCTACGCGGTTCCGCCTGCTGCTCACGCCGCCCGACGCGCTGCCGGAGCGCGGGGCGCCGAACGAGGGCGTGCTGCGCCTGCTCTTCGATCACACGCGCGCCGCCACGTCTGACGAGCTCCGCCAGCTGGCCCCTTCGGCGCCCTTCGAGACCTCGCTGATCGGCGTCTCACCGTTCGAGGGGAAGCTGCGCATCTGGGGGCTGGCTCACTCTGGACCGGCCTGGCTGGCGCCCACCTGGGGCGGGCGCGGCGTGGTGCCGAACTGGACCTACGATCCGATCGTCCACGTCACCGGGCCCGGTCACCTGGCCGTGCGTTGCGCCGGCAAGCTCATCGGCGCGCTCGAACAAGGGGTGCTGGTCGACGCGCTGTTGGACGTCTTCGATTCGGACTGGCTGCCGGCGATGTTTCACCACGAGCGCGAGGAGGTACAGCGGGAGCACGCCGCGCAGCAGGCGCACGCGCCCATCCCCACCGCCGCCGCCCCCGCGCTGGTCGGGCGGATCGGTCAAGACATGCTCCGGCGCGCGATCCAGCTGGTGCTCGGCGGGCGTCACGGCGGCCTCATCCTGGTCGCGGACGTCCCTCCGGGGGCGCCCTTCGCCGGGCTGGCGGGGCTGGGCCTCAAGTACCGCTTCGATCAGAACGAGCCGGCCCACCGCTACCGGACGCTGCTCCTGCAGATGCTCGATCGTCTGGCCGCGCCGTCGACCAGTGAGTCGGTCGACTGGGCGGACTTCGAGCGCGACACCAGCCTCGACCTCGAAAAGCTGGAGAACGCCATCTTCGAGATGAGCCGGGTGGTCGCCGGCCTGGCCGCCATCGACGGCGCGGTGGTGCTCGACAAGTCCTTCGCGCTGCTCGGCTTCGGCGCCGAGGTGTCGAGCGAGATCCCGCCGCCGCCGCGGGTCTGGCGCGCGCTCGATCCGGAGGGCGAGCGGCGCGAGGTGAACGCCGTCGAGGACGTGGGGACGCGCCACCGAGCCGCTTATCGTTTCGTGCGGCAGCACCCGCGCGGGCTGGCCATCGTCATCTCGCACGACGGTGGCGTCTCCTTCGTCGCCAACCGCGAGGGCGAGGTCGTCTCCTGGCTGCAGTCGGTCAGCCGCTAGGTATGGCGCCGGCTACGGGGTCGCGAGGACGTTGACGGTCCCCGTGTAGGCGGTCCCGTCGGAGCCGCTCACCTTGAAGGTGAACGACCCGAGCCCGTGGAAGCCGGAGCTCGGCTGGAACTGCGCCGTGGCTCCCGAGGCCGTCACCGTTCCATTTTGAGCGCCTGAGACGGCGTAGGTCGGCGAGACGCCGGCGAAGCCGGCCGCGTAGGCCGACAGATCGACGCTGACCGAGGCGCCGGCCGCGGTCTGGGCGTGCGGCCCCGCCAGCCAGTTGATGTAGTGCTCGAGGAGCACGTAGCCGTCGGCGGCCTTGGTCATCGCATCGTTGGTCGACGCATTCGAGCCGGTGGCGTTCTCCCAGTCGTCGGGCATCCCGTCGTTGTCGGTGTCGGTCGGCCGCGTGCCGCCGGTGATCGTTCCGTACCCGTTGTTCGACAGGCCCGTATCGCTCTGGCTTCCGTAGAGACTGCCGCTCGGTCCGACCGTTCCGGCACCCGTGCCGGTCGTCCCCTTTCCGAGCGTCACGATCTGACTGACGATCAGCGCGTCCATCTGGTCGCGCGGCAGCGCACCCGCCTGGGAGATGGCCAGGCGCGCGCCCGACGCGGCGTCGAGCGGCGTGATCGCGGTGGTCTCGCTCGACCAGGGGCTCGAGAGCACCGTCCCCGTCCCTTGGTACCAGTAGGGCGTGGTCGCCGTGCCGTCGAGCGAGCCGTTCAGGTTCGTGTCCTTGAGGTTCCCCGCGTAGTAGATCGATTGGTTCTTGTCGACCTGGTACCAGGTGTTGTCCGTCCCCGTGGAGGCCGGCCCCATCACGAAGTAGTTGTTGAGGATGTCGTGGGTGAAGTTGGTGCTGGTGTGCGTGGTGTAGCCCGCCGAGTAGTTGTAGAGCAGGTTGTTGACGAACACCGTGTTCACCTTGGCCAGGGGGTTCCGGTTGTGCGAGTTGGCGAAGATGTTCCGGTACCAGGACCAGTTGCTCTGCACCGACTCGGTGTGCGCGCCGAACTGCTGCCCGGTCGGGTCCGCGACCATCGAGTCCTGGAAGGTGATGTTGGTGACCGGATAGTTCTGCCAGTCGTCGCTGACGCCGTCGATGATGTCCCAGGGCGCGAACTCCAGCGAGGTGTGGTCGATGATCACGTCGTGCGCGCGGTAGAGGCTGAGCGCGTCGTCCGTCGAGCTGGCCGTGTCGCTGCCGGGCCGGATGCGGATGTGCCGGATGATGATGTTCGACTGGCTGGCGAAGGAGATCTCGGCCCCCTCGAAGCCGATGCCTCCGGGCGCCGTCTGGCCGGCGATGGTGAGGTTGCTCTTGCCCGAGACCGCCGTCTTGAGCTGCACGTAGCCGCCCACGTCGAAAACGATGATCCGGCCCGAGCTCGAGACCGCGTCACGGAACGAGCCGGTGCCCGAGTCGTTGAGGTTGGTGACGTGATAGACCACGCCGGTCCGCCCGCCGGTCACCGCCTTGGCGAAGCCCTGGGCACCCGGAAACGCCAGCGCCGGTCCCGGCGTGCCGCCTGTCCCCGTGCTGCCGGACGATCCTCCGCTGCCGGTCGTACCGCCCGAGCCGGTGCTGCCGCCCTTGCCCGCCGCGCCGCCCGTGCCTGCGGTCCCGCCGGCGCCGGAGCCGGTGGTGCCGCCCGAACCGACGTTGCCGGCGCTGCCGCCGGAGCCGGTCGCGCCCCCTCTTCCGGTCGCGCCGGCCGCGCCGCCTGAACCGGTGGTGCCGCCGGTCGCGGCACCGCCCGAACCGGTGGTGCCGCCCGTGCTCACGCCGCCGCCCGAACCGGTGCTGCCGCCCGAACCGATGTTGCCGGTGCTTCCCCCGGATCCGACGTTGCCGCCCGAGGCCGAGCTGCCACCCGAAGCAGATCCGCCGCTGCCCGTGCCTCCCGAGCCGGTCGCGCCGCCCGTGGCGCCGCCGCTGCCGTTCTCTCCGCCGCCGCTCCCGTTGCCGCAGCCGACACCGAGGAGAATTACCGTCGCCGCGAGGCCGGACCGAAAGCTCGTCAGGAAGGAGGGGCGCATCCCCGGTTCATGCCTCCGGCGGGGCAGATCGATCATGAAAAATCTGCTGTAATTACCGTGGCCTGACGCTCACCGAGCAGATGGTAGATCGATCAGCGAAAACGCTAGGGCGTGCCCGCGCCCAGCGTGTCGCGCGCGAAGTCCCGGAACCGGCCGCGCGGATAGCCTTCGAGATAGCTCGCGGCCAGCCGGCGCGCGGTCGGGCCGTCGCTCCGCGCGGTGGCCGCCTCGATGGCCAACGCCAGCGCCTCCTCGCGCAGCACGCCCCGCGGGTGGGTCACGAGGTAGTGATCGAGCAGGTGCGCCGCGCGCGCGGCGTCGTGATCGTGGCGGAGCGCGATCATCGCGTCGAGGACCTGGGTGCGCTCCGCGGTGGCGGCGGCGGCCGGCGTGAGCTCGATCGTATGCTGGGGCGTCGCGTGGACCGGGCGCGGCCTCGTGCTGGGGATCGGCGCGGCCGCGGGAGCGGTCCGTTCCATCGCTATCGCGGGGAGCGCGGGCGCCGGCAGCGCAGCGCGCGCCGAGGCCCGCGGCGGCGGCGCGACGGCCGGTGGCGTGGGCGCGGCGGTCCGTGGCCAGACCCAGTGGCGCCCGTAGCCGATCATCGCCGCGGCGCTGCCACCCACCAAGAGGATCACGCCCGCGACGGCGAACGACCGCACCGGGACCCAGTGCCGTGCGCGGCTGCCGCGTGGTTCACCGTCCTTGACCGCGGTCCAGACCCGCCGTTTGAGCTCGGCGTCGGACGGCGTGCCGGGCGTCCGGCGGATGAGGTCGATCCCCTTCTCGTGGATCGCGCCTTGGCCCACCTCGTCACGCAGCCGGTTCACGGTCGGTTCCACTCGGCGTGATCCTTCACCAGCTTGAAGAAGTCCTTGCGCGCGTGGTGGAGGCGCGTCCACACAGTCGCCAGCGGGATGTCCTGAATTCGGGCGATCTCCTCGCCGGAGTAGCCTTCAATCTCGAACAGGACCAAGGTGGTGCGGCGCTTCTCGCTCATTCGCGCGATGACATCCTGGAACAGCTTGCGGTTTTCTGCCACCTCGTAGCTGCGCTCCGGGCCGGCGGCGGCGTGCGGGATGGCGGTGAGATCGACCTCGCTGCGCCCGCGAACGAGGTGTTTGAACCAGGCGCGCCGCCGGTAGTCGCGCACGGTGAGCTGGGCGATCCGATACAGCCAGCCGGCCAGGTTCCCGCCGTCGAACTGCTCGAGCCGGCGGCGGACGACCAGGAAGATCTCCTGGGCCAGATCTTCGGTGTCTGCCCCGGGCGCGCCGAGCGCGTACAGCCACTTGACCACGTCGTCGAACCAGTCCTCGTACACCTGCTTGAAGACCAGCGCCTCGCCCGGCTGCTTCGGCGCCACCTCGCGGTCGCTCACGATCCGCAGTCGGGGAGGACCGTCGGGAGGCTCGCGTCTGGTCGGAAGCAACTGCATTCCCTTGCCGTCTCTTCAAGAAGGGGGGGATGAGCGTGGAACCTTCATGTCGATCAACCGATTGGCCGTCTTCTAGTCCCCTGGGCGGAGGCGGCTGACGCTGATGGTGGCGTCGTCGATGTAGACCAAACCCGGTGCGGGGGAGATATTGTCCGACGCGCCCCCGACACTCCACTCCATCCAGTCGGTGTCGACCGCGGTGATCACGCCCTCTGCGTCCAGGATCTCGACGTCGTCCTGCCAGACCTCAAGTTGGCCCGTCGCGTCGAAGGCCTTTTTCAGGAACACCTCAAAGTGCACCCACTGGCCGACCGGGACGGCGATCGGACTCGATTGCTGCAGATCTTTCGGGGTCACGTAGTTGTAAAGTTGCGCGGCCAATGAGCCGTCGGGCTGGGGGTAGAGATTGATGTCCCAGAACGCGAACGGGTTCGTGCCGTCGCCGGTGTGGCTGCCCCTGAAATGAACGACGCTCAGCCAGGTCCCGACGGAGAAGCCGGGCGCGACGTAGATCCAGACGCCGTAGTAGGCCGCGTCGGGGCTCGGTTGGACGCGATAGAAATAGTTGAACGAGTCCATCCCTCCCGCCGGCATCACCGTCGATTTGCCGGCGTAGCGGCCGAGGTGCGCCACGTCGGTCGTCACGGCGGGCGAGATGGGGATGTTCTCGGCGTCGATCCCTCCCTGACCGTCGCCCGTCCACTCGGAGAGGTCGCCGGGCTCGAAGGTGGCCGACCAGAGCAAGTTGGCGGCGGCGTCGCCGATGGATCCGAGGTGGACCTCGCGCGAGCACCCGGCGGCGCCGAGCAGCGCGCCCGCCACGGCCACGGCCAGCGGGACCCGCGGGGAGACCATCCTTTCAACGATACCCGATCGCGGGGATCCCGGTGAGCGGCGCGGCGTTGCTGGCTTTGCTCGCGACCGCCGGAACCGCTCCCGACGGGAGTGCGCCGACCGTGCGGGCGGCGCTGGTCGTCGAGGCCCAGGGGACCTGCCCCAGCGGCGAGGCGGTCCGGGCCGCGCTGCTGCCGGCTCTGACCGGGGCCCCGGCCGCTGGCGCCGCGGCGCCGCGGGTCAGCGATCTCGGCGACCGCTTTCAGGTCGACGCGGCCGGGCAGACCGGCGCCTTCGTCGACGTCGCGCGCGACTGCACCGAGCGGGCTCGCGTCGCGGCGGTGTTCATCGCCCTCGCCTTGAGCCCGCCGGCCGCGCCGGAGCGCTCCGCGCCGGTACCTCCGCCGCCGCCAGCGCCCGGCCCGGGCCGCTGGTTCGAGCTGGCGGTGGCGGCGCGACTGGACGGTGCTTCGCTGGGGGTGCCGGCCCAGACGACGCTCGCCTGGGGCGGCGAGGCCCGCGTCGCGCTCGGCCGGGGCGCGGTGGGGATTGCGGCGACCGCCGGCGTGCTGGCGCCGACCGACGACGCCTTCGGGTCGGTCCGCGTCCGGCAGCAGCGCTTTCCGCTCAGCCTCGCGCTGACGCTCGGCCACAGGGTGGCGCATGGGCTGGGCGTCGCCGCCGACCTCGGCCCGGTGGTCGTCCCCTTCACGCTGGAAGGGGAGGGGCTGAGCTCCGTCGCGCCGGCGACGCGGATCGATCTCGGCGCGCGGCTGGCCGTCGCGCTTCGGCTCCCCGCGCTCGGCGCCCGGCTGGCTCCGGTCGTGGGGCTCCACGCCGAGCTCTTCCCGCGCCCGTACCACTTCACGGTCGACCCGCTGGGCAACATCGGATCGTCGAGCGGCGTGTGGCTGGGCGCCTCGCTCGGGCTCTCGTATCTCAGGAGGTGACGCGTTCGTTCCGGCCGAGCCGCGCGGGTCTCCCTCCCGGAGCGCCCAGCGGGGCCTACGTTAAAAATGAGCGGGAGGTGTCGCATGTTGACGCAAAGGGAAGAGCTGGAGTTCGCGTCACGATGGGGATGGGTCGTCTTCCGAGGGGTGGTGGCGATCCTGTTCGGCTTGCTCGCCTTCGCCGAGCCGGCGACGATCGGGTTCGCGCTGATCCTGATGTTCGCGGTCTATGCCTTCGTCAGCGGCATCGCCGCGCTGGTGAGCGCGGCGCGCGGCGCCCGGGCCCGCGAGCCGCGCTGGGGCACGGTCCTCCTCGAAGGGCTGCTCTACGTCGTGGCCGGCGCGGTGGCGGTGTTCTGGCCGGGCTCGACAGCGGTGGCGTTCTTCTGGGTGCTCGCCCTCTGGGCGATCGTCAGCGGCGCACTGGAGATCGCCAGCGCGATCCGGCTCCGCCACTACCTCGAGCGCGAATGGGCGTTCGGGCTGGCCGGCGCAGTCTCGATCCTCTTTGGGGTGGTCGTGCTGTTCCGACCGGTGGTCGGCGCGCTGGCCATGGTCTGGTGGCTGGGGGCCTACGCGGTCGTCTTCGGCGCCCTCATGATCGTGGGCGGGATCCGTTTGCGCCGGTACGCCCACAGCTTCCAGGTGGGCGGACACCTGCCCGAGGACGGGCTGCACCAGCCCACCTGAAACGCGGCTGCTGGACGCCGTCCCGGCGGGGTGAGGCCGATCGCGCGGCCGCCCCGCCTCCTTGCGGTGCGCGCCGCAGTTGGGGCAAGCTGCCGCGCATGAAGACCACCGCCGAGCTCCTCGTTCTCCTCGTTCTCTTGGCCGGGACCGCGTTCGTTTCCACCGCCCGGGCGCAGATGGGAGACCCGGCGAAGGTCACGCTCAAGACCACGCCGGTCAAGGGCGGCATCTCGATGATCGAAGGGAGCAACGGCTTCGCGGGCGGCAACGTCGCCGCCTCGGTGGGCGACGACGGCCTCTTCATCGTCGACGACGAGATCGAGCCGATGACCCCCAAGCTGAAGGCCGCGCTCGCCGCGCTGTCCAAGAAGCCGGTCCGCTTCGTCATCAACACCCACTGGCACATGGACCACACCGGCAACAACCCGGCGATGGCCGCCGCCGGCGCGGTGATCGTGGCCCAGGAGAACGTCCGCAAGCGCCTCAGCGTCGACAACGTCCTGCACATGGGCAACCAGGAGATGAAGATCAAGGCGCAGCCGCCCGCGGCGCTGCCGGTCATCACCTTCACCGACGACGTCACGCTGCACCTCAACGGCGACGACGTGCACGTCATCCACGTCGCGCCGGCCCACACCGACGGCGATTCGATCGTGCACTTCGTGAAGGCGAACGTCATCCACACGGGCGACACGGTCACCGCCAGCTACCCGATCGTCGACGTCGACAGCGGCGGCCAGTTCGAGGGGTTCATCGCCGCGGCCGACAAGATCCTCTCGCTCGCCGACGACAACACCAAGATCATCCCCGGCCACGGCCCGCTCATGACCAAGGCCGACCTGGTGGCCTACCGCCAGATGCTCATCGACGTGCGCGACAAGGTCGGCAAGCTGCTCAGCGCCAAGAAGAGCGCCGACGAGATCAAGGCCGCCAAGCCGCTGGCCGACCTCGACGCCAAGTGGGGGCAGGGCTTCATCAAGGCCGACTTCGTGATCGACGCGGTGGTCAAGACCCACCCGGCGCCGGCGCCCAGCGAGAAGAGCGCGGGCAAGAGCAAGAAAAAGCCCGCCAAATAGGCGGCCGCCGGATTTTCGCGGGCGTCCAAGAACTTTTCGGCGCCTCGCGCGTCTGACGATCCATGAGGCAGTCAGATTGCGCGGCGCGCGATGCGATCGATCAGATCGAGATCAAGTCTCCCTGCACCGTCTCCTGGGACGAGATGCGCCCCTCCGGCGGCGACGGGCGGGTGCGGTTCTGCGGGCAATGTCGGCAAAACGTCTACAACGTCGAGGCGATGAGCCGCGGCGAGGCGCACCGGCTCATCGCCGTCCGCGAGGGGCGGGTCTGCGTACGCATCCTCCGGCGGCCTGACGGGACGGTGGTGACGGCCGACTGCTGGGCGCGCCTGCGGGCGGCGCGGCGGCGCGGGCTCCTCCCCTTCGTGGGGATGCTGCTGCTGGTCGGCTTCACCGAGCTCATCGCGATCGGCGCCGGCCTGGCCCGCCTCGAGGGAATGCTGGGCGGTCCCCCGCCGGCGCCGCCTCGGGTCTCGCTGCCGATCGCACGCGGCCTGGTCGCGCCGGTGCCGGCGATCAGGACCGAGCCGCCGCGCTCGCCGCCCGAGCACGAGATGGGCGAGAAGGGGCCGCCTTCGCCGCGCTACGTGAAGGGCCACCTGGCGCCGCCGCCGCCGGTCAAGCGCCACTACCTGATGGGGAAGATGGCCGCCGGGCCGACGGAGCAGAAGTCGGCGGACGCGGTGGATTTCCTCGGCGGTCTCTGACGGCAGCGCCAGGCGCGCCCGATGTCGAGGGAGCGGGCCCGTGTTATGAGAGGCGCATGCTGTTCCCCGACATCGTCCAGTCGGTCGGCCGCACGCCGCTCGTCGAGCTGCGCGGCCTCGACGCTTCGGGCGCGCAGCTCTTCGCCAAGCTCGAGGCGCGCAACCCCTGCGGCAGCATCAAGGACCGCGTCGGCGTGGCGCTGGTCGAGGACGCCGAGAGGCGCGGGCTGCTCAAGCCGGGCGCGAAGCTGGTGGAGCCGACCAGCGGCAACACCGGGATCGCGCTGGCCTTCGTGGCGGCCGCCAAGGGATACCCGCTGACGCTGGTGATGCCCGAGCGCATCTCGCAAGAGCGGGTGGCGTTCTTGCGCATGCTCGGCGCGGAGATCGTGTTCACCGCCGGGACGCTCATGCGCGAGGCGGTAACGCGGGCGGAGGAGATCGCCGCCTCGACGGGCGCGGTGATGCTCCAGCAATTCAAGAACCCGGCCAATCCCGAGGTCCACCGGCGCACGACGGCCGAGGAGCTTTGGACGGATCTCGGCGGCGAGGTCGATGTCTTCGTGGCCGGTGTCGGAACGGGCGGCACGATCACCGGGGTGGGCGAGGTGTTGAAGGCGCGGCGTCCCGGTTGCCGGATCGTGGCGGTCGAGCCGGCGGCGGCCGCGGTCCTGTCGGGGCGCGCGGCCGGGCCGCACCACCTGCCGGGCCTGGGCGCGGGGTTCGTCCCCGAGATCCTGAACCGCGCGATCATCGACGAGGTGGTCGCCGTGACCGAGGAGCAGGCGGTGCGCGCGCAGCTCCAGCTGGCGCGCAAGACCGGGATCGCCGCGGGCATGTCCGGCGGCGCGGCGCTCTACGCGGCCCTGGTCGTCGCCAAGCGCGACGCGCTGGCGGGAAAACGGATCGCCGTCATCCTCCCCGACGGCGGCGAGCGCTACGCGGGCAACGCCGTGTTCACCGAGATCGCGCGCAAAGTCGGGATGGGCCGCGGCTGATGGCCTTCGAGACCCGGCGCCGGAGTGTCCTCAAGTCGCTCTCCTGGCGGTTTCTGGCGGCCCTCATCACCAGCACGGTCGTCTACATCTTGACGGGGAAGGGGGACTTCGCGGCCAAGGTCGGGCTGGTCGACACCGCGGTGAAGCTGTTCATCTACTTCTTTCACGAGCGGGCCTGGGACCGGATCAACTACGGGCGCCTGCCGCCCGGACCGGACTACGAGGTCTGAGGGGGCGTTCGATGCTCGACGAGGTCCAGTGTCCCTACTGCGGCGAACCGGGCGAGATCGCCGCCGACTACGATCCGGAGACGCCCGGCGATCAGGTGTTCGTGCAGGACTGCGAGGTCTGCTGCAACCCCTGGACGGTGACGGTCCATGTCGCGCCCGACGGAGAGGTGACCGCCGACGTCGCGCGCGGCTGAGCGGCGAGCCTCGCGTCAGTTGAGCGAGAGCGCCACGCCCACGACGTTGGCGCCGCCGTTCGGGAGCCATCGGGCATAGGAGAAATCGAGGCCGATCATGCCGGCCCGCGGCCCGGTGGCGAAGCCCGGCACGTGAACGGGGAGGCGGGCCAGCTCGATGTGGGCGGCCGGTCCGTGAACGAGCTCCCAGCCTGCCTCGCTCGCGTAGTTTGGCCGCAGCTCGTAGGAGGCGCCCAAGACCAGCGCGAATTCTCTCCGCACGAGCGGGAAACCCTGAACGCTCAGCGACACCGGCACGGCGTACGCCCCGTTGGGGTGTCCGAGGGTGGCCCAGTTGGTGCCCACGCCCGTGTTCACTCCGGCGCGCAGCGGCCACCACCAGCGCCCGATCCCGAACAACATCACGTCGCTGGACAGGGCGTAGCGATTGTTCGCGTTAACGGGAAGCCACAACCTGAAGGCGCGATTCACGAAGGGAGGGTCGTCGCCCCACTGCTGCCAGCTCCACTTCAGCTCGGCGGTCTCGCCCGAGAAGGGGATCGTCAGGCAGCGCGGCGCCGCGCCGTCGACGCGCACCTCCAGCGTCGAGGGGACCTGCAGCACCTCGGCGAGGTGGAGCTTGAAGCGGGCCGTGTAGATCGCGCCGCCTCCGTCGGCGCCCGTTGGCTGAATCGAGCTCGCCGCGGCGAGGCGCGCGCAAGGGGCGCCGTCGGGAGCGCCGCTGGCGAAGAGCCAGGCGCCGTCGACGGTCGCCGATGGAGAGCCGCCCGATAACGCCACCTCCACGTCCTGTTTGCGGAAGTCGACCCGGCGGACCTCCACCGTCGTCGCGCTGTCGACGCCACGGAGAGGATGGTCGGGGACGAAGTATTGATGGCAGCCGAGCAGCGCCGCGGACAGGACCAGCCCCGCCGCCCGCCGGCCGCAGGTCATGGGGACGCCGGCGCGTCCGCGTGGATGGGCGGGCGGCGATCGCGCCAGGGGCGCGCGGCCTCGAGCTGCGCGGCCACGCGGAACAGGGTGGCCTCGTCGCCGAAGCGACCCACGAGCTGGCTGCCGATCGGCAGGCCCGCCTCGTTCCAGTGCAACGGCACGGTCATCGCCGGCTGGCCGGTCACGTTGGCCAGCGGCGAAAAGGGCATGAACGAGAAGACGCGGCGGACCGAGGCGTCGATGACCCCGGGGATCCGCAGGATGAAGCCGAGGTGGAGCGCCAGCAGGACCTCCTGTCCGAACGCCTCGGCCCCGCGCGGGGTGAGCGCGCCGATCGCGGGCGCCGGCGTGGCCAGGGACGGCGAGAGGACGAGATCGTAACGGTCGAAGAGGGCGGTGGCGCGGCGGCCGACGGCGTCGAGGCGCTCGCGCGCCCGGGCGGCCTGGACCGCGGTGCGCTGCCGGCCGATGAGCGCGGTGATCGCCGTCGAGGTCTCCAGCTCGCCCCGCCGGGGGCCACGTCCGAGCTCGACGCGGGCGCGGGCCAGAAAGGCCGCGGTCTCGACGCAGACCAGGGTGAAGAAGTCGCGCGCGAACCCCTCGGCGTCGACGTCGGGATCGGCCTCTTCGACGTGGTGCCCGAGCTCGGCGAGCAGGCGCGCGGTGTCGTCGACGGCTGTCAGGCAGTCGGGGTGGACGCCGGCGGTCGGGACCTGGGGGCGCTTGGTGAAGGCGATGCGCAGCTTGCCGGGCGGCGCGCCGACCTCGGCGAGAAACGGTCGCGCGGCCGGCGGCGCCCAGTAGGGCGAGGTCGACTCGGGGCCGGCGATCGCGTCGAGCAACGCGGCGCTGTCCCGCACGCTGCGCGAGACGGCGTGGGTGATGGTGAAGCCGCCCCAGAGCTGCGAGTGATCGGGGCCGGCGGGGGTGCGCGCGCGCGTCGGCTTGAGACCGAACAGGCCGCAGCAAGCGGCGGGGATGCGGATCGAGCCGCCGCCGTCGTTCGCGTGCGCCAGCGGGACGACGCCGGCCGCGACCGCCGCCGCCGAGCCGCCGCTCGAGCCGCCCGGCGTCCGCGTGGGGTCCCAGGGGTTTCGGGTCGGGCCGTAGAGCTTCGGCTCGGTCACCGGGAGCAGCCCCAGCTCGGGCGCGCTGGTGCGCCCGAAGGTGACGAGGCCGGCGCGTCGCAACCGTTCGACGATCGTCGCGTCGTGCGGCGGCCGGTAGTCGGCGAGGTAGCGACTGCACGCCGTCGCCGGCACCCCGGCCATCTCGCAGTAGATGTCCTTGACCAGGAACGGCACGCCGGCGAACGGCGCGCCCGCGTCGAGGGGCGGCGCGGCGGCGGCGCGCCGGGCGTCGTCGTAGAGCTTGGTGATGACGGCGTTGAGCTTGCCGTTGACCCGCTCGTTGCGCGCGATCGCCTCCTCGAGCAGCTCCGCGGGCGTGACCTGGCGCCGGCGGACCAGCTCGGCGAGACCGAGCGCGTCGAGCTGCCCGAACTCAGCGATCGCCATGGTCGGTCATCAGGGTGACGGCGGCAGCCACCGCCGCGACCGCGGCCAGACAGCGCACCAGCGCGTCGAGCCAGTAGAGCGGCGCCCAGATCAGCCAGACGTCCCCGAGGTAGGTGAGGGCGGCGAGCATCGCGAACGCCGCGAGCGCACCCGAGGTCCGGCGGGAGAGTGGCCGCGCGGCGAACCGGCGGCGGCGCAGGAACGAAGCCCCCACCACGGCGGTGCCGAGCGCCAGGACCAGGTTCGAGGCCCCCTCCAGCAGGAGCAGCTTCGGCGTCCAGAGATATTCGTGCCCGCGGGGCATGAAGATCTCGGTCGAGAACAGCGCGCGGAGCGGCGACACCGTCGGAGAGAATGACGGGTGTCCCTGCGCAACGCAAACCACCGCATTCGGGCGTCGGCGTCAGGAAATGCAAGCAGCCCTGCACTTCCTGGCGCGACAGTTAAGTTTTTCGCGGTCATGCCGTTGATCTCGATTTCGCGAGGAACGTTCGCGCTCATCGCTGAAAAGGGGTCGTGATGCCCAATGACCTCCGCTTCAGAAGTACGCCCGTGATGTCGACCGACGTGACCGGTCCGACGGAGGGGCCGCGTGTGCGTGGCGGGCTGGAGTCGACGTGGCAGGCGGGCACACACTTCAGCAGATACGAGATCGACTCCAAGCTGGCGTCGGGCGGGATGGCCGAGGTCTGGCGCGCCAAGCTCAAGGGGGTGCGCGGGTTCGAGAAGCGCATCGTCATCAAGACGATGCTGCCGCAGCTGACCGGGCGGGTCGATCTGGTCGAGATGTTCATCAACGAGGCCACGCTGGCCTCGGCGTTCAGCCACCCGAACATCGCGCACGTCTTCGACTTCGGCCAGCTCGAGGGGCGCTACTTCATCGCCATGGAGTACGTCCCCGGCGTGACCCTCCGCTTCGCGCACAAGCGCATGCTCGCGCGCGGCGAGACCTTGCCGATGGCGGCCGCTCTCCACGTGATGATCGACGTCTGCGAGGCACTGCACGACGTCCACGATCTCGCGGATGCGCACGGCGCGCTGGGGCTCGTGCACCGCGATCTCTCCCCCGACAACGTCATCGTCTCGACGAGCGGGGCGGCCAAGCTGATCGACTTCGGCGCCGCGCGGGCGACCTCACGCACGCCGCCGCCGTCGTCGTTCGTCGGCAAGTACCGCTACGCCGCGCCCGAGCGCGTCCGTCGCGACGACGAGGACCGGCGCAGCGATCTGTATTCGGCCGGCGTCATCCTCTACGAGTGCCTGACCGGCCTACGCCCCTACGATGGTCCGGACGCCGAGGTGATCCGGGCGGTCTCTGAGGCGCGGGTTCACGATCCGCGCGACCATGCGCCGTCGCTGCCGGCGCCGGTCGCCGAGCTGGTGATGCGGGCGATGGCCCCCGAGCCGGCCGATCGCTTCGCCACCGCGCGCGAGATGCACGAGGCGCTCACGCGCTGCCTCGTCGCGCTGGGGGCGTCGACCAAGGAGCGCGACGTGAGCGCCTCGCTGGCGGCGCTCATGGAGGCGCCCGACACCGCGCCCGTCCTGGTGGCGCCGCGCGAGGCGGTCCCCGAGGCGATCGATCTCGGGGCCGATGGGTCGTCGGGCGGCGACGTCGCGCTGTGCGAGGTGGAGATCATCGAAGCCTCGGGTCCCATCCACGCCGAGGCACCGGTGCCGGCGATGCCCGCGCGCACCCGGGCGCTGGTGGCGTCCCCGATCCCTCCGCTGCCCGAGGCGCGCGCCGTCGAGCCGTCGGGGCCACACTGGAGCCGCCCCGGGCAGCTCTTCGAGCGGGTGTTCGGCGGGGCGCCCGGCACCGTGCCCACCGTCATGGGCTGGCGCCGGACCCCGGAGCAGCCGCTGCACCCGAGCCACCGCTCGCCCCTCCAGCGCGCCGTCGAGCTCTTCGATCGCGGCATCGAGCTCCGTCGCGCCGGACGCTACGGCGAGGCGCTGGACGCCTGGGAGCACGCCGCCATGCTGGCGCCGGAGAACCACGTCTATCAGTCGAACGCCGCGCGCCTCCGCCAGCAGCTCGACGAGCTCCGCGGCGCCCAGCGCCGTCTCGCCGATTGGAGCGGCGGCTTCGACGCCGCGGACGATTGACCGCGATCGAGCGCCGTCGCGCGCGCGCCGCTCGAGCTCACTCGAGGCGGGGGATGACGGGGGTTCGAACGATCCCGCCAGCAGCGTAGCTCGCTTCGGGGCCGAGCTCGTGGGCTTCGGGGAAGTCGATTGGTCTCAAGGCGGTCAACGCGTGCTCGCACAGGCGGAACCATTCGTCGTAGCGCGCGCTCTCGAAGCATTTCTCGAACGCCGCGACCGCATGGTCCTCGAGCTGTCCGCCGGGCAGGTCGTCGTCGAAGCCTTGATAGAGTTGGCCCAGACGGGCGAGGGCGGCGACGTCGAAGGGAGCCTCCCGCGTCGCCACGACGGTCAGGTACATTTGCCGCGTTCGCGCCAGATGGTCCAGCTTGCGGGCGACGAACGCCGCGAGCCGCCGCTGCATCTGCCGGCTCCGGGCGGGGAGCGGCCCCTCGATCAGGTCCACGTCGGGAGGGTACCGGGACAAGATCGGATCACGCGGAGGGATGATCTGGATGAAGGCCTCGAACCGCGCCTCCGCCAGGTAGAAGGCAGCGCCGGCGGCCGCGTGAGCAGCTCCCGTCGCGTCCGGGCGGGCCGGCGCGGCGGCGACCGCGCTGGTCGACGCGCGCCGATCCAGGTCGGGATCGACACGGAAGATCTCGGCGTAGTTGGTCTGAAGAGAGGGCGCGCGTCCCGGGTGTACGCTCTGCGTCGCGCCGGGAATCTCCACGCCGCCCAGGCGGCGCCAGAGCGTGGCGACGGTCCGGAAGCGTCGTCGCGCCTCGGTCACTAGCGCGGGATCGCGCGCGATCGCGAAGAGCCTCGGGCGGTGTGGGTTCCCACGGAGCTCGACGCAGCCCCCGTCTTCGGTGGACTTCGGGCAGGAAGCGCGCCAGGCCTGCTCGCCACGGCGAAACTGCTCGACGATCTCCGCGGCCGGGCCGCCCTCTGCGGCCGCGGCCGGTTGGAGAGGTTGCCCCAACTGAAGAACCAACAGCCAGCCGAGGGCAGCAGACCGCACGCTGGAAAGCTTACCACCGACGGTTCTCGGCCTGCCCGCCGCGAGCCGGTGCGTCAGTTCTGGACGACCACGACGTTGTCGAAGCAGATCGATGCGCCGTAATCGAGGGTGACGTTGAACACCAGGCCCGCTTCCGCGTCTCCCACCGACGACGTGATCGTGTGCGGGATGAGCTGCGTCGTTGGGCTGGTGACGTAGTCGGTGGCCGACCAGAGCTCTGTGTATGGGGTTTCAACGTGGCCGATCTTCACCTCGACGTCAGTCGCGGAGGTCGCCGAGGCCGCGTAGGCCATCGTGTACGTCGCGCCCGGCGTGATGACGAACGCATCGGAGGGCGTCGGTGGGTAGCCAAGGCTGAACGACAGGTAGTAGTCGCTGGACAGGTTGTAGATACAGTATCCCCCGCCGGTGAAATCGTAAGCCCCGCTTTCGCCTGCCTGAAGGGTCAAATTCCAGTACTCCCCCATTTTGCTGAAGTCGCCGTTCTTGATGAGGTTGGTGGGGATGACTCCGCCTCCGCCCGTGCCGGGCGAGCCGCCGGTACCGGGCGTGGTGCCGCCCGAACCGGGCGTGGTGCCGCCGGTGCCGGGCGTGGTTCCGCCGCTGCCCGCTGCCCCGCCGACGCCCAGGCTGCCGCCGGCGCCGCCGTTGCCGGTGGCGGGGTTCACGCAGAGGTCCGAGAAGCAGACCAGGCCGACGTTGCAAGTCCCGTTGCCGTAGCAGGCACAGGTCTCTGCTCCCGTGGCGCAGGGGGGCGGCTGCTTCATCGACGACCCGCTGCCGCCGCATCCGACCAGGAGGACCACCGCGCCGGCGATCAACGAGAGGCTCCGAACCCCAACCCGCGTAAGCAAATTCATGCCCGAAATGCTCGGGCAATTCCGGAGTCATTGCAACGAACATTTTGACCGCCCGGCGTGCGGCGGCCGACTTTCGTCAAACCGGTGACGCGGCCTAGGTCCGAAGCCCCACGGGACAGGCCACGCCGGTCCCCCCGATCCCGCAGTACCCGTCGGGGTTCTTGGCCAGGTATTGCTGGTGGTAGTCCTCGGCGTAAAAGAAGGGCGGCGCCGGGGCGATCTCCGTCGTGATCGGGCCGTAGCCCGCCTCGGCGAGCACGCGTGAATAGGCATCGCGCGAGGCCTCGGCCGCGCGCTGCTGCTCGGGGCCGTGGGTGTAGATCGCCGAGCGATACTGCGTTCCCTGGTCGTTCCCCTGCCGCATCCCCTGCGTCGGGTCGTGGTTCTCCCAGAACAGCTTCAGGAGGGCCTCGTAACTGACCGCCTGCGGGTCGAAGGCGACCTGCACCACCTCGGTGTGGCCGGTCAGTCCCGAGCAGACCTCGCGGTAGCTGGGGTTCGGTGTCAGGCCGCCCGCGTATCCGACGGCCGTGCTGAAGACGCCGCTTCGCTCCCAGAACTTGCGCTCGGCGCCCCAGAAGCAGCCCATGCCGAACGTCGCCAGCGCCGTCCCTGCCGGAAAAGGCGGCTCGAGCGGGGCGCCGCTCACGAAGTGGCGGGCCGGGACCGGCAGCTTCTCGGCGCGGCCGGGGAGCGCCTCACCCGGCGCGGGTAGCTTGCTCTTGGCGGAGCTCCACATCCCGCCATCATGGCCCGCACCTGCCCCGGGTGCCAGCGACGAGGCAGCTCGCGCCGGTGATCCCGTGGCAAAATGACTGTGTCGCTCATGGCAGCTCCCTTGCCGCGCCTGCGCGCCGATCTCGAGGTGATGCCGTCGCCGCTGCCGTCGCAGCCGGGGCTGGTCATCCGCGATCCTTACCGCTACTCGACCGTGACCCTGGTGGTGCCGCCGCTCTTGGCGCGCTGCCTCGGCTGCTTCGACGGCCGGCAGGACGAGGGCGACCTGCGCGCCACCCTGGCTCGCCTCGCCGCGCGGGTCTCGGTCGGGGACGCCGCCAAGAACCTGGTAACCGCGCTGCACGAGGCGGGCTTCCTCGACGACGAACGGTTCGCCGAGCTGCGCGCCGCGCGCCTGGAGGAGATCGCCCGCGCGCCCGAGCGGCCCGCGGCGCACGTCGGCACCAGCTACCCCGCCGAGGCGGCGCCGCTCGCCGCCACGTTGCGCGGCTACTTCGGCGCGACGACTGCCGACGGGAACGGCGCCCGCGGCCGGGTGCCGGCGCGCGCCATCGCCGCGCCCCACGTCAGCCCCGAGGGGGGAAGCGCGACCTACGCCAGGGCTTACGGCGCGCTTTCGCCCGAGGCCGGCGAGAAGGTCTTCGTCATCCTCGGCACCTCGCACTACGGCGAGCCCGATCGTTACGGGCTCACGCGCAAGCCCTTCGCCACCCCGTTCGGCGCCGCCCGCACCGAGGTGGGGCTGGTCGAGGCGCTGGCGACCGCGGCGCCCGGCGCCGTCACGCTCGAGGACCCTTGCCACTTCGTCGAGCACGCGATCGAGTTCCAGGTCGTCTTCCTGCAGTACCTCTACGGGCCCCAGGTCCGGATCCTTCCCGTGCTGTGTGGGGCGTTCGGCGACGGGCCCCGCACGGGCGCTCACCCGGAGTCCAGCGAGGCGGTGGCGCGCTTCGTGGGCGCGCTCGGCGAGCTGGCAGCCCGCGAAGGCGATCGGCTCATCTTCGTCCTGGGGGTCGACTTCGCGCACGTCGGCCGGCGCTACGGTGACGCGCTGGTGGCGCGCGCGCACGCCGGGCCGCTGTCCGAGGTCGCGGCGCGCGATCGCGCCCGGATCGAACGAATCGCGGCCGGCGACGCGGGCGGATTCTGGGCGCTCGTGACCGAGCGCGGCGACGACGACCTCAAATGGTGCGGCACGTCGCCGCTCTACACCTTCCTGCGCGCCGTCCCCGAGGCGCGCGGGCAGCTCTGCGGCTACGACCAGTGGAACATCGACGACGCCAGCGTCGTCAGCTTCGGCGCGATGGCGTTTCCAGAAAAGGAAAGAGCTTGACGGTTTCCGGGCCGGGCGGTCACATACTCTCGGGCGGGTTACCGGCGGGCCGTGGAGCTCTGGTCGCTTAAATGAAGCTCGCACCCCAAAGGACTTTCTTCTCTTCTTCTCTCGTCATGGCCGGCGCGATGGCGTGCCTGCTTTCCTGCCAGGCCCCGGTTCGGGGCGACA
>DASYEX010000345.1:0-7441 GCA_036498765.1 Polyangia bacterium
CCGCATAGCAATCCCGCACCGACTCGGTGATCACCCGGAAGGCCAGCACGTCGTAGATCTGCTCCACGTCGCGGCCGGTCTTCTTCATCTTCTGATAGATCGACCAGAGGTGCTTGGCGCGGCCCCAGACCTGCGCCTTGATCTCGCCCTCGGCGAGCACCGTCTTGAGCCGCTCGACGACCTCGGCGATGTACGCCTCGCGCGAAATGGCCGTCTCGCTGAGGCGCGCGACCAGCGCGTCGTGGTCGGTCGGATCGAGGTACATGAACGCCAGGTCCTCGAGCTCGACCTTCATCCACTGGATGCCCAGCCGATTGGCGAGCGGCGCATAGATCTCCATCGTCTCCCGCGCGATCCGTTCCTGCTTGTCGCGCGGCATGTGCCCGAGCGTCCGCATGTTGTCCACGCGGTCGGCGAGCTTGATGAGGATGACGCGGATGTCGCGCGCCATCGCCAGCAGCATCTTGCGGAAGTTCTCCGCCTGGCGCTCCTCGCGCGTGGTCCAGGGGATCTGGCCGAGCTTGGTGACCCCCTCGACCAGGAACTGGATCTCGGTCCCGAACAGCCGCCCGATGTCCTCGGCGGTGGCGCTGGTGTCCTCGACGCAGTCGTGCAGGAGGCCGGCGCAGACCGACGGCACGTCGAGGCGTAGCTCGGAGATAATTCGGGCGACGCCCACCGGATGCACCACGTACGGATCGCCCGAGCGGCGCTTCTGTCCGGCGTGCCGCTCGGCGGCGAAGGCGAAGCTGCGCTCGATGAGGCTGGTGTCCGCCGCGGCGTCGTAGCCGCGCACCTGCGCGCAGATCTCTTGGACTTCGGTCATTGGCTGGGAGGCTGGCCCCTCGTCCGCGCCTCGCCGAGCAGCGCATGCCCGTAGTGTCCCCGCCGCGTCCGCGCGCAGCGAGCCGCTACATATATGGATGACAGCTCCTTGAGCGCGGTTTCGAGGTTGTCGTTGACGACCAGATAGTCGTACTCGGAGAAGTGCTCGAGCTCGCGCGTCGCGGTCAGGAGCCGGCGCTCGATCGCTGCCGGCGCGTCGGTGGCCCGCCGCCGGAGCCGCCGCTCGAGCTCGGCCATCGAGGGCGGCAGGATGAAGACCAGCACGCTCTCCTCCGGCCACTGTCGGCGGATCTGCGCCCCGCCCTGCCAGTCCACGTCGAAGAGGTAGTCCTTGCCGTCCTCGAGCGCCCGGTTGACGGTGTGGATGGCCGTCCCGTAGCGGGCGCCGTGGACGACGGCCCACTCCGCGAACTCGTTCTTGTCGACCATCCGGGTGAACTCATCCTCGGTGACGAACTTGTAGTCGACCCCGTCGCGCTCCCCGGCCCGCGGCGCGCGCGTGGTGTACGAGACCGAGAACTCCAGCCTCTCCTGCTCGGCCAGGAGGTGCGCCAGCGTCGTCTTGCCCGCCCCCGAGGGGGATGAGATCACCAGCAGGATGCCGCGGCGGGCCTCGTCCATCATCGGCGCGATTCTATCATTCCCCTCGTTCAGAACAGGAACCCCAACGGTTCCTGCGACCGAGGTCGACCGGGCGGTGCCCGTCCGCCCTCACCCGCTTGGCCGAGTTTCGCCGGGCCCTATTCGACGTTCTGGGCCTGCTCGCGCAGCTTCTCCAGCTCGGCCTTGGCGTCGATCACGGTCGCCGCCATCTCGGCGTCCTGGGCCTTGGAGGCGACGGTGTTGAGCTCGCGGCCGATCTCCTGGATCACGAAGTCGAGCTTCCGGCCGATGGCGCCGCCGGCCTTGAGGATCTCCCCCAGGTGGGCGAGGTGGGTCTCCAGCCGGACCAGCTCCTCCGAGACGTCGAGGCGCTCGGCCATCAGCGCCACCTCCTGCGCCAGGCGGGCCGGGTCGATCCCCACCTGACGCGCGTGCCCTCCGAGGCGTTCCTGCAGCCGCTGGGCGAAACGTTCGGGCAGCAGGGCGGCGCGCCCGCGCAGCTCCGCCGCCAGCGCGCCGAGCCGCGCCCGACGACCTGCCAGGTCGGTCGCCAGCGCCGCCCCCTCGCGGGCCCGCATCGCGGCGAGCTCCACCAGCGCCGCCTCCACCGCCGGGCGAAGCGCCTCCCAGAGCGCCTCGCCGGAGAGGTCCGAGCCCCGGCTGGCCTCGAGAAAAGCACCCACCGTCGCCAGGGTGACCGGCTCTTCGATCTCCAGCTCCTGCCGCAGCCGCTCCAGCACCTGGTGCAGCGCCCGCACGCGCGGCTCGTCGACGCCGGCCGACGCGGCGGCCGACTCGTCGCGGATGAGGACCGTGACGGCGCCCCGCTCGACCGCGCCGCGCACCGCCCGCGCGATCTCGGTGTCGCAGTAGGCGTCCGCCTCGCTGCTCCGGATCTTGATGTCCAGGCCCCGGTGGTTGACCGACCGGATCTCGACGCGCAGGCGGCGATCGCCGGCGTCGGCCGACCCGCGCCCGAACCCGGTCATCGAAAGGAGGCTCACGTCCTGGATTTATACCAGTCGATCGTCCGCCCGAGCCCCTCCGAAAACGTGACGGCCGCCGTATAGCCGAGCGCCCCCCGGGCCGCGGAGATGTCCGCCCAGGAGTGCTTGATGTCCCCCGCCCGCTCGTCCTCGTAGATCGCCGCCAGCTTCTTCCCCAGGAAGTCGCCGATCAGCGCCACCACGCGGTTCAAGTCGGTCGCCTGCCCGCAGGCCACGTTGAACACGCGCCCGGAGGCGGCACGCGCCTCAGCCGTCGCGGCCTTGAAGTTCGCCTCGACGACGTTGTCGATGTAACAGAAGTCGCGCGACTGCGTCCCGTCGCCGAAGATGCGGGGCTGCTTTCCGGCCAGCGCTGCGGTGATGAACTTCGGGATCACCGCCGCGTACTCGGATGCCGGGTCCTGATGCGGCCCGAAGACGTTGAAGTAGCGCAGGCAGACGGTCTCGACGCCATAAGCTCGCGCGTAGATCTGCGCGTACTGCTCACCGGCCAGCTTCGAGCCGCCGTAGGGAGAGATCGGCGCCGGCGGCATCGTCTCGACCTTGGGGAGCGCCGGATCCTCGCCGTAGGCCGCCGACGACGCAGCGTAGACCAGGCGCCGGATCCCGGCCCGCCGGCAGGCCTCGAGCACGCGCAGCGTCCCGGTGGCGTTGGCGGCGTGGTTCTCGACCGGCTCGGCCATCGACTTCGGGACCGAGGGGATGGCCGCCTCGTGAAACACCAGCTCGACGCCGTCGATCGAACGTCCCAGCGCCCGGTCGTCCAAGATGTCGCCTTCGACGAGCTCGATCCGGTCGGCGATGTCGGCGAGGTTCTCACGCTTGCCGGACGAGAAGTTGTCGATGACGCGCACGCGGTCGCCCCGCGCGACCAGCGCCCGGCAGAGCGACGACCCGATGAACCCCGCCCCGCCCGTCACCAGGCAGAGCGTCATCGGCCGCCTCCTAGTTCCGACGGGTGTGGTGAGCGTCGCGCGCGAAGCGCGAGATCATCTCTGCCAGCACCGGATCCGGAATCTGCGACGGCGCGGCCGCGAGCGGCGGATCCTCCTCGAGCCCGTAGGCCGGGAGCGCGGCGAGCGAGCGCACCGCCAGCCAGGAGGCGACGAGGACCGGGGGAAGGATCCAGAGGATACGTGACTTTACCGACATGTTCACACAGTATCCTACCTGTAGGCGTTCGCAATTTTTCGCTCCTTTCGACCAGAAACAGAAACATGCGGCCAGCTCAGGGAAGTGGAAGCCCAGCCAACCCCGCACCCTGCTCCCCGCCAATGGTCCGCGCCGGACGCCCGTGCAGAGAAAGCTGAATCGCCCGTCGACCGGCGGCCGCTTTCGTGTCGCGGGCAACGATCGGGCAGGCTCCCGGCACTGTGGCCGTGGCGGGCGCGGCGCCCGAGGCGCTCACGACGACGGCCCCGCGCGTGAGCTGGACCTTTCGGCCGAGCAGCGTCAGCTCCCGCCGAGCGTCGTCCAGGACGTAAAGCCCGTTGAGTCGCTCCCCGTCGATTTGGAACATGAAGGTACGCGCTCCGCTGATCTCGATCCGGCGGACCGCCCCCGGAATCCGGACCAGCGGTATCGAGCGCAGGGTCGGAAGCGCGATCTCGCCGAGCGCGACCCCGTCGAGGGTGACGGCATCCGCCTTCGGCCCGCGCACCAGCTTCTCGGCCGTGACGTACGCTATCAACCGGCGATCGGGAGATACCGCCACCGCCACCACGTGACCATCCTCGGCGGTCAGCTGGCGGAACCGGCCGGTCGCCGGGGTGAAGGCGAAGACCTCCTGGTGCGGGTTCAGGATGAACTCGCCCGCGCCGTCGGCAGGGATGCGCAGCGGCGCCCGGAGGCGTCCGACGAAGATGACGCTCTCGTCGAGGCCCGCGCCCCAGGCGGCCGCGCCTGCCGCCAGCGCCCGATTCACCTCCGCCATCTGCGGGTGCACCTTGAGCGCGCCGAGGTCCGCGGCCTCGAGGATCTCGCGCGACCAGGGGATGAACGCGCGCTCGAGCAGCCCCTTCACCTCGGCGACCGCCTCGTCGAACCGCTCCTGACGTACGAACGAACAGGCGACGTTCAGCCGCGGCGCCAGGAAGTCGGGATCGGCCGCCTCGGCGGCGCGGTACTGCGCGCGCGCCTCTTCCCACTTCCCCCGCCGATAGAGAACCTTGGCGTCCGCGTTCAGCCGGGTCGCCTCCTCCGCGGGCGCGCGAAACGGATCCGCGACCCCCGGCCCCGGCTGCGGCGTGGCCGGAAGGCAGGCATCCCCCTTGGCCACGCCGCCCGGTCCCAGCGTGAGCGCGCCGAGGAGCGCGAGCGCGATCATGGCTCGAGCCAGACACGGCGGAAGTCGAACCGGTCGCCCACCGCCGCCAGCCCGTGCACGCGCGTCGACGCCAGCGCGGGGACGTCGTAGCGGTAGAGAAAGATCACCGGCTGCTCGTCGGCGAGGAGGCGGGCGATGCGGGTCAGGATCGGCGCGCGCGCCGACGGCCCGGCTGCCCCGCGGGCCTCGTCGATGAGCGCCTCGAGCGCGCTCGAGCGGTAGCCGCCGTAGTTGAACGCCCCGTCTGCGCCGTAGAGCGGCTCGGGGTTCTCGTCGGGCGTCCCCTCCCAGATGAGCGGCGCCAGGTCGTACTCGCCGTGTTTGAGCCGCTGGAGAATGGTCGCCGCGTCGGCCGGGACGAGATCGACGAGGATGCCGACCTTGCGCGCCTCCAGCGCGAAGGCGTGCGCCTCGATGTGGAACTGCCGGTTGCCAGCCGGCTCGAGCAGCGTGAGGCGAATCGGGTGGCCCAGGTGGTCGCGGACGCCGTCGGCGTCGGTGTCGCGGTAACCGGCGTCGTCGAGCGCCGCGGCGGCGCGCGGCCGATCGAGCGGCGGCGCCGGGAGATCGCCGGTGAGGGGCGGCCCGCCGATCGGGATCGCCAGATCGTTGTGCAGCTCGGCGGCGAAGCGCTGGCGGTCCCAGAGCATCGCCAGCGCCCGCCGGAAGCGCGGGTCGCCGAGCGGATAGCGCAGGTGGTTGACCGACAGGAACGAGTAGCGCCGCGAGCGCAGACGCAAGAGCGTCGTCGCGCCGTGCAGCGTGGTCGGCTCGACCTGGTCCGGGTAGTGCGCGTCGATCACGCGCGACAGGACGTCGATGTCGCCGCGCCGGGTCCGGTTGAGCGCCCGCACGGCATCGGGATCGAGATCGAACACCAGCTCGTCGACGCCGGGCGGCTCACCCCAGTATTCGGGCGCGCGCTCGAGGCGGATCCGCTTGCCGTGCTCCCAGCCGGCGAATCGGAACGGGCCTGTCCCGACCGGCTGGCGCGCGATGGGCGAGGCCTCGGGCCTTATCCCGTGCACCAGGTGATCGGGGAGCATCGGGACGTCGCACAACGCGCGCAGCGCGAAGTCCGACGGGCGCTTCAGCACGAACCGGATGGTCCGCTCGGTGACGAGCTCGACCGAGGCGACGTCGCTGAGCTCGGCCCGCAGCACCGGCGCGTCGGTCCCGGTGCGCAGCAACGGCTCGACCGTCTCCTGCACGTCGAGCACCCCGAAGGCGCGCTTGTCGTGCCAGCGGACACCGCTCCGCACGCGCACGGCCAGCCGCATGCCGTCGTTCGACACGTCCCAGCTCTCGGCCAGGCCCGGCTTGTACGTCCCGTCGCGGCAGTCGAGGAGTGTCTCGTAGACGAGACCATTCACCACCTGGGCGGCGGCCGCGTCTCCTTCGGCCAGCGGCAGCAGGCTCTGGGGCTCAGCGTCCAGGTGAACCCTGAGGGTCCCCCCGCGACGGACCGGCGAAGCGACCTCGGCCGGAGCCGGCAGCGTCTCGGCCGGCGGGGGCGGCGGCCGCAACGGGCCCAGCTCGGGCGTGGCAGAGGTACGCGCGGACGACGCGGGCGCCTTCTTGGAGCGGCAGCCGCTCCCCGCCCCGAGCACGACAACGAGAACGAAACACAACCGTGACAGCGACGCTTGCCCGCCAAAAACCATCGTGTTATTCAGGGTCACCCGCATCGCGCGGTGGAGGGCTTGTCCATGAAGCGACTGCCGACCGTATATCACCGGACCATTCCTTTGGCAGTAATGCTGCTCGCGCCGATCGGCACTGGGCTAGCTTACGGTCAGGGGCAGGAGCTGCCACCGATCAAGGTCGACCTCCCCCCGCCCCCGAACTTCAACGTCCAGCAGGCCCCCGAGAAGTACCCGTCGGGTGAGATGTCGATCTTCGGGCTGCGCAAGCACATGAACCAGTACCTGGACAAGGACGTCCAGATACGCGCCTACCTGCTCAGCATCTACGAGTGCCCCGCCGAGCAGCGGAAGTGCAACGACGAGCTCGCCGCCAAGACGAAGAAGGCGAAGATCAAAGAGATGAAGTCGGGCGGCGTTCCCGGCAAGGGCCCCGCGGCGCCCGATCCGAAGGCGATGGCCGGCGGCTGCCGCCCCTGCGACCAGCCGTACTTCGTCGTGGGCGACACGCCGACGACCAAGCTGGATCACGGCCTCCTGGTGGCGGACTACCCGGTCAAGGACTGGAACACCGGCAAGCCGAAGCCGCTCGTGGCCAAGGTGGGTGACCAGTACATCGTGACCGGCACGTTCTCGATCAACTCGATCGGCGGGTTCGCGGCCTCCGACGGCCTCATCATCCACAAGAAGTTCCAGGACGCGCAGGGGAACGTGATCGCCGAGGGGAACGCCATCCTGCCGCCCGACGCGCAGACGATCAACCTCGAGGGGAAGCCGGCCGAGAAGGTCGGCGGCGCCCGCATCGACGCCGAGAAGTCGGCCAAAGGTAAGAAGTAGAAGGTAAGTAGCTACTTCACCAGCCCCAGGCGGAGCTCATCGCAGACCGCCGGGGCGAGCGTGAACGCGACGTCACGATCGAGGCGTCCGGTACAACCGGGCGCCTCTTTTCTTTTGTAGAGATCGAGCGTGTGCCGAATCGGCGCCGGCTCGCCGGGCGGCTGGATGGCGATCGACAG
>DASYEX010000346.1:0-10736 GCA_036498765.1 Polyangia bacterium
GCGAAGCAAAGCAGGCGGCCGCCGGCGGTCGAGCGCAGCGCCAGCAGATCCCCAGGGCCGAGCGCCGCCAACTGCCCCGCGCCGACCGCGGTGCGTGCGCCGCCCACCTCGACGTTCCCCTCGATGACGTAGACGAACGCCGTGTGCGACGCGGGCAGCGCGCGCGACATCGACCCGCGCGGCGGCAGGCTCACGTCCAGCATCTCCGGCGCGGTGACGATCCCCTCGACCGGCCCGCGCTTGCCGTCGACCTCGCCCGCCACCAGGCGCACCGCCGCGTCGTCGACCATCGTCTCGACCACGCGGCCGGGCGCGATGTCCTGGTAGCGCGGGTGGATCATCTTGTTGGCGGCCGGCAGGTTGACCCACAGCTGAAAGCCCCACATCCGGCCTCGTTCCTGCTGCGGCATCTCGGAGTGGACGATGCCGTGTCCGGCGGTCATCCACTGCGCGCTGCCGGGGCCGAGGTGGCCGTGGTTCCCCAGGCTGTCCCGGTGCTCCATCGCGCCGTCGAGCACATAGGTCACCGTCTCGAAGCCGCGGTGCGGGTGGGTGGGGAACCCAGGCAAGTAATCGTCGGGGTTGTCGGAGTGGATCTCGTCGAGCAGCAGGAACGGATCGAGCATCGGCAGCGCGCGAGAGCCGAGCGCGCGCCGCAGCCGAACGCCCGCCCCCTCGACGGTCGGCTGCGCGTCGACCAGGTTCGCCACCTCGCGCGGCCGCGCCGGACCCGTCGCCGTAGCGCGCGGCGCCTCGACGACCCGGCAAGCCCCCAGCGCCACGGCCGGCACGCCGACCGCCAGCGCCTTCACCACCTCACGCCGATTGACCTCGCGCGTGCCCACCAGGACAGGCTATCACGCCGACGCGCCGTCACGTCGCCCGCGGGCGATCGCCCGCAGCGAGAACCCGTGCAGGATCAGCGCGAGGGGCACGAAGAACGTGGGGATCAGGCTGAACGGATAATGCCCCAGCCGATCGGTCGTCACCGGGCCCGCCAGAAATCCGAGCGCGGAGTTCGAGTGGGTCACGCCCTCCGACACAGCGAGAACCAGATCGACGATGCCGGCGAGGTTGAAGATGAACGCCAGCGTCAGGTGGCCGCGCTTGCGCCCGGCGACGGCGGTGGCCACGAGCGGCGCGGCGAGCCCGACCGCGATGTCGCCGATGCCGGCCGGCAGCGCGAACGCGCCGGGCAGAGTCCCCTCGGACCAGGCGATCAAGAAGAACGCGCCGGCGACCCGGAACGTCTGCAGGGCGGTCAGCGTCGCCAGATCGATGCGCGCGAACGCCCGCGAGAGCGGCCCGCCGACGCGGGCGTCGAGCGCGAACACCAGCAGCGGGATTCCGATCGCCGCCGCCAGGCCCACGGGCGGCTTTCCCGTGGAGCCGAGCGCGCCGGAGAGCCCCAGCCAGATGGTGAAGAAGAACCAGGCGACGAGCGCGATGAGCGCGCGCGCGTAGCCCGGATCGCCCCCGGTTTGAAGGTGTGTCGATTTCGTCGTGGCGAGGGTGGTCATGGCTTCTCTCCTTTGGTCTCGATGCCGGACAGCAACTTGGCGGCGGACGGCCCCAGAAGCGCCTCGGCCTGCTTCTGCGCCTGCTTCCAGAGCGGGTAGCAGGTGCGAATCACGGCGGCGCCGCGGGCGGTCACCCGCAGGCCGTCGCGGTCCTCGACGAAGCCCGCGGCGGCGAGGCGCGCCAGGTTGCGGCTGACGGTCGACTTCTCGAGCTCCAGCCGCCGGCCCACCCAGGCGGCGTTGGTCGGACCGCCGAGCTCGATCGCCACCAGCATCGACACCTGCGCGGCGGTGACCCCCTGCTCGCGCACGGCGCCGTCGTAGATCCGGGTGAGCACCCGCTCGAGCCGGCGCGCCCGCGACCCCAGGCAGTCCCGCGCCATCTCGAGCGCGTCGGCGTTCCGGGTCGGCATGGGTTGTATATACAACCAATGCCGGCCCTGCGCAAGTTGTCCGAGCGCCCTGTCCGGGACGGAGGCGTTGCTGATATAAATGCGAGCCGTGGCTCGGCGCTCAGCGTGGCTCGCACTCGCCGTCGCGCCCGCGCTCGCGCTGACGGTGGCCGCCGGGTGCGGCGGGTCGAGCCAGGCCCCGGCCGATGGCGGCCACGACATGAAGGCCGCCCGCGCCGACGGCGGCGCGGACACCAAGCCCGCCCGAGACAGCGGCGTCGACGACAGCCCGGCACGAAAGGACGGAAGCTCGCCCGACCGCACGCACGATGCGACGGTCGACGACGGCGCGCGCGACGCCGGCAACAAGGACGCCCTGGCCCCGGACGCGCTGCCGCCCGGATGCGAGACCGGCGCCCAGGGCGAGCCGACCGATCTGCGCTGCACCGGCCTCTACTCGGACTGGGCGAGCAAGACCGTCGCGAGCAACCTGCGCCAGTACGATCCGGGGCTGCGGCTCTGGAGCGACGGCGCCAGCAAGACGCGTTGGATCTACCTGCCGCCGGGGACGAAGATCGACACCTCGAACATGGACGAGTGGACGTTCAGCCCGGGCACCAAGATCTGGAAGGAGTTCGTCGTCGGCGGCGCGCGCCTGGAGACGCGCCTCATCTGGAAGCAGCCGAGCGGCCGCTGGTACTTCACCACCTACCGCTGGGCGGCCGACGGATCCTCGGCCCCCGAGCTGACCGACGGCGAGCTGGACGCCGACGGCAACGGCTACGAGATCCCCACCCAGAACGCTTGCTACGACTGCCACAACGGCCGGATCGACCACGTGCTCGGCTTCGAGGCGGTGGCGCTGTCGTCGCCCCAGGCCTCGGGCGTCACCATGGCGACGCTGACCGCCGGCAACCTCCTGACCGATCCGCCGACCAGCCCCCTCACCATCCCCGGCGACGCGGCCACCGCGGCGGCCCTCGGCTACCTGCACATGAACTGCGGGAACGCTTGCCACAACAACGGCAACGGCGAGGCGTCGGACACCGGCATCTGGATGCGCCTCGAGGTGGCGGCGCTGACCAGCCCGCAGGCGACCGACACCTGGACGACGGGGGTGGGGAAACCCGCCATCTACCAGATCACCGGCGTGGACGCCCCGCAGATCTTCACCCCCTGCGACCCCGCCCACAGCGCGGCGTACTACCGGATGGATCACCGCGACGGCGTCGACGGCACGATGATGGGCACCCAGATGCCGCCGATCGTCTCGCATCAGGTCGACACCGACGGCGTGGCGCTGGTCGCCGCCTGGCTGAACGGCTTTCCGCAGTGTTCGACCAAGCCGTAGCGGCCCCGGAGCGAAACAGGCCGGCCCGGAGGCGTGCTAGCCTCGCCGCATGTGCCGGAACATCAAGACGCTGTTCAACTTCGCGCCGCCCGCGACGGACGAAGAGATCCGCTCGGCCAGCGAGCAGTTCGTGCGCAAGCTGAGCGGGTTCGCCCACCCGTCGCACGAGAACGAGAAGGCCTTCGCGCGCGCCGTCGACGACACCTTTCGTGTCGCCCGCCGTCTGGTCGATCAGCTGGTGACGCACGCTCCGCCGCGCGATCGCGAAATCGAGGCGGCCAAGGCCAAGGCCCGGTCGATCAAACGCTTCGGCGCCCGCGCCTGACGGAGGAGCGCGCCCGATGCTCGCCGCCCTGATTCTCTCGGCCCTGGCCGCCGAATCCATCGCACTGCCCGGCGGACCGCCGGTGGGGATGGACTACCTGGCGTCCGATCAGGCGCACGGCCGGATCTGGGTCCCCGCGGGAAACACCGGCAACGTCGACGTCGTCGACATCGCGACCGGCAAGGTGACGCCGATCGGCGGCTTTCCGACCGCGCCCCCGCGGCGGCCGGACCGACCCAAGATGGGCCCCAGCTCGGCAACGGTCGCCGACGACGGCGTGGCCTGGGTCGGCAACCGCGGCGATGACAGCGTCTGCGCCGTCGATCCTCTCACCCGAACCCGTACGGCGTGCCGCAAGCTGCCCTCGACCCCCGACGGCGTGACGTACGTCCGCGCCACGCGCGAGGTCTGGGTGACCACGCCGCGCACGCGAACGGTCACCATCGTCGCCGCCTCGAAGCCCGAGCGCGGGGAGCCGATGACGATCAAGATCGACGGCGATCCCGAGGGGGTGGCCGTCGACCAGAGCCGCGGCGTCTTCTACACCAACCTGGAAGACCACGACCGGACGCTGGCGATCGACGCCAAGACGCGCAAGGTGGTGGCCAGCTTTCCAACCGGGTGCGGCGCGGACGGACCGCGCGGGCTGGCCATCGACGCCGAGCGACGGCTGCTGTTCGCGGCCTGCACCGACGGTGCGGTGGCGTTCGACCTGGCGCGCGACGGGAAGGAAGTCGGCCGGATCCGGACCGGACACGGCGTCGACAACATCGACTACGCGGCCAAGCCCGGGCTCTTGCTGGTCGCCTCCGGCGCCGACGGCAAGCTGACCTTCGCGCGGGTGGAGAAGAACGGCGCGCTCAGCAAAATCGGCGAGACGGCGACCGCCAAGGGGGCGCGCTGCGTGGTGGCCGGCGCGGACGGCACCGGCTACGTCGCCGACTCGGCCGGCGGGCGGCTGCTCGTCGTCAAGCCGCCCAAGTAGTCGCACCCTCAGGGCGCGACGACGGGGCGGGCATCCTTGCCGGTGTGCGTCCGGTCGACGCCGGGCGGCTCGGCCGGGAGCGTGAGCGCCGGCGGGTAGGTCCTCGGCAGCGCCCCGACCAGCGCCATCGCGTCGGCTTGCTCTTTCAGCAGCGTCGGCGACAGATCGCGGAGCAGGCCCCGGATCTCCGGCCCTCGCACCAGCGTGGCCCCCTTCTCGGCCATGTGGTAGGCGGCCTGTCGGTCGGCCACCATCTTGTTCGCAAAGTCCTCGTCGAACTTGTTCGCCGGCGAGACGGCCAGCTCGCTCCGCCCCAGATCGGCCTGGGGTTGCGCCGCCGTCCCCGCGCGGATCACGTCGACGTTCATCCCCTGCTGGTGCGCATACTCGAGGATCCTGGCGTCCGAGGCCATGCGTTCCTCGATGAGCCGCTGCGCATAGTCGCGAACCGCGGCGTTCGCCGTCCGCTGCATCGCGATCCCGGCGTCGGTGATCGCCCGCTGATTCAGCTCGTGCATGTGCGTGAGGACCGCCTGGTTCGGACCACCCCGCTCATTGAACGGCGAGTCCACCCCCGCCACCGGCGAATCGTTCCCCGACATTCCTTGCGCCGCCACCCCCGCGGAGATCAACAAGCACACCGCTGCCCCTGCCGCCCACCAACTGCCCAGCTTCGACTTCCCCATCACCCACCTCCCTGCCGCCCTCTATCAAAGATCCAACCTGATTTTCCCGGAACCTCCGTCAAGCCCTGGCGCAGACGGCGACGTATACTTTCGACATGGGCAAATTTCACGGGACGGTTCGCCGCAGCGATCTGGAAGGCGGTCACTGGCAGCTGGTGGCCGACGACGGCACGACTTACGTGCTCGAGGGGGCGACGCGCGGCATCGAGCAGGACGGCGCCAAGGTCGAGATTGAGGGCGCCGTCGCCGGCGACGTGATGGGTATCGCCATGACCGGCCCGACGCTGCGCGTGAAGAGCGGAAAAAAAGTCTGACCCGTCCTGGTCTACCTCGCGCGACTGGAAAGACTGGCGCGGCGCCGAGCGCCCGCTCTAGCGCCCCAGGATCTCGAGCCGCACGGTCACCACGCCCGCCTTGATCATGTCCAGCTTGCGCGCGGCCCCCTCGGAGAGGTCGACGATCCGGCCGCCCGGGCAGCCGCAGCGGTCGTTGATCCGGACGGTCACCGAGCGGCCGTTGGGGCGGCTCACCCGCACGCGGGTGCCGAACGGCAGCGACGGCGAAGCGGCGGTCATGGCGTTGGGGTCGAAGCGCTCACCGGAGGCGGTCTTGTGCCCGGCGAAGCCGCGCCCGTAATAGCTGGCGCGCCCTTCCTGCACGCGTGGGCCTCTGCCACGGCGCGCGCCCTCGGCCGTCGCGCAGCCGATCACCACCGCGGTGGCCGCCAGCGCGGCGACCACCACGATCCGCAGCCGCGCCGCGTGCCGGGCTTCCGCGCCTAGGAGCGCGCGGGCGGAGGCGAGCTCGGCTCGCCGAAGCCCATCGCGGGGGGGGCTGGGGACCCTCCCAGGGTCACCAAATCCTATCGTGACCGGCCTCCGCCGCCACCGGGCGGGCCGTCCTCGAGCAGCATCTCTTCTGCATCGGCCTCCGGCGGCGGCGCTTTATCGCCGCGGCTCTCGATGGTGCCGATGCCGTACTTCTCAAGCTTGTAGTAGAGCGCGCTGGTCTTGATGCCGAGCAGGCGGGCGGTCTCGGTCTTCACGCCGTCGCTCTTGTCGTAGGCGCGCTGGATGAGCTGCCGCTCGAGATCCTCGAGCAGCGCCGGCAGCGACATCTCGCCGCCGGGCAGCGCCAGCGCGTTCTCGGGCAGGCCACCTCGCACCGACGCCGGCAGCGCGCCGACGTCGATGGCGGTCCCCTCGGCGAACACCAGCGCCTGCTCGATGACGTTCTCCAGCTCCCGGACATTCCCCGGCCAGGCGTAGAGGCCGAGCCGCGCCAGGGCGCCGTCGCTGATCCCCTTCCTGGGATCGATGGAGGCGTTGGTGCGCGGCCCCAGCTTGGCGATGAAGTGCGCGACGAGGCGCGGGATGTCGTCCTTGCGCTCGCGCAGCGGCGGGACCTCGCAGGGCACGACGTGCAGCCGGTAGTAGAGGTCCTCGCGGAACCGCCCGCCGGCCGCCTCGGCGGCGATGTCCCGGTGGGTCGCCGACAGCACGCGCACGTCGACCTTGATCGTCTCCTCCCCCCCCACGCGCTCGAACTCGCGCTCCTGCAGCACGCGCAAGAGCTTGAGCTGCAGCGCCGGCGTCACGTCGCCGATCTCGTCGAGGAACAACGTCCCCTTGTCGGCCAGCTCGAACCGCCCGAGCTTCCGCTTGATGGCGCCCGTGAAGGCCCCCCTCTCGTGGCCGAACAGCTCCGACTCGAGCAGCGTCTCGGTCAGCGCGCCGCAGTTCACCTTGACGAACGGCCCATTCGCCCGCTTGGACCGCCCGTGGATGGCGCGCGCCACCAACTCTTTCCCCGTGCCCGACTCGCCGTGGATGTAGACCGAGGCGTCGGTGGGCGCCACCTTCTCGATGAGCTGAAACACCGCCCGCATCGCCGGCGTGTCACCGACGATCTCGTCGAAGCGGTACTCGCGCGCGGCGTCGTCGCGCAGCGCCGCGCTCTCCGCCTCGGCCCGCTCGCGCGCGCGCCGCTCGGACCGCAGCTCCAGCGCCCGCGCCACCTTGAGCCGCACCACCTCGGGGGCGAACGGCTTCTGGATGAAGTCGAAGGCCCCCATCCGCATCGCCTCCACGGCGGTCTCCACGGTGCCGAACGCGGTGGCGATCATGACCGGGCAGTCGGGGTCGCGCTCGGCGACGGCCCGCACCACCTCGAGGCCGCCCTTGCCTTCCATCTTGAGGTCGGTGATGACGAAGTCGATCGCCCCCCGCACGGCGGCGAACTGCTTGAGCCCCTCGTCCCCGGAAAGGGCCAGGACGGCCTCGTGCCCCATCCGCCGCACGGTGGCCCCCAGGCCCTCGCGCATCGTCTCGTTGTCGTCGATGATGAGGATGCGCGCCATCTCGGTTAGCCTACCAGCGTCCCCAGATGTCAGACAGGACCACGATGCCCCCTCGAAGATCGCCCCTTGACCTCCTCCGCCCCGCCGTGCGGGCCATGCCCGGCTACACGCCGGGCGAGCAGATCGCGGACCTCACCAAGCTCAACACCAACGAGGGGGCGTTCCCCCCCTCGGCGCGCGTCCGCGCGGCGCTGAGCGCGATCGCCGACGAGTCGCTGCGGCTCTATCCCGATCCGACCAGCAGAGGCCTGCGCGCGGTCGCGGCCGCCCGCTACGGCGTGGCGGCCGACGAGATCCTGGCCGGGAACGGCTCGGACGACTGCCTGACCGTCCTCTACCGCGGCTTTCTCGACGCCGGCGACCGCGTCGCCTGCCCCTGGCCCACCTACGGGCTCTATTCGACGCTGGCCGCGCTGCAGGGGGCGGAGCTGGTACGCCTCCCCTTCGTCGTCGAGGGGCGCCGTTTCGGGCTGCCCCCCGATCTGACCGGCCAGCGCGCGAAGATGATCATCCTCGCCAACCCCAACAACCCGACCGCCACGCTGGTCCCAGTCGAGGCGCTGCGCGCGCTCTGCGACGAGGCGAAGGACGCGGTGGTGGTCGTCGACGAGGCCTACGTGGATTTCGCGCTCGGCGCGGGCGTCGACGCCAGCATGCTGCCGTACCTCCGCCAGCACGAGAACCTGGTCGTCCTGCGCACGATGTCCAAGAGCTTCAGCCTGGCCGGCGCCCGCCTGGGCCTGCTGTTCGCCGCCGCGCCCGTCATCGAACAGCTCACCAAGGTCAAGGACAGCTACAACGTCAACGCCATCACCCAGGCGATCGGGATCGCGGCGCTGGAAGACCGCGCCTACCACGCCGACTGCGTGGGCCGTACGCTGGACGAGCGCGCGCGGTTGGAGGCGGCGCTCGACGCGCTGGGCCTCACCTGGCCCGAGTCGGCCGCCAACTTCTTGCTGGTCGAGCTCGGCGAGCGGGCCGAGGAGATCTACCGGTCGCTCAAGACGTCGGGCCTGCTGGTCCGCTGGTGGTCGGCCCCCGAGCTCCGCACCAAGCTCCGCATCAGCGTCGGAAGGCCGGCGGACAACGACCGCCTGATGGTGGCGCTGAGACCGCTCGTCTGATCGATCGGCCTCAGACGGTCTCGTCGAGCCGATCGATCTTGCGCAGGGAGCCGAGCGCGAAGGTGTAGACGGCTACCACCACCAGCGTCCCCACGCCGCCGACGATGACGGCGGGGACCGCCCCCAGCCAGGCGGCGGTGAGCCCGGACTCGAGCTCGCCGAGATCGTTCGAGCTGGAGATGAACACCATGTTCACCGCGCTGACCCGGCCGCGCATCTCGTGCGGTGTCCGCAGCTGCACCACCGTCGAGCGGGCCACCACGCTCACCATGTCCGAAGCGCCCAGGACCACCAGCGCCGCCAGCGACAGCCAGAACTGGCGCGAGAGCCCGAACACGATGGTGGCCACCCCGAACAGCGCCACGCAGGCGAGCAGGATCGGCCCCGCCCGCCGGGTGAGCGGCCGGTAAGCGAGGCCGACCGCCACCAGCGCCGCCCCCGCCGCAGGCGCGCTGCGCAAAACACCCAACCCCCGGGGTCCCACGTGAAGGATGTCGCTGGCGAAGATCGGGAGCAGCGCCGTCGCGCCCCCCAGCAGCACCGCGAACAGATCCAGCGAGATCGACTCGAGGATCACCGGCCGGCGCCAGACGAAGCGCAGCCCCTCGGCGACGCGCGCCAGCGCGCCGGCCTGGCTGGCCCCCTGGACGGGCGGGTGGGGGCGAAGAGAGAACGCCACCGCAGCGGCCAGCGCCAGGAGCCCCGCCGCCACCGCGTAGACCCAGAGCGGTCCGCCTGCGGCGCCGTACAGCACGCCGCCCAGCGCGGGGCCTGCAATCGTCGACACCTGCCAGGTCGTCGACGTCCAGGTGACCGCGTTGGCCAGGTGCTCGGGCGGCACCAGCCCCGGGACCACCGCTTGGCCCGCGGGCGCCAGGAAAGCGCGGGCCACGCCCACGAAGAAGAGCACGGCGTAGATCGGTGACGGCCCGGCCTGCCGCGCCGCCAAGAGACAGAGCGCCAGCACGCAGACCGACAAGGTGAGGCTGCAGACCGCCACGATCCGCCCGCGATCGATCCGATCGGCGACGTTCCCCCCCGGCAACGTCAAGGCCAACACGGGTGCGAACTGCACCAGGCCCACCAGCCCCAGCGACATGGCCCGGTGCGTGAGCGCGTAGATCTGCCAGCCAACGGCCACCGTCGTCATCTGCGCGCCCAGGTTCAGGGCCAGCGACGAGACGACGTAGCGCCGAAAGTCGCGGTGCGCGAACGCGGCCCCGGGGGTGACGGCGGCTGAGACCGAACCTTCCACGCGGCGCGCATGATGACACGCGCCCGACCGGCCGATTGCGGCCCCCAAAATGTTGATCCAGCGGGCGGCCCGCGGGTTATCCTCGCCGGAGATTGGCGAGGAGGGTGGCATGAGCGGCTCCGGGACGGCAGCGAACGGGACCTGTACGCGGTGTGGAAAGGCGCTGGGCGGCCGCGAGATCGGCGGCGTCGGCCTGGAGGCCTGCGAGGCCTGCAACACCCTGCTGGTCAAGCAGGCGGCGTTGATGCCGGCGCTGGAGGCGCTGAGCGCCCCGGTGCTCGAGAGCTTCGACGCCGACGCCCAGATCCAGGCGCTCCCCGATCGGACGGGCGCCGCCCCCTGCCCGGGTTGCGGCCGGGCGATGGAGAAGTCCGACTACTGCGGCGCCAGGCTGGTCTTTTTCGACCGCTGCAACCGCTGCAACCTGATGTGGATCGGCAACGAGGAGCTGGGGGCGATGTCCCTCATGTGGGCCCGGATGGAGAAGCGCATCGCCCGCACGCGCGCCCAGACCGAGGAGAACTTGTCCGGCATGAACGGGCGCGTGGACGCGCTGCACCTGCGCCGGGTCGTCGAGAGCTCGATGCGCGTCGTCTCGCTGCTCCGCTGAGCGGACGCCGGGCTCCTCAAATCGCGGCGCAGCGGTCGAGGGTGACGCTCTCGCTGTCGCCGTCGATCGTGACCTCGGCGGTGGCGCAGCCGGTGAGGGTGACGGTGGCGGACTTGCCGTCGTCCTTGC
>DASYEX010000347.1:0-5690 GCA_036498765.1 Polyangia bacterium
CCCGCGCCGCGGATGATCTCCCGCGCAGGAACTTCCGAAGATCTCGCGCCCCTTTGGGGTCGAGCCCCAGCGTCGGCTCGTCGAGCAGCAGCACCTTCGGATCGCCGAGCAGGCCGCGCGCAATCGCCAGGCGCTGCCGCATCCCGCGCGAGTACTCGAGATAGCGGCGATCCGCCGCCTCGCTGAGCCCGACCCGGGCCAGCAGCTCAGCCGCGCGCCGCCGTGCCGCCGCCGGCCGGAGCCCGTGCAGCGCCGCGTAGTAGTGGAGGTTGCCGCGCCCGGTGACGCGGAAGTGAAAGCTCCGCTCGTCGCCCACCACGAAGGCGACCCGCTGGCGGAACTCGGAGGTGCCTGCGCCCGCGTCGATGCCCGCCACGCGCGCGCGCCCCGACGACGGCAAGAGGAGCCCGCCCAGGATGCGAACCAACGTCGACTTGCCGGCACCGTTCGGCCCCATCACACAGACGATCTCGCCGGGCTGAACCGCGAAGGAGACGTCGGCCAGCGCGGTCACCGGCTTGCCGTAGAGCCGGCCGCGCAACATTTCGCGCAGCCCGGCGGGTGAGTGGAAGACCTTGCCCAGCCCGTCGACCGCGATGGCCGCCCCCGCGATGGACTCGCGCGAGCCCGGCTCGCACTCCTCCGACGCGCTCATTGCCCGAGCGGTTTCCCGGCGCGCTGGTACTTCACGACCGCAGCGTTGTGCTCGGCGACCGTCTTGGAGAAGTAGTGGGTGCCGTCGTTCTTGGCCACGAAGTAAAGGTAGGCGGTGTGGTCGGGCGCCATCACCGCCTCCAGCGCCGCGCGCCCCGGGTTGGAGATCGGCCCCGGCGGCAGCCCCTCGTGCGTGTAGGTGTTGTACGGGTTGTCGTGATCGTCGAGCTGGATCCGCCGGATGCGCCCGTCCCACTTGAGGCAGGCGTTCGAGCGCGGCGTCGCCACCGTGCAGCCATAGATGATGGTCGGATCGGTCTGCAGCAGCTTGGGGACGAAGGTCGGCATGCGCAGGCGGTTGATGAACACCTGGGCGATGCGCGGCCGCTCCTCGCTGCGGCCGGTCTCCTTCTCGACGATCGAGGCGAGCGTGACGATCTTGGCGTCGTCGAACCCCAGCGTCTTCTTCAGCTCGGCGACCGTCTTGGCGTGGGCGGCCTTGAGCTCGGCGAACACCGCGCGGTGGCGCCGGACCAGAGGGATGAGCGCGCGCGCGGGCGGCGTGTGCGGGCGCAGCCGGTAGGTGTCGGGGAAGAGGTAGCCCTCGAGCGTCGTCCCCGGCAGCCCCAGCTCGGCGGCGAACGCTGGGTCGGTCGCCTTCATGACCAGCGCCGCCTTGTTGGCGACGCCCGCGGCGTCGAGGATCTCCGCCACCTCGACCAGGTTCTTCCCCTCGGGGATGATCACCGTGACGAGCTCGTCGGCGGCGCCCTTGACCAGCACGTCGAGGATCTGCCGCGGCGTGGCCGGCGCGTTGATCTCGTAGCGCCCGGCCTTGAACCGCCCGGCGACGCCGCGCTGCCCGGCGTAGAGACGGAAGATGGCCGGGTTCCCGATCAGCCCGGCCTTGGCCAGCCGATCGGCGACGTCGCCCGCGCCCGCGCCGGGCGGGATCTCGATCTCCACCTTGCCCTGCGCCGTTCCGCCCGTGCGGTCCCCATAGCGCCAGGCGGTGTGGACCACGATCGCCAGCGCGATCGCCCCCAGCGCGCTCGTGACCGCAAAGACGATCAGAGCCCTTTTCTTGGCGGTCTTCATTCGGTTGGTTTGCCTCCGGACGCCTGGGCGTCGAGCCATCGCCGCAGGATGATCGCCGCTGCCAACTTGTCGATCACCTCGCGGCGGCGCGCGCGCGAAAGATCAGCGGCCAGCAGCACCTCTTCCGCCTCCACGGTGCTGAAGCTCTCGTCGCAGAGCTCGACCGGAACGTCGAGCGCCGCCCGCAGCCGCTCGGCGAAGGCCTCGACGCTCCTGGCAGCGCGCCCCCGCTCCCCTTCGGGCGAGAGCGGGAGCCCCAGCACGACCCGGCCGGCGCCGTGCGCGCGCACCAGATCCCGGATCGCGTCCAGGTCGCGCTGGCCGCCCCGCCGGGGGATCATGGCGTGCGGCTGCGCGGTCACCCCCAGCGCGTCGGTCAGCGCCACGCCGATCCGGCGCGCGCCGAGATCGATGCCGATGACCCGCGGAGGCACGATGGACATCTTAGCCCGGTGCAATCCCCTCGTTGTATACCGTACCCATGGCCGACAATCCGAAACCTCCAGCCGACCCCGGCGTCCCGCAGATCCAGATCGACGTCGACGACGCGATCGCGCAGGGTGTCTACTCGAACCTCGTCCTCATCAACCACAACGACAACGAGTTCATCCTCGACTTCGCCTACATCCAGCCGGCCACGCCGCGCGCGCGGGTCCGGGCCCGGGTCATCTCCTCTCCCCGCCACACCAAACGCCTCCTGCGCGCGCTCGAGCACAACGTCCGCCGCTACGAGGAACGCTTCGGAAAAATCGACGAGCCGGAGCCGATGCCCAGCCCCTCGGGGTCGCTGATTAGCTGACCGCGCCTTCCAACGTCACCAGCGTGCCCGACGGCGTGTCGAGCTCGCAGAGCGCGCCGTAGGGGAGCGCGACGTTGCGCGTGCCGTGGCCGAAGGCGCCCCCGCGCGCGACGGCAATCGGCAGGCGCCCGAGGCGCTCGAGCAGGACCTCGTCGGCGGTGGGCGATTCGTCGCGCGTGGCCGCGGGCTCGCGGCAGCTCGAGAAGTCGCCCAGCACCACCGCCGAGACGGCGCCGAACACGCCGGCCAGATCGAGGTGAGTGATCATTCGATCGATGCGGTAGGGCCGCTCGCCCAGGTCTTCGAAGAAGAGGATCGCGCCCGAGAGATCAGGGAGGTACGGCGTCCCGACCAGGCGCGAGAAGACCTCCAGGTTGCCGCCCACGAGCGGTCCCTGCACACGCCCCGGGATGACCTCCTCGAGCCCGTCGAAGAGCGGCGCCGGCCCCGCGGTTTCCAGGCGCGCGTAGAGCGCGTCGCGATCGCCGTCGGGCACGTTGCCGAGCTGGGTGACGACCGGTCCGTGGACGGAGGCGACGCCGGCGCGCGCCGCGGCCGCCAGCAGCGCGGTGCCGTCCGAGAAGCCGACCAAGGCGCGCGGGCGGCGCGTGAAGAGACCCGGCTCGAGGAAGGGGAGCAGCCTCAGAAGACCGTAACCGCCCCGCGCCATGATCACCGCCGCGACGTCGGGCTCTTCGAGCGCGGCGCGGAGGGCGCCGAGGCGCTGCTCGTCGGGTCCGGCCAGAAAGCCCTCGCGGGCGAAGATCGCCGCTTCGTCGCACCGGACGTCGTAACGCGCGCGCAGCGGCGCGAGGCCGGCGGCGAAGGCGTCGCGCGGGACGGGCCCCGACGGCGCGACGACGCGAACGACGCTGCCGGGACGGAGGCGGGGCGGTCGGATCACCGGCGGCGGCGCCGGCGTTTGCCGCCCCCGCCGCCCTGCCCGGCCTCGCCCTCGCCGTGCTCGCTGCTCGGGGGGCCCGCGACGTCACCGGCGGCCGCTGCGGACGACCCACCCCCCGAAAGCTCGACCGGCGCTGCGTTGGCGGCCGCCGCAGGCGGCGCCGCGGGCGCGGCCACCGGGCTGGGCGCCACGACCGGCGCCGGCGCGGGGCTCGGCGCCGCGGCCACCGGAGCTGGCGCGGCTTTGGCGGGCGTCGCGGAACCCTTGGCGGTCGACCGCGACGCGCGGGCAACGTCCACGAACGTCACGCGCATTCCGGCCACCGCCGGATCGGCCGATTCGATCACCTCGACGACGCGCGCCGGTTGCTCGACGCCGTCGCCCTTCAGCACCAGCGGCGTCCCGCTGGGGAGCGGCTCGGCGAAGCCGATGAACGCGCCCGCGTCGTTCCAGTCGCGCACCTTCGTGGAGCGCCCCACCACGACGCCCGCGTAGCGAACCTCGATCACGTTCTCCACGCCGTGATATTACCACCGCGCGCGCCGCCCGCGACCCGTCGTAGCATCCGCGCCATGCGGCCGCGACCAGCGACGACCACCTTCGTCCGGGCCGCTTTCGTCGTGGCCTTGGTCGTCGCCGTGACCCTGCCCGTCGGCGCGGCCCACGCGGAGGGGACCGACGCCGACCCCTGGTGGGGGCGGGACAAGGCGCTTCACTTCTCCGCCTCGGCGTCGCTGGCGGTCGTCGGGTACGCGGGGACCTCGATGGGGACCGAGAGCCGCGCCACGCGTGCCGCCGGCGGCGCCGCGCTGGCGGTCGGCGCGGGCGTCGCCAAGGAGCTCTGGGATCTGGACGGACATGGAGACGCCTCCTGGAGAGACCTGAGCTGGGATCTCATCGGGGCGACCACCGGCGTGCTCGTCTCGCTGGCGATCGACTGGTCGATTCACCGATTGTTTCGGCCGCCCGCCGGACGCACCCGTTGAATCTCGTCGCGGACCGAACACCGTCCGGGCCTCTTGAACTTGAAGGACCCGCGGCTTAAGGTCGCATGACAGATCCGTCGACCAGAGGAGCAGCCTCAGATGATCCGTTTGAAAAAAACATTGGGAGTGGTGGCAGTTGGACTTGGGGTCGTTGGTCTTTTGGTGTCGATGAGCGGCGTGGCGCGCGCTGGTGAGGAGGACGACCTGCAGCGCCAGATCGATACTCAGAAAGCGTCCGTCGCCGACCTGGAGCGGCTCGACGAGCTGAAGGCGGTCACCGATGAGATCGCCCGGCTCAAGTCCTGGCTCGACGAGGCCTGGGGGCTGCGGGCCAAGCACGAATACGATCAGGTGCGCGAGGTGCTCGATCGGACGCTCAAACAGGCGGATCTGATCCGCGCCGAGATCACGGTCTCCAAGCTGCGCGCGCAGGAACAGAAGCGCGAGGCGTCGCTCAAGGACGTGAAGGACAAGATCGCGCGCACGCGCAAGACCCTCCAGGAGACGAGCGACAAGAAGAAGGCGCTCGAGAAGGCCGCCCAGTGAGCCGGGCCCGGGTCCACTTCACCTTCGCGGCCTTGGCGCTCGGCGCCGCCGCGGGATGCGCCACCCCACCGAAGCCGTCCGAGCTCCAGGCGCTGGAGACGCTGCGCGCCGCCAATCAGAACAAGCTGCCCGAGGTGGCCAAGCGCGCGCCCGACCTGATGGCGGAGGCCGACCGGCGAGGCGCCGCGGCCCACGACAACTGGCAGTCGAACGACCTGCCGGAGTCGCGCACCAACGCGCTGATGGCGCAGCTCAAGCTGAAGACGGCGATCGCGCTCTACGATCAAGATCAGCTCAAGGCGGAGATCCAGAGCCTGTCCGGCCAGCAGGCCCAGGCCGAGGAGGAGTACACCGGCCTGGCCAAGGACCTGACCAGCGAGCAGGAGAAGGTCGCCCTTCTGACGAAGATCGTCGAGGGACGCAAGAGCGCCGAGGCCGACAAGGCGCGGCTCTCGCAGGAGATGTCCAGCGAGCAGCAGAAGAACAAGGTCGAGCAGGAAAAGCTGTCGCAGCAGCTCGTCTCCGAACAGAAGATCGCGGCGGCGCAGCTGGCGCTCCGCACGGCCGACACGGTCGAGGCGATGCACTACGCCCAGGCGGACTACACGACGGCGGGCGATCTGATGGCCCGGGCCGAGGCGGCGCTCAAGCAGGGTGACTACGCGGGTGCCCAGGCCGCGGCCGACAACGCCAAGAAGAGCGC
>DASYEX010000348.1:0-3057 GCA_036498765.1 Polyangia bacterium
TATCGGGCAGAGATCGCCCGCGCACAGAGACGGGAGGGGATCGATGACCACCGCTCCGGCGCGGCCCGCCAGCGCCACGAGCTGGCGCCGCACCTCGTGCTCGCGCGCCGTCAACCGATGCGGCGGCACCGGCTCGACGCAATGGAGCGTCGCCAGGCGGCTGCCCCCGAGGTAGCTCTTGGGATCGAGATCGGTCCCGTTCGGGTTGTCGAGCAGCACGAACACGCGCTTCTGGGTTCGAACCAGCGACGCCAGCATCTCTTCGAGGGCGGCCAGCGCCTGGTCGGTTCCCGCCCCCGCGCGGAAGTAGCGCCGGGCCGCGCCGGGCCGGCCGCGGTCCTCGAAATAGTAGTCGAAGCTGTCGGGCGTCCCGCGCCGGCGCTCGCCCTCGGGCGGCGCGGTCATCTCGATGAAGTAGCAGCTCCAGCACGCCCCCACGACGACGGTGTCGATCTCCGGGCGGCGCGCCAGCGCCAGCGCGTCCGCGCGCCAGGTGTCGCACTCGGGGTGCTGATCCTCCTCGACGCCGGGAATGGGCGGACAGCCGCCCACGCTGACCAGGTACGCGGGCTCTCCATCCGCCGGGTGCTCGCCGAGGACCCGGTCGATGCGCGCGCCGTACTGCTCGAGGTGTGAATCGCCGAACAGCAACGTCCCGCCGGCGCCGCCGCCAGGGTGCCGCAGGTACCGGCGCCCGTTCCAGTCAAAGGGGCCGAAGCCCTGGGGCGGGTACTTGAAGTCGCCGCTCGCCTCGACGATGCGCTCGACGCCGTTTCCGCTGTTGCGGGGGCGGGCTTTCGACCGGACGATGGCCAGACCCCCGACCAGGTTGACGGCGGCCAAGGTGGCGAGGACCAGCAGCGGCCGGCGGCCACGCGCGCGGCGCACCCGTCGTTCCAGCAAGCTGGTGATCGCCTGCGCGACGACGAAGCTCGCCGCGATGAGCGCGAGGCGGAGGCCGACCTCGGGGCGGTGTCCCTCGACGATGCGCGCGAACGACAGCAGCGGCCAGTGCCAGAGGTAGAGTGGGTAGCTGAGGAGGCCGATCGCCACCAAGGCGCGGTGCGAGAGCACCCATCGATTGACCACCGCGCGGGGACCGGCGGCGATGACGAGACAGGCGCCCAGGGTGGGAAGCACGGCCCAGGCGCCGGGGAAGGCCCTGGTCTCCCGGACGACGGCGAAGCTCGCGGCGATGAGGCCGATGCCCAGCCAGGACATCGCGTTGGCGCGCTGCCGGTTTTCGTCGCCGTCCGAGCGACCGAGCTTCGCGTGGGCGAGCCATCCGCCCGCGGTCAACTCCCAGAACCGCGAGAACGGCGCGTAGAAAGCCGCCCGCGGAAAGCGGTGGACGATGGCCAGGTTCGTCACCAGCGACGCGACGGTGACCAGCGCCGCGATCCAGGGCACGGAGCGGCGGGAGCGGCGCCAGGCGAGCACCAGCAGCGGCGGCCAGAGCAGGTAGAACTGCTCCTCCACGCCCAGCGACCACAGGTGCAGGAGTGGCTTGGTGACGGCGTCGCCCTGGAAGTAGTCCCCTTCGTGCCACAGCCACAGGTTGGCGACGAAGCCCGCTCCGGCCGCCACCTGCTTGCCGAGCCGCGCGAATTCGTCGGCCAGCAGCACGTACCAGCCGAACGCCAGGCAGGCCGACAACACCAGCACCAGGCCCGGGAAGATGCGCCGGATCCGCCGGGCGTAGAAGTCAGCGGCGCTGAACGAGCCGGCCGCGAGGCCCCGGAAGACGAGGCCGCTGATGAGGAAGCCCGAGATGACGAAGAACACGTCCACCCCGACGAACCCGCCCGGCAATCGGGCCGGGAACGCGTGAAACCCGATCACGCCCAGGACCGCCACGGCCCGCAGGCCGTCGACGTCCGGTCGGTAGCTCCCGGCGTCGGACGAGGGCCGTCCGAGATCGCGTCGCGCTACCGTTTCGGAACCCATCGCCGACCACCCGGGGTCAGCTTATCGGAAAGGCGAGCTGAAGAGCATGGAGCCCGACCTCGCCGCCGGCCTCCGTCGATGAGCGCCCGGTCGCTCCACCACGTGTTGTAGTCTCGGTCCGGGCCGATGAAAGGATTCCTGGTGCTGCTCGTCCTCACTGCCGGGGGTCTCGTGGGCGTCTTCTATTGGCGGCAATACCTCCAGGCGCATCACGCGCCGGCGGTCGCCGCCGCCGACCAGCCGGCCAAGGCGGGCAAGGAACGCCACCGGCGAAAACGGCGTGGGGCGCGGCGCCTCGCGCGCAACGAGGTCTTCGTCGCGTCGGCGCCGGCGGGCGAGGCGGCCCCCGGCGAAGCGCGGCCCGGCGAAGCGCCACCGGGCGAAGCGCCACCGGGCGAGGGCCCGCCACCAGGGGTCTACGCGCCGCCGTCGGAAGAGCGCGCGCCGCTGGCGCCGGGCGGCGCCGCGACCACCGAGGTGGGCCCCTCGGATGACGTGCTCGCCGTACGCGCGCCGTCACGGGTGCCGGCGCCGACCGCCGTCTCGCGTCCGCCCGTCGACGAGCCCCCGCCCGTCAAGCTGCGCGCCTCCGATCTCAAGATGGTCTGGCAGGGCGAGGATCTCTCGCGCACCGAAACCATGCACCTCGACCTGTCGAACGACAACGGACACGAGCTGTCCGAGGACGAGATCGACACGCGCTTCCGCACCAAAGAGGACGCGGTCCTCGGCTGCGTCGCGCGGGCGCGGCCGGACGACTACACCTTCATCCCCGGCCGGGTCACCGTGAAGTTCCGCATTCTCCGCACCGGTGCCGTGAAGGGCGTTCAGGTGGAGGCGCCCGTGATCTTGCAAAGGGGCGGGCTCACCGGCTGCATCAGGGGTGTCGTGAGCAGCCTGCGGTTCCCGGCATCGAACATGGGCCAGGTGATCAGCTTCCCGTTCTCACTGATGTAGTCAGGGGGACTCGTCGTCGATCGCCTGCGACACGGGCGCCGGCGGAGGCGCGGGCGCTTGAGGCTGCGTCGCGACCGAGGCGGGCGGGGGTGGGGTGTTGGGCCGCGCCGGCAGGGCGATCGGCGGCGGTCTCGGGGGTAGAGGGACCGCGGG
>DASYEX010000349.1:0-62597 GCA_036498765.1 Polyangia bacterium
GCGTGTTCACAATCTATCTCCCCGAAAAAGCACGATTATAGCCGGCTTCTGCTCTCTCGCCACAGAGTCGAGGTGCCTCGATCCCGGCGGCAGGTGTCACCTAATGTATGAAAAGGGCGGCGAGTATCCGCCAAGAATCACCCCTTGTCAGTGCCGCAACTTGACCGTGCTCGTCGAAGCTGGTGGAGTCAAATGAGAAGATGACCGTTGGTACGCCCTCCGATCACCGCCAGGGCGGGCGGCTCTCCCACTCTCGGATGGACGACACGGTCAAGCGTCTCGGACGCTTTCAGATAATCGGACGCCTCGCGACAGGGGGAATGGCGGAGGTCTATCTGGCGCTGTCGGGCGAGCTTACCGGCTACCGGACGCTGCTGGTCGTCAAACGAATCCTCCCACACCTGGCCTCCAACCGGCAGTTCATCGGGATGTTCCTCGACGAGGCGCGGCTGGCGGCGCTGCTCGATCACCCCAACGTGGTGCGCATCATCGAGGTCGGCCACGACGGCGAGGAGTACTTCTTGGCGATGGAGCTGGTGCAGGGTAAGCCGCTCTCGGCGGTCCTGCGCAAGGCCGCGCGTGAGAAAAGGCCGCCCAGTCCCGCGCTGTCGGCCTACATCATGGCCCAGGCGGCGAGCGGCCTCGGCTACGCGCACGCGCTCACCGACGGTGAGGGGCGCCCGCTGGGCGTCGTGCACCGCGACGTCTCACCACAAAACGTGCTCATCTCGTTCGAGGGCGCGGTCAAGCTGATCGACTTCGGCGTCGCGCGCGCGTTCGGCCGCGTGGCGCACACCAGCCCGGGCGGCCTCAAGGGGAAGATCGAGTACATGTCCCCCGAGCAGGCCTCCGCCGAGGACGTCGACCACCGCGCCGACGTGTTCGCGCTGGGCGTCGTGCTCTGGGAGGTTTTGACGGGCCGTCGGCTCTTCAGGCGCGAGACGGAGCTCGCGACCATGCGCGCGATCCTCGACGATCCGATCCCGCGCCCGTCGGAGATCGCCGACGTGCCGGCCGAGCTGGACGCGGTCGTGATGCGGGCGCTGCGCAAGCGGCGCGACGCCCGCTTCGGCAGCGCGCACGAGATGGCGCAGGCGCTCGAGCGCTTCGCCTTCAGCAACGAAGGCTTCAGCCCGCTGCAGGTGGCGAGCTACATGAAGGGGCTGTTCGCGGCCGAGTTCCTGCAGTGGCGCAAGACCGCCACCGCGGCCCTCGACATGGAGGTCGAGCGCGACGAGCGCCACCCGCGCGTCGAGGCGCCCGGGGCCGAGCCGCAGACGCAGGGTCCCACGATGGCGCTGCGTCCCGGCAGCTTCACCGCCTCGGGCGTCCGGGGCGCCAGCGAGGTGAGGAGCGAGACGAGGAGCCGCACGACGCGGACGCCCCCGCCGGCGACGCTCCCCTCGTCCCCCTCGACCGTCGAGCAGCCCAGCCGGCGAGATCGCGTCTGGATCTACGGCGGCCTGGCGGCGCTGGTCGGGATGATCTTCTATCTCACCTGGATGCTGGCCCGGCCGCAGATCGGCGGCGCGCCCCACGACCGCTCGCCGCCGCTGGCAGCGCCCGCGACCTCCAGCGCACCCCTCCGGTCGAGCCGGACCGCGATCCGGACGCCGCCACCCGAGCCGGCAGCGCCCGCGACCACCGCGACCAAATCCGCGCCGGCGCCCGCTCCGTCGGCCTCCGCCGCCGCGCCTGCCGCAGAGCCGGCGCCGAACGGGCCCACCGCCTCGGCACCCGCAGCCGCCAGCCGGCCCGAGCCGAAGGCCTCGCCCCACCCCCGGCCCAAGCGGCGACGGGGAGCGCGACGCGAGGAGGCAGCGGCGGCGCCCAAGGGCGGCGACGCGAAGACCCCCGCCGCCGCGACCGAGTCGGCCGAGAAGAAGGCCGACCCGTTCGAGTGAGCGATTTTCGGCAGTGATTTGACCGGTCGTTTTCCGCCCGTGTAGACTTTACGGAGTCCATGGCGGCAGTTCAGATTCCCGGAATCAAAGACACCGAGTTCGAAGCGACGGCAGCCGTCGACGGCCAGGCGCTGGTGATGCGCCTCTGGGGGAACGCCGACCTGCGGGTCAACGCCCCGCTCGGCCCATTCCTCGACTCCGTCGACGACGAGGCCCGCAAAGGGCACATGGGCGAGGTGGTCGCCGACTTCCGCGAGCTGGTCTTCATGAACTCGTCCTGCCTCAAGGAGTTCGTCCGCTGGATCGCGCAGGTCGACGAGCGCGCCGACGACCACTACCGCATCCGGTTCCTCAGCGACCCGGGCGCGCAGTGGCAGTCGCGGAGCCTCCAGGCCCTGCGCGCCTTCGCCCCCAATCTCGTCACGATAGAGATAGCCAAGTCCTAGATCCGATCGGTTGATCGGCGGCGGGCAGTGGTCCCGGGGGCGGGGCCCGCCCCTCCCGCGCAGCGAGCGCTAGTGAGGCTCGGTGCCGTAGATGAGCGAGCCGTTGAGGTAGGCAGTGACCTTTGTCGTCGTCATGTACGACGTGCTGCCGGTGTACGAGTAGTCGTCCGTCTCTTTGTAGTTGCTGAAGTCGTTCTTGTTGAAGCGAGGCTGGATCTCGTTGGTGTTGGCGCCCGCCGCCAGCGTCCCGGCGCCCGAGGTGAACCCGACCTGGAAATAGAAGTTGGCGCCGGTCACAGCCGGCGTGACCTGCGCGAACGACATGGTGATGTTCGTGCAGTTGATGGCCGCGAAGTCGCAGCTCGCGGTCTGCGCGATCGGCGTGGTCGCCACCGTCACGCCGTCGGCCGCCTCCTCGGTGTACCAGTAGCGAAGCGTGATCTGCGAGAGCGTCGCCGTGTTCGTTCCGGTGTTGAAAACCTTGAAGTGCGGCGCGACGGCAGGATCGGTGGCGTTCGTGTCACGCTCCGCGACTTGAATGCTCAGAGTCACCGGCGGGACGCAGGCGCCGCCGGCGCAGATGTCGGGCGAGACGCAGTCGGCGGTCGTCGTGCACGTCGTCTTGCAGGCGTTCGTGCCGCAGACGTACGGGTTGCACATCGAGGTCGCGGGCTTGACGCAGGCGTTGCTCGTATTGCACGTCGAGGCCGGCTGCAGCGTGCTGGTGGTGCAGGTCGCGCCGGCACATTGCGTCCCCGACGGGTACTTCTGGCAGGCGCCGCTCCCGTTGCAGAGGCCGTTGGTCCCGCAGGTCGACGAGCCTTGATCCGAGCACTGGGTGGGTGGGTTGGGCGCCTGCCCGCCCGTGATCGAGGTGCAGGTCCCATTGGTGCCTGACAGGGCGCACGAGCTGCAGGTCCCCGCGCAGGCGTTGTTGCAGCAGACGCCCTGCGCGCAGAACCCGGAGTTGCACATCGCTGCCGCCGTGCAAGGCGAGCCGATCGCCAGCTTGCCGCAGGTCCCTATCGTTTGGCCCGAGGGGATGGTGCAGGAGGCCGGCGAGGTGCAGTCGCCGGCCACCTGGCAGCTCGCCTTGCAGGCGGCGTTGGTCCCGCAGGCGTAGGGATCGCAGAGCGTCGACGTGACGGTCTTGCATGAACCCGCGCCGTCACAGAAGCGCGACGGGGTGAGCGTATCGCCGACGCAGGTGCCGGACGCGCACTGCGTTCCGGTGCCGTAGAGCTGGCACTTGCCGGTTCCATCGCAGTGGCCGTTCGTCCCGCAGCTGGTCCCGCCGGCGTCGGTGCACTGGGTGGCGGGCATCGGCGCGGTGTTGGCCGGAACCGGCGAGCAGGTTCCGGCGGTACCCGAGACCGCGCAGGACATGCAGGCCCCCGTGCACGCGCTCTTGCAGCAAGCGCCCTGTTGGCAGAAGCCGGAGGCGCACTCGGAGGCCGAAGAGCAGGAGGTCCCGGGCGTCTTCAAGGTGCAAACGCCGGTGCTGCAGATGTAGGGCGAGACGCAGTCCGCGCTGGTCGAGCAGGACGTCTTGCAAGCGGTCGCGCTGCCGCAGATGAGGCTCCCCGAACAGGCTGCCGCGGTGACGGCCTGGCAGGTCCCGCTTCCGTTGCAGGTCTGCGCGGGCGTCAGCGTCGAGACGCTGCACATGGAAGCGGCGCATTGCGTGCCGGTCGGGTACTTGCGGCAAGCACCGGCGCCGTTGCAGGTCCCGTCGAGCCCGCAGGTGGAGGCGCTGCTCAGGGCGCATTGGGTGGTCGGGTTGGGCGCCTGACCGTTGGGGACCGGCGTGCAGGTCCCCGGGGTCCCGGTGACCGCGCACGACAGACAGGTCCCCGTGCAGGCCGTGTTGCAGCAGACACCCTGCGCGCAGAAGCCCGACTGGCAGGCGGTGCCCGCGCTGCACGGTGAGCCGGGCGGCAGCTTGCCGCAGCTGCCGCCGGTGCAGGAGTTGGGCGAGACGCAGTCCGCGTTCGTCGTGCAGGTGGTCTTGCAGACACCGGTGCCGCACTCGAAGGGGTCGCACATCTGCGTCGTCGCCGTCCGGCAACTGCCCTTGCCGTCGCAGGTCTGCCCGAGGGTGAGCGTCGAGGCGGTGCAGGAGGCGGCGTTCCCGCACGCCCCTCCCGCCGGATAGAACTGACAGGCGCCCGCCCCATCGCAAGAGCCGTTGGTGCCGCAGACGTTGGTGGCCTTCTGGTCGGCGCACTGGTTCAGGGGATCGGTCCCCGCCGGGATGACCGAGCAGGTCCCGTTCGAACCGGCCAGGTTGCACGCCATGCAGGTGCCGCTGCAGGCGTTGTTGCAGCAGACGCCCTGCGCGCAGTGCGAGGAGGTGCAATCGGAGTCAGCCGCGCAGGTGGCGCCGGGCGACTTCTTGCCGCAGGTACCGCCCAGGCAGAAGTAGCCGGTCGCGCAGTCGGTGTCGAGAGTGCACGACGACTTGCAGACGCCGGCCGTGGCGTCGCAGACGTAGGCGTTGCAGGTCGACGTCGCCCCCGCCTGGCAGGTTCCCGCGCCGTCGCACTTGCCGGCCGCCGTCGCCGTGCCGGCCGTGCAGCCGTTCGTGCCGCACACCGTCCCCGAGGCGTAGAGCTGACAGGCGCCGTTTCCATCGCAGGAGCCGTTCGTCTTGCAGCTCGGCGCCAGCTGGTCGGCGCACTGGGCGAGGGGATCCTGCCCGGCCGGGACGCTGATGCAGGTGCCGGCGCTCCCCGTGATCGCGCACGACTTGCAGGTACCGGTGCAGGTCGTGGCACAGCAGACACCCTGCGCGCAGTGGAGCGACTTGCAGTCGGTGTCGACGCCGCAGCTGGCGCCCGGGGGCTTGGGGCCGCAGCTGCCGGCGGTGCAGAAGTTGCCGGTGCCCGTGCAGTCGGCGTCCGAGGAGCAGATCGTCTTGCAGGACCCGGTCGCGCCGCAGAGGTAGGGCGCGCAGGGCTGGCTGGTGGGCGCGTTGCAGGTGCCGTTGCCGTCGCAGCGGCCGGCGAACGTGAGCGTCGACCCGGTGCAGCCGGACACCCCACAAGCGACGCCGGCGACGTAGAGCTGGCAGGCGCCGGTTCCGTCGCAGCTTCCGTTCTTGCCGCAGGTCGCTGCCCCTTCGTCCTTGCAGTCGTCACGCGGATCGGTGTTCACGTCGGCGGGGAGGCAGGTTCCGACGTTGCCGGTGGACGAGCACGTGACGCAGACCCCGTCGCAGGCCGTCTTGCAGCAAACGCCGTCGGCGCAGAAAGTCGAGTCGCAGTCCGCGCCCGCCTGGCACGGCTGTCCGATCGCCGCCAGCATCTTGGTCGGGTGGTCGGTCCCCGCGTCCGTCCCGACCTGGCCGCCGCTGGCGGCCGTGGTCCCGCCGCTCCCGATCGCGCCACCGATTCCGGTCTTCCCACCGCTGGCCGTGGCGCCGCCGCTGGCCCCGCGCCCGCCGATGCCGCTCCCGACCTGGCCGCCGTTGCTGCACCCGAGCCCCGACAGGATCAGTGCCGAGACGACGATGAGCGCGCGCACCCTAGGCTGGGGGAAACCTATGGTCATTGGGCGACCTTTCTTACCTAAGGAGACGAGAAGAAGGAACCTTTAGGAGTCGGTGTCTGGAAAGGGGCGAGTTCGTCACCCTGTTCCAGAAATCATCTTACGCGCGCCTGCAGATCGAATCTACGATCACCTTTAAAAGCGCCGCGCGGGGCATTACGCTGGCGAGATGAAGATCGCGCGTGGCCGCAGCGTTGAGCTCGAGTACGAGCTCAAAGTCAAAGGCGGGGCGGTGATCGAGTCCTCGACTCGTTCGGGCCCTCTCCGCTACGTGCACGGGGACGGCAAGATGCTGCCGGGGCTGGAGAAGCGACTCGAGGGGCTGGAGCCGGGTGACGAGCGGAAGGGAGAGATCCCGGCCGCCGAGGCGTTCGGCACCGAGGCGTCGCTCCCGGTCAAGGAAATGGCGCGCAGCGTCTTCCCCGCGGGCACGAAGCTCGAGCCGGGCGCGGTCTTCGAGGCCAAGGATCCTACTTCCGGGGCGCCGATCCAATTCAAGGTCATCTCGGCCAACGACGAGGTGGCCAACGTCCGCCTCATGCACCCGCTGGTCGGCCGCGACATCGAATACCGCGTCACCGTCCTGGCCGTCCGCGACGCGGCGGCGACCGGTCGACCGCCGCCGGTCCCGGGTGTCGTCGAGCTGGATCCCGACGAGCTTGCCGAGAGCTGACCGGACCCGCGTAGCGTGGCAGGTGCGGTCGAAACGCACCTGCCAAACCTTCCCAGGGCCGGCTGAGATCCCCCCCTCCCCCCTGTCGCCGGGCGGGACCGTGCGCAACTTTGTCCTTAGAACACGTTCGGACAGAGCGACGCGGGCGAGGTTCCGCGGGGAAGGAAACCAATCATGGCGAGCAGCAGCGAAAAGGGCGAGAGCCGCGGACGCGGCTTCGCGGGGATGGACAGGGAGCGCCAGCGCCAGATCTCCTCGCAGGGGGGAAAGGCGGCTCACCAGAAGGGGACCGCGCACGAATTCGATTCGGAGGAGGCCCGTGAAGCGGGCCGCAAGGGCGGCATGGTGAGCGGCGGGCGAAGGCGCGCACGCGATCAGGCGGGCAACACCCCCGCCCCCGAAACGAGGGAGCGGGAGAGCGACGAGTCGATGACGGGCATGGGCGAGGGCTCGGGCGCGCCGGCCGGCCACGGCGCCTGAGTCCGCCGACGCTGGTACACTGACCGGGGTGGACGCGAACGATCGGCCCAGGCCGACCCCGGTGTCGGAGCCCGCGCTCGCGGAGGACGACGCCGGGCCGAACGGCCTGGTGGCGCTCGGCGGGCGGCTCGACATCGAGACGCTGGTGACAGCGTACCGCGCCGGCATCTTCCCCTGGTCGTCCGATCCGGTACTGACCTGGTGGTCGCCCGATCCGCGCGCCATCTTCGACCTCGCCACCTGGCGCCCGCACCGCAGCGTGGGGAAGAGCGCGCGGCGGGGCGGGTGGCGCTTCACCGTCGACGCCGCGTTCGCCGAGGTGATGCGCGCCTGCGCCGAGACGGCCGCCGACCGCCCCTCGACCTGGATCACCGACGATTTCGTGCGCGCGTACGGCGAGCTCCACGGCCGGGGTCAGGCCCACAGCGTCGAGGTCTGGGAAGGAGAGGCCCTCGTCGGGGGCCTCTACGGCGTGGCGCTGGGCGGGTTCTTCGGCGGTGAGTCGATGTTCCATCGCCGCACCGACGCCTCGAAGGCCGCCGTCGGCCACCTCGTCGACAGGCTGCGCGCGGGTGGTTTCTCGCTGCTCGACGCGCAGGTCCCGACGCCCCACCTGGGACGACTGGGCGCGGTCGCCATTTCCCGCGCCGACTACCTGGCGCGGCTCAAACGCGCCCTCCGCCAGCGCGCGGAACTCAAATAGCGGATCGCGTGAGCGTAGCCGGGCTTCGCCCGGCGGAGCTCGTCGCGGGGGGGCACGGGGACCCTTTGAGGGTCCCCGTCAATGACAGACGCGGTTGCGGCCGCCGCGCTTGGCGGCGTACATCGCCTCGTCGGCGCGGGCCACCAGGTCGCCCGAAGACGACATCCCTGCCGCCGGCGCGCGCGCGACACCGACGCTGATCGTCACCGGGATCGAGGTCTCCTGGAACCTGAAAGGGTGTCCCTCGATGGCGGCGCGCAGGCGCTCGGACAGCGCGACCGCCGCCTCGAGGTCTACGCCACGCGCGACGATGGCGAACTCCTCACCGCCATAACGGGCGAACGTCTCCTCCTCGCCGAGCATGCTCATCACCAGCGTCGACAGCTGCGCCAGCACCAGGTCGCCCGCCTGGTGGCCGTGGACGTCGTTGATCTTCTTGAAGTGGTCGATGTCGAGGAAGATGAGCGACAGCGGCGTCGTGTGGCGGGCGGCGTACTGGAACTCGCTCTCGATCCGATCGGAGAAGTAGCGCTTGTTGTAGGCGCGCGTCAGGCCGTCGCGCAGCGCCGACTCGGACATCTGGCGCTGGAACATCTCGTCGAGCTTGTCCTGGTTGCTGAACTTGAGGATGGTCGTCGAGCCGATGAGGATCTTGTCCCCTTCGACGAGCGGGTGCCGCGCGACCCGCTGCCCGTTGCAGTAGGTGCCGTTGGTCGACCCGAGATCTTCCAGCACCACCCGCCCGTCGGCCTTGCTGAGGCGGGCGTGCTCGCGGGAGATCCCCTCGTCGACCAGGCGCAGATCGACCTTGTCCCCGCGGCCGATGACCATCTGGTCCTTCTCCAGGCGATACATTTCGCCGACGTTCGAGCCGGAGAGGACGACCAGGGTGGGCACGGCCGCCTGGACGCCATCCGCGGCGGCCGGCTGGGCTGGCGCCATCCGCGTCGTGTCGTCGAGCGGATTGGCGACGCGGTCGCGCGTCATTCTGATAGTTTACCGACGGGGACGGGCGTTAGGCAAACTCCCCGTGGTGCCCACGTTCGGGTGCGGGAGGCACGATGCAGGTATTGATTGGTACGAGCGGCTTCAGCTATCCCGCCTGGCGGGGCGGTTTTTACCCGGAGAAGCTCCCCGAGTCGAAGATGCTGGGCCACTACGCGGGCATCTTCCGGGCGGTCGAAATCAACAATAGCTTCTACCGCATGCCGACGTCCGAGGTGCTCGCCCGCTGGGCCGCCGAGACCCCGCCCGAGTTCCGCTTCGCGCTCAAGAGCCCGCGGCGGATCACGCACGACAAGCGCCTCCTCGACACGGCCTCGGCGGTGGAACGGCTGGCGGAAGCCTCGCGTGGCCTCGGCGAAAAGCTGGGCCCGGTGCTGTTCCAGCTGCCCCCCAACATGAAGAAGGACCTGGTGCGGCTCGACGACTTCCTGGCCTCCCTGCCGGCGGGGCTGCCGGCGACGGTCGAATTCCGCCACGAATCCTGGTTCTCGGACGACGTCTACGGCTGCCTGCGCGCCAGGCGGGCCGCGCTCTGCATCGCCGAGTCGGAGGACGTGGCGACACCGCTCGAGGCGACGACCGACTGGGGTTATCTGCGGCTCCGGCGCGAGGACTACGACGACGCGATGGTGGCGGCCTGGGGCGCGCGCATCAAGACGCAGGGCTGGTCGACCGCTTACGTCTTCTTCAAGCACGAGGACACCGGCAAGGGGCCGATCGCGGCCGCCCGACTGCACGAGCTCATGGCCTAGCCAAGACCGCCCGGGCCCAGACCGCCAGAAACTGGACGTTATCCTACATCGGTATACACTGGAGTACCTCCTCAGGAGCACAAATGGCCCGACCCATTGCAGGCGCGACGATCTCTTTCGGCCTCGTGTCGATCCCCGTGCGGCTCTATCCGGCGACGCAGAGCAAGGCAGGGGTGTCGTTCAACCTCTTGCACGCCAAATGCGGCTCGCGGCTCAAGCAGCAGTACGTCTGCCCCCGCGACGGCGAGCAGGTCAGCCGCGACGACATGGTCAAGGGGTACGAGTTCGCCAAGGACCAGTACGTCACCTTCACGCCCGAGGAGCTCAAGGCGCTGGAGGAGAAGGCGACCCAGAGCATCGACATCGACGCCTTCGTCCCACTTTCAGCCATCGACCCGATCTACTTCGAGCGGCCGTACTACCTCGGCCCCGAGAAAGGCGGCGACAAGGCGTACCTCTTGCTCGCCGAGGCGATGCGCGAGACCGGACGCGCCGCGCTCGCCCGCTACGCGGCCCGCGGCAAGCAGTACCTGGTGATGCTGCGCCCGGCGAACGACGGCCGCGCGCTCATCCTGCAGGAGCTGCTCTACGCCGATGAGGTGCGCCCGATGTCCGAGGTGCCGCTCCCCGACGGCGAGGCGCGCGAGGCCGAGCTGAAGCTGGCCAAGCAGCTCATCGACCAGATCGCCTCCGAGACCTTCGAGCCGTCGAAGTACCACGACGAGGTCCGCGAGCGGATCCATGCGGACATCGAGCGCAAGGTCCAGGGGCACGACATCTCGGAGAGCGCGCCGGCGCCCGAGCCCGCGCGGATCATCGACCTCATGGCCGCCCTCAAGGCGAGCCTCGGCAAGGGTGCCGCCAAGGAGGAGGACAAGTCGCCGGCCGACGCCGAGCCGGAGCACCCGCGCCGCGGCGCCCGCCGCTCCGAAGAAGCCGTCCATCACGAGCCGAAGCGCGCCAAAAAGCGGTAGAGCAAACGGTAGCGTAAGCGCTAGACCGCACCCGCTCGATTCCCGCGCGCAAACGTAGCCAAGCTGTATATTGACTCGCCTTGAGCGGGTACACGTCCCAGGACGTCGCGCGGATGATCGGCGTGTCTTCCGGCCGGCTGCGCGCCTACCTGCGCGCCGGCGTCCTCTCCCCGGAGCGCGGCGAGCACGGCGAGCTGCGGTTCTCCTTTCAGGATCTGCTGCTGCTGCGCAAGGCCGAGGGGCTCGTGAGCCAGCGCATCCCGCCGCACCGGGTGCGGCGCGCGCTGCAGAAGCTGCGCGCGCGGTTGCCGGAGACGAGCCCACTGACCGGCGTGCAGCTCGGCACCGAAGGCTCGTCGGTCGTGGTCCAGGAGGGGAACACGCGCTGGCAGGTAGAGTCAGGTCAGGTGCTGCTGTCGTTCGACCAGCCGGTGGAGGGCCCGGCCGAGATCCCGCTGGCGCCTCTGGCAATGCTGCGCGCGCGCCCCCCGGTCGCGGCCGTCGGCGACGTCGCGCCGCCCTCGCCCGAGGAGATCTACGAGATCGGCTGCGACATCGACGAGACCGATCCGGTCTCCGCCGAGGCGAGCTACCGCCAGGTGCTGATGCAGGCGCCCGAGCATGCCGACGCGCACATCAACCTCGGCCGCATCCTGCACGAGCGCGGCGATCTGGCCGCCGCGGAGGCCCACTACCGCCGCGCGCTGACCATCCGGGCGGCCGACGCGACGGCGCTCTTCAACCTGGGCGTGGTGCTCGAGGATCAGGGGCGCAACAGCGCGGCGCTCGAGGCCTACGCCCGCGCCATCGAGGTCGACGGGCGCAACGCAGACGCCCACTACAACGCCGCCCGCCTCTACGACCTCCTGGGCGACTACGGCGCGGCGCTGCGCCACCTGCGGATCTGCCGCGAGCTGACGCGCGCGCCGCGGTGAGGCCCGGGCCACGCTGACGCGCGCCGCTTGAAACGCGCGCGAGGACCGTGCTAACAGCGGAGGCCGGCGGCGGGACATGCTCCTCTTGGCGTTGATCCTCGGGGCGCTGACCCTGAAGCCGGCTCCCGAGATGGTGACGGTTCGCGCGGCGGGAGACTGTCCGTCGGCGGCGGCGGTCCGAGAGAGGCTGGGGAAGCTGCTCGGCGCAGGCGGCGCGGCCCGCACGCCCGATCTCGCCGACGTCGGGCTGGTCGGATCCTCGCTGTCGATCTCCTTGCGACGCGCTTCCGGCGAGGTGGTCGGGGAAAAGCAGATCGCCGCCGGCGCGGGATGCGCGGCGCGCGCCGAGTCAGCCGCCATCGTGCTCGCGGCCTGGGAGGCGCAACTCGGCGATCACGCAGCGCCCGAGCTGGTGTCGCCTCTGGCGCCGGCCCCGAGCGCCGATACCCCGCCGGCGACTGAGACGCCGGCGCCGCCGGTGCCACCGCCCGCGCGATCGTCGCCGCCGCCCACGCCGTCACGGCCGGGAGCGCCGACCGTGATGAGCAAGGCCGGCGGCACGCCACCCGCCGCCCTGCCCCGCCGGTGGCACCTCTCTGCCGGCGGGTCGTTGCTCGCATCGATCGACGCGGACGACACGGCGCTGGCGGCCACGGCGGAGGCGGCGTTGTCGCGCGCCGGCTCGCCCCTGGCGTTCGGGGCCGGCGCGATGTTCGTGAGCTCACACGCCGTGTCGGTCAGCCCGGGGATCGGCAGCTGGCGGCGGTTCGGCCTGGTGCTCGACGGACGCTGGCGAGCCGACCTGGGAACGCTCCGGCTGGAGGCCCGCGCGGGCGCCGCGTTGACCCTGCTGACGATCAGCGGCAGCGCGCTGGCGCAGAACGGCGGCGGGGACGCCTTCGATCCTGGCGCGGTCGCCGGGCTGCGCCTCGGCATTCCCGGCGGACCCGCGAACCCGTGGGTGGAGATCGGCGCGACCATCTGGCCGCGCCGCCAGACCCTCCAGGTCCGGGGCGGCGCCGCGACCGATCTGCCGTCCGTCGACGTGCTGGTGGGCGTCGGCTTCTCCCTCGAGCATCTGCCCTGAAACCTTTTCGCGTCCTCCGACATGAGCTCGTGAGGCCCCACCTGGCTCGCGCCGTCTCCTCGCCACCGTCAGCGCCGCTCCCCGCGGCCGACAGCGCCGTCGACACCGACTCGCTCTACCGGGCGCACGCCTCGACCATCGCGCGCTGGGCCGTTCGCCTGGGGGGCCCGGGGATCGATCCCAACGACGTCGTGCAGGAGGTCTTCCTGGTCGCGCAACGGCGCCTGACGCTGTTCCGGCCCGAAGGCGGACGGATCACCACCTGGCTGTTTCGTACGACGGAGAAGATCGTGCAGACCGCGCGCCGGAAGCAGCGGCTGCGGCGGTGGCTCGCGCGCTGGGCCGGACCCCCGCCGGGGTTGGGCGAGGCCCGGCCGGTTCCGGGCGAAGCGCTCGAACGGCGGCAGGAAGTCGCGAGCGTCTACCGGGTCCTGGACCGGATGCCTGAGCGACTGCGGCGCGTGCTGGTCCTGTTCGAGCTCGAAGAGATGTCGACGCAAGAGATCGCCGAGCTGGTCGGCGCGCGAATCGGTACGGTCCGCGTCTGGCTGTTCCGGGCCCGGGCCCGGTTCATCGAGCTCCACGCGAAGGAGGAAGAAACATGAAGCGCCCCCTCGGCGAGCCTGAACGGTGGTCCGATCGCGTCCCCGAGCGGTCCGGCGCGCGGAGCTTCAGGGTGCCGGCCGAGGACGACCTGGGCGCGTTGTTTCGCCGCGTCCGCGAGGCGACGCTCCCCGCACCGCTCGCCCCACCAACGACCGCCGCGGCGAGAGCCCGGGGCCCACGCTGGGGCCGTCTGGCGGGACGGCTGGCGCTGGCGGCCGCGGTGGTGGCGGCCAGCGGCGGCGCGGTCAAGGCCGCTCGGTCGGTCTGGCGCGCGATCGCGCCGCGGCCCCAGTCGCTGACGGTCCCGGCGGGGAGCAGGGCCGTCCTCAGCAGACGCGCCCACCGAAAGTTGACGGTGGTCGGCCCAGCGCGCCTCGATCTCGATCGGGGCGAGGCCGATCGATTGGACCTCACGCTGGATGGGGGAGCGCTCACCGCCGAAGCAGGCGACGAGGCGTTGCTCGTCGAGGTCAACGGATTGAAGGTCGCGCTGCCCGCCGGAGCGACCGGCCGGGTGGCCGGGGCGCGAGGGACCCTCCCCGCCGTCGACGCGCTGGCAGGCGAGCTGCGCGTCGCGCCCGCCGCCGACGGTCGGTCGATCGCGCTGCCCGCAGGGCACCGCTGGCCTGAGCCGGCTCCGCCGGTCCCGAGGACGCTCGCGCCGACCGCTGCGCCCGCCGCAGCAGCGGTCCTGGCGGAGGCACTAGCCGCTCCGGGCGCGAGCCCTCGCCGGCCGGAGGAGGGCGCGCGGCGCGGCGCTCGAGAGGACGAGCGGGGCGCCACCAGCGAGGCGAGTTTGCTCGCGCGGGCATTCCACGCCGCGCGCGTCGACCGCGACGGGGACGCGGCGTTGCGGGCTCTGGACGAGAGAGAGCGCCGCTTCCCGAACGGCGTGCTGGCGAACGAGGCGCGCGTCGCCCGCGTCGAGGCGCTGTTGGCGCTCGGAAGAGCGTCCGCGGCCCTGCCCTTGCTGCTGGAGATTCGTGACCAATCGCAAGGCCTCACCCGCGGGATCCAGCTCGCACGGGCCGAGATCCTGTCCGAGCTGGACCGCTGTCGCGAGGCCGCCACCGACTTCGACGAACTAGTCGCGGCAGAGATCCGCGACGACGCCGACGAGCGAGCGCGCTACGGCCGGGCGGCGTGCCACCTGCGTGCCGGCGAAACGGCGCCGGCGCGTCGGGATCTCGAACGGTACGGCGAGCTCTACCCGGACGGACGATTCATCGCCGCCGTCCGCCGCGCAACCCGCGACCTGGGCCCGGCCGCGGCGCCGTAACTTCCGCGGACCTTCCGACATGGGTAAGGCGAGGTGAAGCGCACATGAAGAACCTTCTGGCGGCACTGCTGCTGGCGTCGGCGCTCGGTTGCCACGCCACGACCCTGATCGGCACCAGCAACGGCATCGACGGCGGCGACGACGATGCCACTGTCGCTGTCGACGCCGTCGGATGCAACCTGACGTTTCCCGACAGCGGCTTCTACGGACCGAACATCCTCGTTCCGGGGCGCACTTCGTTCAACAGCACGCCTTTCCTGGGCGGCCCCGCGACGGTCTACGAGCTCGTGGTCCAGCACGACGCCGCGGTGCAGGTCACGGTGAAACTGACGCTCCTCTCGGGCGACGGCGTTTGGTACATCGGCGGCTATGCGGCTGACTGGCGGGTCACGAACGACGACGGCGGGATCGGAGGGACTCAAACGTTCGAGGCGCCGAACGTGGGCGGCGAGGCCGAGGAGTCCATCTACTTCGTTAAGAGCGGCCGGGCGAAGCTCGACGTGCTAGGCCTCTGCGGCCCCGGTGGCCCGATGTTCTCGAAGACCATCTCCTGGTCGCCCGCGGACGGAGGCACGTTGTCGCCGACAGATGGCGGCGGCTTCCTGCGCGACGGCGGCGGCTTCCTGCGCGACGGCGGCTTCGTGCCCGACGGCGGCGGCTTCGTGCCCGACGGCGGCGGTTTCGTGCCCGACGGCGGCGGCTTCGTGCGCGACGGCGGCCCGTTCCCCTGGGACTCCGGCCCGACGTTCGACGCCCGGCCGGCTCTGGACGGCGGGATCGTCACGGGCCCCGTGGGAGGCGAGTGACGATCCCTCCCCGGAACCTTAGGCCAGGCGCGCCTCCAGCGTGATCTTGGCGCTCGAGATGAGCTTCGAGATCGGGCAGCCGGCCTTGGCGTTCTCGGCGGCGCTCTCGAACTTGGCCTTGTCGGGGTTGGCGAGCTTGACCGTCACCTCGAGGTGCGACGTGGTGACCGCAAAGCCGACCTCGACCTTATCCAGCGACACGGTGGCCTTCGAATCGATGTTCTCGGGGGTGAGCCCGACCTTCTCCAGCTCGGCCGACAGCGCCATCGCGAAGCAGCTGGCGTGGGCGGCGGCGATCAGCTCCTCGGGGCTGGTGCCCGTCCCGGTCTCGAACCTCTGGGCGAAGTCGTAGGGGACGTTCGAAAACGTCCCGCTGGCGGCTGAAAACGTCCCCTTGCCGGCCTTGAGGCCCCCTTTCCAGTTCGCGGTCGCGGATCTCTTCATGGCGTTCTCCTTTGGAGTGAGCGCGGAACCTTAACCACGAACGGCCCCGCTCGCCAGCGCGCTTCGCCGGGGGGGCCGGCGCGGCTACAATCCGGCGCGATGCTCACGCGCGCCCCCGCCGGCCTCGTCCTGCTGGCGCTCGGGGGCGCGCTGGTGATGACGGCGGGCGCCGCGCGCGCCGACGCGGTCGACGAGCCGGGCGAGGGGCTCCCCGCGCCGCGCGTTCCGCGCGCCGACTGGTACACGCTGCAGACGCCGCACTTCGAGATCCAGTTCTACGCCGACGAGCAGGCCTTCGCCGAACGGGTCGCGCACTTCGCCGAGCGCGCCTTCCGCCTCAACACCCGCTACTTCAACTGGCGGCCCAGCGGGCGGGTCATCGTGACCCTCACCGACATCTCCGACGGGGCCAACGGCGAGGCCAGCTCGGTCCCTTACAACTTCATCAACGCCTTCGGGGTCCCGCCCGACTCACTCGACGAGCTGAACGACTTCGATGACTACGTGAAGCTGCTCATCACCCACGAGCTGACGCACGTCGTGCATCTGGACACGATGCTCAGCCCCTGCCCGCTCATCTACAACACGCTACTCGGCAAGACCTGGGCGCCCAACCTGGCCGAGCCGGTCTGGTTCATCGAGGGGATGGCGGTGCTCATGGAGTCGCGCCAGACGACCGCCGGCCGCCTGCGCAGCAGCTTCTACGACATGCACCTGCGCGTCCCGTTCCTCGAGGGGCGCCCGTTCGGCCTCGACCAGATCACCGCCATCCCCGACCCTTATCCCCAGGGGACGGCCGCCTATCTTTACGGCTCGAGCCTGCTCCGCTACGTCGAGGATCGCTACGGCCCCCAGAAGATCCGCGAGCTCTCCCAGCGCTACGCCGACACCTGTGTCCCGGGCGCCCTCAACCGCACCGCGCTGCACGCGGTCGGCCGCGGGTACGCCGGGGTCTTCGGCGCCGGCCTCTTCGACGACTGGCGCCGCTCGGTCGGTCACCGATACGCGCTGCAGATCGAGGAGGCGAAGCAGCGGCCGCTCACCAGCGCCACGCGCATCACCTGGGACGCGCCGGCGCCGCGCAGCGAGGGGCCGGGCGCGCACTTCTTCGCCGACGGCACGCTGGTCTACCACCGCCAGAACAACGATCAGTCGCCCGCCTACGTGCGGCTCGACCCCGCCACGGGCGCGCGCCGAACGATCGCCGACCTGCTGAGCGGCGGGCCGGCCGCGCCCACACCCGACGGCCAGGCGCTGATCGTCCAGCGGCTCTACTTCCCGCAGCTCACGCGGCGCATCTGGGGCAGCAGCTTTCTCTCCTGGAACGATCTTTTCCGGCTCGACCTGGCGAACGGGACGATCCGCCAGCTGACCCGCGGCGTGCGCGCCCACGAGCCCGACGTCTCGCCCGACGGCAAGCAGATCGTCTGCGTCCTGGCCGGGACCGGCACCCGGCAGCTCGCGCTGGTGCCGATCGAGGGAGGCGAGCCGCGCCTCCTCATGCCGGGGGCGCCGGGGCTGGCCTTCTCGCCCACGTTCTCCCCGGACGGACGCCTCATCGCCTACTCGCGCTGGAAGCCCGGCGGGTTCCGCGACATCCACGTCTACGAGTTGGCGACCGCCACCGATCGCGCGCTCGCGGTCGATCGGGCCATGGACATCGATCCGCGCTTCTCGCCGGACGGGCGCTACCTGCTCTACTCCTCGGACCGCAGCGGCATCAACAACATCTACGCCTACGAGCTCGCCACGCGGCAGCTCTTCCAGGTGACGAACGTCCTGTCGGGGGCGTTCCAGCCGGCGGTCTCCCCCGACGAGCGCCGGCTGGTCTACACCGGGTTCACCACCGACGGGTTCGACCTCTGGACCATGCCCTACGATCCGGCCACCTTCGTGCCGGCCAAGCCCTTCGCCAACTTCCGGCTCGACGCCCCGACCGACCCCGACGCCGAGACCGACTCCCCGGACGCCGCGCCCGAGGACGCCGACGCCGTGCCGTTCCCCCAGCGCGTCGTCCCCTACAACCCCTGGAAGTACATGTACCCGCACCAGTGGACGGCGGGGGTGCTCAAAGATCCGTTCGGCATGGGAGACACGTTCCAGCTTCAGACCTCGGCGAACGATCCGGCCAACATCCACGCCTTCTTCTTCGATCTGCTGGTCCCCACCAGCGGGACGCCGTCGGGGACCATCGCCTACAGCTACGCCCGGTTCTGGCCCGCCCTGAACCTGTCGCTGTCCAAGCTCGACGCGGTGGCCAACGGCCTCATCATCGACAACCAGAACCTCAACTACGTGCAGCGCACGGTGACGTTCTCGGCGTCGACCGACCTGCCGGTGCTGCAGACGCCGGACGCCAGCGCCGACATCAGCTTCGGCTACGACTACGCCCTGTTTGGACCTATCAGCCGGATCCCCGTCGGTGAACCGACCGGCGGGATCACCGTCCTGCCGCAGACGGGGCCGGCGGCCGACCTGAACTTCTCCTGGAGCTTCTCGAACGCGCACAGGTGGCAGTACTCGATCAGCAACCAGGAGGGGCGTGCGGTGAGCGTCGGCCTGCGCCTGGTCGATCCGGTCCTGGGGGGGAATCTCCGCTCGGTGACCATCCAGGCGTCCTGGAAGGAATACGCGACGCCTCCCTGGGCCCGGCTGCACGCGCTGGCGCTGTACGCGGCGGGGGGGACCTCGATCGGCGACCAGCATCAGTTCTTCTCGCTCGGCGGCTACGCCGAGCAGGACGTGCTGCGCAGCATTCTCCTCAAGCAGCAGTCGTTCGCCTTCCTGCGCGGCTACCCCGCCAACGTGGTCTCGGGCGATACCTTCATCGTCGCGTCGGGCGAGTACCGTTTTCCGCTTTACTGGATCGAGCGCGGCTACCAGACGTTTCCCGTCTTCCTGCGGCGGCTGTGGGGCGCCGGCTTCGTCGACGCCGGCAACGCCTTCCAGGGTCCCTTTCACGTCGAGCAACTGAAGACCGACGCGGGCGTCGAAGCCCACCTGCTGTTCTCGCTCGGTTGGTACCTGGAACCGCAGATCACGCTCGGCTATGCGCACGGATTCCAGTCGGGCGGCGGCAACCAGACCTACTTCGTCGCCTCTGCGACGTTCTGATTAGACCGGGACCCTCAGAGGGTCCCGCGCCTCCCGCGATGAGCTCGCGCCGGCAAAGCCGTCGCTCCCTCACGCGATCAGCTCAGGCGACGACGGCATCGACGCTGGCGGCGAGGACGGCGGCCATCTCCTCGATCTCGGGCTCGGTCACGGTCAAGGGCGGGTAGAGGTACATCGTGTCGCCCAGCGGCCGCAGGAGGGCGCCGCGCCGGACCGCCTCGCGGTAGATGGCGTAGCCGGTCCGCTGCTTGGGATCTCGCGCGCTCCCGTCGGCGGCGCGGACGTCGACGGCCGCCACCATCCCGCAGGCGCGCAGGTTGCGCAGAAAAGGACGCGGGGCCGCCACCGCCTCGAGCGCCGCACGCAGGCGCGGCCCGAGCACCGCCACCCGGGCCAGGAGATCGTCCTCGGCGAAGACGTCGAGCGCGGCGTTGGCCACCGCCACGCCGAGCGCGTTGCCCGTGTAGGTGTTCGAGTGAAGGAAGGCGCGCCCCTCGGCGTAGTCCGCGTCGAACAGATCGTAGATGGCGTCGGTGGTCAGGACCGCCGACAACGGCAGCACACCGCCGGTCAGGCCCTTGGAGAGGGTCGCGAAATCCGGCAGCGCCGCCGTCCCCGCCAGGTGACTGGCCAGCATCGCGCCGAGGCGCCCCATCCCCGACGCGATCTCGTCGGCGATCAGGTAGACGCCGTTGGCGTCGGCCCAGGCGCGCAGCCGGCGCAGCAGATCCGGGCTGAAGAACAGCATGCCGCCCGCCGCCTGCAGGACCGGCTCGTAGACGATCGCCGCCACGCGCTCGGCCTCGGCGGCGAGCGACCGTTCGATGGCCGGCCAGGCCTCACCGGCGTCGTACCAGAACGGATCCTGCGGGCCGCTGCGGTAGGGGAGCCCGCGCAGCCGCTGCACCGGAAAGCAGAGCGACCGGTACGGCGCCGCGTAGACCTCGAGGTCGCCGAGGGAGAGCGCCCCGACGGTCTCGCCGTGGTAGCCGTTCTCCAGCGCCACGAAGCGGTCGCGGCGCGCCTTACCCCGCTGCGCCTGCGCCTGCAAGGCCATCTTCAACGCGATCTCGACCGCCGTCGACCCGTTGTCGGCGAGGAACACCTTTCCGAAGTGACCCGGCCGGCGTCCCGGCGGCGCCGCCCCGCCCCAGGCCTCGCGCGGCTCGCCGTTGGCGGCGGCCAGCAGGCGCTCGCACAGGCGCACCAGGGGCGCGCTGGTGGTGTTGGCGGTGATGACGTGCTCGAACGCCTCCTGCTGGTTCCGCAGCGCCGCCGCCAGACGCGGATGGCCGTGGCCGAGCGCCTTGCACCACCAGCTGGAGATGGCGTCGAGGATCTCGCGCCCGTCGGAGAGCCGGAGGCGCGCCCCCTGCGCCCCCACCACCTCGAGCGGTGGGAAGTCGCGGTAGTCGCGCATCTGGCTGCAGGGGTGCCAGAAGACCGCCAGGTCGCGGGCCGCCAGATCCCCCGGCGGCCCGTGTTGGATCGTCATCCCCAGTGACTAGCACGGCCCGGAGGCCTGCGGCGCCCGCGCGGACTTCGCGCGGCGTCCACGCCCGCGCAGCGCCAGCCCGCCACCGAGCAGGCTGAAGAGGAAGGCGCCCGGACCGGGCAGGTCGTCGCCGAGCGAGCAGTTGCACCCACCCGACGGGGGCTTGGGCGGCGGAGTCCCGGCGTCGGCCTCGTGACCCGCGCCGCCACCGGTCGCCCCTTCGCTGTTCCCGCCCGTGCCGCCGGCGTGCCCGCCGGTGGCGACCGAGCCGCCGCCCTGGCCCTCTCCGCGGCCCCCCACGCCGGCGCCGGCCGCCCCGGAGTTGCCTGCGGCTCCCGTCCCGCCGGTCGCGCCGGCTGCGCCGCTGCCCGCCGCACCGTTGCCGGCCGCGCCGTTGCCGGCCGCGCCCATCATGCCGGCGGCCCCCATCATTCCGGCCGCGCCGGTCATTCCGGTCATCCCCGCTGCGCCGTCGCCAGCCGCTCCGGACGTTCCCGCCGCTCCGCTGGTTCCGGCCGAGCCGCCAGCCCCGGCCGCGCCACCGGTGCCGGTATTGCAGTTGGCGAGCGAGTAGGTCATCGACTGACCGGCAGCGAGCTGCAGGTACGAGATCGTCTGACCGGCGTAGCTCTCGGCACCGGGCGTGCAAAGCCCGGTCACGGGCACGGTCGCCGCGTTCGTCACGCTCACCGTCATCGACGTTCCGGACGCGACGGTGGCCACCACCCCCGAGGCGTTGAGCGACATACGGTTCCGCACCCGCTGCGCGAGGTCATCCATCGTGGGGCTGACGACCGGCAACGTCATCACCTGGCCGTACTTGGCGAACGAGGCGTCGAGCAGATCGCTGAGCAGGCTGTGTCCGGCGCCGTCGTAGTTGCGGGTGTCCGCCTGATGGAACATCCAGGGATAGTTGTCGCCGTTGAGCATGTATGACGAGAGCGCGTCGCTCTGCGTGCCGATGATCGTGTCGTAGCTGACGGTCGGCAGGTTCTGAACCACCTCGTACTCCGCGATCCACTCGGCCGGCTGCGAGACGTTGTAGTAGAGCTCGCTCGGGATGCGCGGAATGACCAGCACGTCCGGCTCGAGAACGTCGAAGAACCCGGCGTTCGGCGTCCCGAGAGCTTTCCCCTCCCCCGCCACCGAGGTGTCGCCCACGATCTGGGTGATCCCCGCGTCGTGGATGGCCCGCAAGGCGTTGGCGTTCTGCAGCCCCGAGATGTCCGGCGTCACCGCGTTGGTCGTCGAGTACGGCGTCAGCGGCAGACCGCGCAGGTACTGGTCGTTCTCGGTGAACTCCATGAGCGTGCTGGCGTAGTCCGCCGACATCAGATCCATGTGGTCCCAGGTGTGGTTGAGCCAGGCGAAGGTCGACCCCAGCGCGACCGCCTTGGCCGTCAACGGGTCGCCCGGCATCGACTGAGAGCCCTGTCCGTTGCAGGCGTAGGCGGCGCGGAAGCCAGCGGTGAGCGGCTGCGCGCGCGTGACGTTCTCCCAGTTCGCGAACGCCTGCAGGTCGGTGCCGCTGAGCCGGAAGGTGGTGCCGGTGTTGGGGTAGATGTCGCTGAAGAGAAAGAGGTCGTCGATCTGCGGCGTCGCGTAGGTGTGCCGCTCGCCGACGAACAGTCCGCGCGTGGCCCAGCTGACCAGCCCGTAGCCGAGCTCGAGGTAGGAGACGAAGGAGTCGGCCTGGGAGAAGGTGAGCATCAGCGCCTCTCGGCCGTCGGAGTACGTGCGCGTCGCCGCGTAAACGTTGCCGCGGGCGTCGACCAGCAACGGCAGGGTCATCCCGTCGGCCGGCGACGCCGGGTAGACGAACCCCTGGTTGATGTTCACCGGATTGTCACAGTTCGTCCCCACGAACACCGAGCGGGCGGCCTGGGTGCAGGTCGCCTGGACGGGCGAGCTCGAAGCGTCGAAGCCACTGCCCACCAGCGACAGGCCGTAACCCGCCGTCGACGGTGAGGTGTAGAGCGAGACGCGTCGAACGCCGAACGAGGCCTCGTAGGTCGCGAGCGTAGTGAATTCGGCGTCGGAGAGGGTGGCAGCTCCGTTGACCGACAGATCGCCGCTGTCCAGGAAGACGGCGCTGTACTTGCCGTGGGTCCCCGACGAAAGCGTGTCGGCGGTGAGTGAGGTGGTCGTCGCGTTGATTACGTCGAACGGCGTACCGAGGTACCGGAGCGTGTTCTCGATGGCCCCCAGCGTGTCGCCGGTCCCGTCGGCGCTGAGGATGAGGATGCGTGAATCGACCGACGCGTTTGCGAGCGGGGCCGCGTTGGTCGGAGGCGCCGGATGCGCCGATGGCGACGGAGAGAGCGGGTGCGCCGCCACCCGTGGCGGCGGCGCCGGCGCGTGCGCCAGCCGTTCGTGCGCGACCACCGGTCCACCGTTGCCGCTGCGCGCGTTGCCACATCCCATCGCCGTCGCGGTCACGACGCCCGCGACCAACACCACCCGCAGCCCCCGCACAGAAGTTTTCATCGTTGCTCCTCGCTCGTCCGAAAGTTCGGCGAGCAGGGAGCCAGCAGAAGGCATGCCACGGAGAAGGCGCGAGATCCCCGGCGCCCCGCTACCGTTCGGTGCCGGCGGACGCAGCGGCCGTTCCACGCCCGCGCACCCTCGAGCGGCCTCTCAGGAGTCGTCTCCTACGTGCGCGTCCGTCGACGGCGCACGACGAGAGCGGCCGCGAACAACACGAACGGCAGCGCGGCAGATCGCCCCGGCGTCGCGGCGAGCCCGCACGCGCATCCCGGCTTCTCCGAGGAGATCCCGGGCGACCCTGGCATGGTGGTGCTGCCGGCGATCGTGTTGCCCGTGTGTGTCCCGTCCGTCGGGGGACCGCCGCCGTCGGCGACCGGAGCAGTCCCGGCGCCGCCGTTTCCCGGCGTGCCGCCCGTTCCGGTCGTGCTCCCGCAGCTCCCCAGTGGGTAGGTCGCCGTCTGACCGTCGGCGAGCGCCAGGTACGAGATCGTCTGACCGCCGTAGCTCTCGGCGCCCGCGAGGCAGAGCCCCGTGATGGGGACCGTGGCCGCATGAGCCACCGTGACGCTGAGCGAGCCCGCGGCGATCGTCGCGACCACGCCCGAGGCGTCGAGCGCCATCCGGTTCTTCACCCGCGACGCGAGGTCGTCCATGGTCGGGCTGACGATCGGAAGCGTCATCACCGCTTCGTACTTGTGAAACGCGGCGTCGAGCACGTCGCTGAGCAGGCTGCGCCCTGCCCCGTCGTAGTTGCGCACGTTTGCCTGGTGAAACATCCAGGGATCGTTGCTGCCGTTCAGCATGTAGCTGAAGAGGTCGTCGCTGATCTTTCCCGTCAACGTCGGATAGTCGGTGGCAGCAATCATGCGCAGCGCCTCGTACTCGGGGATCCACTCCGACGGCTGCGAGACGTTGAAGTAGAGATCGCTCGCCTTGCGTGGGATTTCCAGGACCGACGGCTCGAGCGCGTTCCAGATGCCGGCGTTCGGCGAGGGGTTGTTCTGCCCCGGCTCGGAGGTGTCGCTGACGATCTGCTGAATGCCGGCGTCGTGAATCGCCCGCATCGCGTCCGCGCTGCCGAGGCCCGAAATGTTGGGCGTGACGGCGTTGACCGTGGCGTAAGGCATGAGGCCCAGGCCGCGCAGGAATTGATCGTTCTGCGTGAACTCCATCAGGACCGCGGCGTAGCTGAGCGTGTCGAGCACCGGGTGATCCCAGCTGTGGTTGATCCACGCGAACGCCGGTCCCAGCGCCACGACCTTGGCGGTCAGTGGATCGCCGGGCTGCTGGGCCGACCCAGCGCCATTGACCGCCCAGGTGGCGCGGAAGTCGGCGGTCATCGGGTTCGTCTGCGTCGCCTGCTGCCAGTCGGCGAACGCCTGCAAATCGGCGTCGCTAATCCGGTAGGTGCCGCCCGTGTAGATGGTGCTTGCCAGGAAAAGATCGTCGATCTGCGGCATCGCGTAGACGTGCCGCTCGCCGACGAACAGGCCGCGCGTGGCCCAGTTCACGAGGCCGTATGCGATCTCCAGATAGGAGACGTAAGACGATGCCTGACCGAAGGTGAGAGCCAGCGCCTCGCGCCCGTCGGGGTAGCTGCGCGTGGCGGCGTAGACGTTCCCTCCGGCATCGACGAGCAGCGGCGTGGTCGCGCTGTCGGTAGCTGCAGTCGGGTACGCATAGCCCTGATTGATGAGGACCGGATTGGCGCAGTTCGTCCCCACGAAGAGCGCGGCGCCCGCGGCCGTGCAGGTCGCCGAGATTGGCGTCTTGCTCGGGTCAACGCCGGTATCGGTGTCGACGAATCCGTACGACGCGGTCGGCGACGTATAGAGCGCGACCCGCCGGACGCCGAACTGGACCTCATACGTGGTGAGGCTCTGCCATTCGTCCTCGCTGAACGCGCCGCTCAGATCGCCGATGTCCAGGAAGATCGCGTTGTATTTCCCGTGAGCCCCGGAGGAGAGCGCGGCGGCGGTCAGCGCGGGGCCGGTCGAGGCGTTGAGCACGTCGAACGGCGTCCCCAGGTACTGGAGCGTGTTCTCGATCGCAGTGAACGCGGCGTTGTTTCCCGCGGCGGTGATGATCAGGACGCGCGCGTCGACCGACGCCCCCGCCACCGGCGAGGCACCGGTCGCCGGCGCGGTGTCCACCGACGCGATCGTGAGCGGCCGGACCAACGCGGGCGGCACCGGCCGCGGCGGGAGCGAAATTCGCCCGCGCGCCACCATGCCGTCGCTCGCGTCAGGAGCAGTGCATCCGCCGATGCCGTACGCCGAACCCATCAGAACTACGATCCCCGCCCAGCGTTTCATGCCGTGCCCTCCCCAAGCCGCTTCCAGGAACGGCGAGAGGGGAATTCAGCAGAACGCGTGCCAGGCGACGACGACCGTATCGGCGCGGACGGGCGATACCGTTCCGTATCCTCCCTGCGAAACGCGGTCATCGAATCGTTGCAATGCTTAGGAGCTACTCCTGACCGTCGCCGCGGGGGGCGCCGAGGCCGTGCTCCTCCAGCTTGGCGTAGAGCTGCGGGCGGGCGATGCCGAGCAGGCGCGCCGCCGCCGAACGATTTCCCTTCGCCCGCTCGAGCGCCCGCAGGATGAGGTCCTTCTCGACGCGCGCGACCGCAGCGTGCAGCGAGAGATCGTCGCCGTCGGCCACCGTCGGAGGCCCAGGCGGGCGCAGGGGCTCGGGAAGATTACCGACGTCGATGACCTCGCTGGCGCAGAGCACGGCAGCCCGCTCGAGCACGTGGAAGAGCTCGCGCACGTTGCCCGGCCACGGGCTCTCTGACAGGCGCTGCATCGCCGCCTCGGAGACCGCGCGCGCCGGCTTGCCGCGCAGCGCGTGCGCCACCAGGAGCGGAATGTCGCTGCGCCGGGCGCGCAGCGGCGGCAGCTCGATCTCGATGACCGCCAGCCGGTAATACAGCTCCTCGCGCAGGGCCACGCCCACCGCGCCCGGGCGGACCGGCCGGTTGGTGGCGGCGATGAGGCGCGCGTCGCTGATGAGGGAGTCGTTCCCACCCACCCGCTCGTAGGTCCCCTCCTGCACGACGCGCAGGAGCTTGGCCTGCAACGCCTGATCGAGATCGCCGATCTCGTCGAGGAACAGCGTGCCGCCCGTCGCCGCCTCGAATCGGCCGCTGCGCCGGGCCGTGGCGCCGGTGAACGCGCCGCGCTCGTGGCCGAACAGCTCGCTCTCGATCAACGTCGGTGGCAGCGCCGCCTGGTTGACGGCGACGAAAGGCCCGCGCGCGCGCGCCGAGTAGGCGTGGATGGCGCGCGCGACCAGCTCCTTGCCGGTGCCGGTCTCGCCGGTGATGAGCACGGGAGCCGTCGAGGCGGCCGCGCGACCGATCAGCTTCCAGATCGCCAGCATCGCCGCGCTGGTCCCCACCAGATCCTGCCGCGCCTCCAGGACGTCGGGCGCGGGCCCCGCCTCGCGCGCCAGCACCCGCTGATTGAGCGCGCGCAGGATGGCCGCCCGCAGCGCCTCGAGATCGAACGGCTTGGTGAGATAATCGAAGGCGCCGTCGCGCATGGCGCGGATGGTCCGCTCGCTGTCGCCGTAGGCGGTGGCGACGATCACCGGCACGCCGCGCGCCGTGGCCCGCAGCTCGCCCAGGTAGTCGAGCCCGTCGCCGTCGCGCAGGCGGATGTCGAGCAGCACGCAGTCGACCGACCGCGCCGACACGACCGCGCGCGCCTCCCCCAGCCCGGCCGCGCCGATGGCCTCGCACCCCATCGCCTTGACCACGTCTTCCAGCCCGTGCCGCAGGCCGGCCTCGTCCTCGACGATGAGCACGGCGCCGGTCACGCGCGCGCCCCCTCGGCGTGGTGCGGCTGCGCGGCGGTCTGCCCGCGGGGCAGCGTCAGCTCGAGGCAGGTGAGGTCGCCCGCCCGCGCGTAGGTCAGATCGCCGCCGTGGGCGCGGGCGATCGCGCGTGAGATGGCCAGCCCCAGCCCGGTCCCATCGGGTTTGGTGGTGAAGAACGGCTCGAAGATCTCGCCCGCGCGGCCCGCCGGGACGCCCGCGCCGTGGTCCACGATCCGCACCCGCACGCCGTCCTCGTCGGCTTCGACCCGCGCCTCGACGGCGGCGCCGTCCGGTGAAGCCTCGACGGCGTTTCGCAGCACGTTGTCGAGCGCCCGCGCGAGCGCGTCGCCGTCGCCGACCACCTCCCCGGCCCCGGACGCCGCGATCGTCACCCGGCGCAGCGCTGCCCAGGGGGCGAGCGCCTCGGCGCGCGCCCACATCAGGGTCCCCAGGTCGAGCGCGGTGCGCTCCCCGAGCGCGCGGCCCGAGACGATCAGCAGATCGGCCACCAGCCGGTCGAGCCGCGTGATCTCTGACGAGGCGTGATCGATGGCCGCCCGGGCCTCGGGCGGCAGCGCCACGCCGCCGCCGGCGGCCAGATCGAGCCGCAGCTTGATCGAGGCGAGCGGGTTGCGCACCTCGTGCGCGACGCCCGCCACCACGCGCCCCAGCGCCGCCAGCCGCTCCTGGCGGGCGAGGTCGCGCCCCATCCGATCCTGAATCCGGCGCGCCTCGTCGAGCCGGCGCGCCAACGCGCCGATCCCGACGGCGATGTCGTCGAGCTCACGGATCTCCGAGCGGGGGACGGCCGCCGAGAGATCGTCGCCCAGCGCCGTGAGCGCGCCCTGAAGGCCGGCGGCGGCGCGCTTCACCGACACGAGCGAGTACGATGCGGCCGCCACCAGCAGGAGCGCCGAGAACGCCAGCGCGACCACCATGAGCCGCCAGCTCTGCAGGGTGGGCGACGGCCGAACGAAATCCGCCGCCCAGAGCAACTCGCCCCGAGGGCCGGGCGCCACGTGGGCCACCAGCTGCCCTCCGTCGACGTCGAACTCGGCCTCGGCGGGCGCGGCGCTGCCGGCGGCCCGCGCGGCGGTGGCCCGCATGGCCTCACGCCAGCTCACGGGCACGGCCGCGGCTATCGCCGCCGGCGCGGTCGCCCCGCGCGCCACGCCGGCGCGCAAGCCGACGACCGTCGAGACCGTCGAAGCGATCGCGTCGGGGCCCAGCCTCGCCAGCCGTTCGATCTCGTCGCGCACCGCCTCGCGCCCGCGCTCGAGGCGCTGGGCGCGGGTGACCGAGATGGCGCGGTAGAGGGCGTCACCCGAAAGCGCCGCCGTGACCAGGCCCAGCACCGCCACCGCCGCCAAGCGAGGCCTGATTCCACGCCCGATCATTCGGGGCTCCATCCGCGGGGTTGCACGCGGTCCTCGTCAAGCAAGCGCGATACCGCCCGGTTGTATCGCCGGTGCCGCGTCCGACCCGCCCGGAAGATGCCTCGAGGTCCGACAGGTGTTCAGAATCGATACAGGTTACAACCGGCCGATCTGCCTGGCCAGACCGCGCCACCGCCCTCTTTCGGGTGCCGGCCGCTGGCCCAGAAGTTGCGGAGGAGGCGCAGCCGGAGCCGAGTACCGTTCCGACGAACTTGAAGCTAGTCTCGCCGCCCATGCCACCCCGACCGTTCGCCCTGCTGACGATCCCGCTCGTGATGATCGGGATCTTCGCGGTGGCTTCGGCGGCCGACGACGGCGGGGCTTCCGCGGCGACGGCCCTGACCCTCCACCAGGCGGAGCAGACGGCGCTGAAAAACCAACCGACCGTGCACGAGGCGCAGGGCCTGCTGGAGGCGGCGCAGGGGCGGGTCGAGGAGGCGCGTGCGGGTTACTTACCGCAGGTGACCCTGGGTGGGACGTACGAGCGGACGACCGGCAACTTCGCCAGCCGACCGGGGACCCTGCCTCAAAGCCTGATGACTTCCGGGATGGGGGGCGGCTCGGGGACCATGGTCACGGCCGCGGCGGCGCCGATCGGCTGGAACCCGAAGTACAACTACTTCCAGCTCAACCTCGGGGCGAGCCAGCTGATCTACGACTTCGGCCAGACCAGCAACAAGTGGGCGTCGGCCGGCGCCAGCCGCGATGCCGCGAACGAAAATACGCGGACCGCAACGCTCCAGAGCCTGTTGAACGTGCGGCGCGCCTACTTCGTCGCACGTGCGAACCGGGATCTGGTGTCGGTCGCCGACGAGACCGTGCACAATCAGGAGAAGCACGTCGAGCAGACCCAGGCGTTCGTTCGCACCGGGATCCAGCCGGACATCAACCTTGCGACCGTGCAGACCGCGCTGGCCAATGCCAAGGTTCAGCTGGTGACGGCGCGAAACAACTACGCGGTGGCGGAGGCGCAGCTCTCGCAGGCGATGGGCGTGTCGGTCAGCGAGCGCTACGCGCTCTCTGATGACGAGGTGCCGCCCATCGGCGGCGAGGACGGCGAGTCCGCGCCGCTGGTCGAGCGCGCCGAGAAGAACCGCCCAGAGATCGCCAACCTCGCCAACCAGCGGCGGGCCCAGGAGCTCACGGTCAGCTCGCTCAAAGGCAGTTACGGGCCTAGTCTGAGCGCGATCGGGAACCTCTCGGACACCGGCACCGAGGTCGACTCGCTGACGCCCAACTGGTACATCGGGCTGGGCCTGACCTGGAACCTCCTGCAGGGAGGCCTCACGCGCGGTCAGGTCCGCGAAGCCAACGGCACGCTGGAGAACATCCGCGGCCAGGAGCAAGCGATACGCCTCCAGGTTCAGGTCGACGTCGAGCAGGGGCGCCTCGGCGTGCAGGCCGCCAAGGCCACCATCGGCGCCGCCGACGAGGCGCTGGTGAACGCGCGCAGCCAGCTCACGCTGGCCGAGAAGCGCTACGAGCACGGCCTGGGCAGCGCCGTCGAGCTGGGCGACGCGCAGGTCGCCTACACGAGCGCCGAGGCGCAGGTGGTGCAAGCGAAGTTCAACCTGGCGGCGGCGCGCGCGCAGCTGCTGGCCGCCTTGGGGGCAGAATGACAGCGACGATCGCGACGACCTGGAGACGATCCTGGCGGGCCCTGGCGCTCGTATCCATCTTGGCGGCGGCCGGCTGCGGGAAGAGCGCCGGCGGGGCCGCGCCGGGCGCCCGGGGGGGCGGCGCCGATCGCCCGATCCCGGTGCTCGTCTCCGAGGCGGTCACCCGGGACGTCCCGATTTATCTCGAAGGGCTCGGCACCGTGACCGCCTACAAGACGGTCAACGTGCGTGCGCAGGTCGACGGGCGCCTCGACAAGGTCGTCTTCCGCGAGGGCCAGGCGGTCAAGCACAACGAGATGCTGGCGCAGATCGACCCGCGCCCGTTCCAGATCCTGCTGGAGCAGGGTAAAGCGGCGCTGACCCGCGACCAGGCCCAGCTGGACGGCGCCAAGCGCGACCTCGACCGCTACGAGGCGGTCGGCGGACAGCACCTCTTGCCCCAGCAGCAGATCGACGACCAGCGCGCCCTGGTCGCTCAACTGACCGGAACGGTCCAGAACGACCACGCGACGATCGACAACGCCAAGCTGCAGCTCGACTATGCGCGCATCAAGTCGCCCATCGACGGCATCACCGGCGTGCGCCTGGTCGATCCCGGCAACCTCGTCCATGCCGCCGACGCGGGCGGCATCGTGGTGGTGACGCAAATGGATCCCATCGCGGTGCTGTTCACGCTGCCGCAGGACGACCTGCCGAACGTGGCCAAGCAGCAGGCCGCGGGCGCGCTGGTGGTCGAGGCCCGCAGCCGCGACGGCGCCCAGCTGCTGGCGACCGGGACGCTGGAGCTCATCGACAACCAGATCAACCAGGGGACGGCGACGATGCGTCTCAAGGCGATCTTTCCGAACCCCGATCGCGCGCTGTGGCCGAACCAGTTCGTCAAGGCGCGGCTGCGTCTGATGGTGCGCCGCAACGCGCTGGTGATCCCGGCGGTGGCCGTGCAGCGCGGGCCGCAAGGCTCCTTCGTCTATGTCGCGAGCGGGGAGAAGGCCGAGCTGCGCAACGTCACCGTCGAGCGGATCGAGGGCGAGGACGCGCTGCTCACCCAAGGGGTCGCCGCCGGGGAGAAGGTCGTGCGTGAGGGGCAGAGCCAGCTGCGTCCTGGGGCCAAGCTGTCGCTGCGCGAGACCGGCGGGGAGACCGGCGGTGGTCAACGTGGCGCCGGCGGCGCGGGCCCGGGTGCCGCCGGCGGGGCGCCGCCCCCGGCCGGCGGCCACGGCAAGCGCGGAGGCCGCAAGGAGCCTCAGTGAACATCTCCGAGCTCTGCATCCGGCGCCCGGTCGGGACGTCGCTGCTGATGATCGGCGTGGCGGTGGCTGGGATAGCCGCCTACAACCAGCTGCCGGTCTCGGCGCTGCCGCAGGTCGACTACCCGACCATCGTGGTCTCCACGATCCTCCCCGGGGCCAGCGGCGACACGATGGTCTCGGCGGTGACGACGCCGCTCGAGCGGCAGCTCGGGCAGATCCCGTCGCTCGCGCATCTGACCTCGGTCTCCAGCGCGGCCAGCTCGCAGATCACGCTGCAGTTCACCCTCGACCGCGACATCGACTCGGCCGAGCAGGACGTGCAAGCGGCGATCAACGCCGCGTCGAACCTGTTGCCGCGCACGCTGCCGACGCCGCCCACCTACAGCAAGAGCAACCCGGCCGACGTACCGGTCATCTCGCTGGCGGTCCGTTCCGAGACCTCGCCCCTCTCGGTCGTCGACGACTACGCCGACTCGATCCTGGCCCAGAAGCTGTCGCAGGTCTCCGGCGTCGGCCTGGTCACGCTCAACGGCGGACAGCGCCCGGCGGTGCGCGTACAGGTCGATCCGGTGGCCCTGGCCGGGCGCGGCCTCGGTCTCGAGGACGTCCGGGGCGTCCTGGCGCTGGCCAACGTCAACCAGCCGAAAGGGAACCTGGACGGCCCCCGCCAGAACTACCTGGTGTCGGCCAATGACCAGCTGGCGTCGGCCGAGGGCTACAAGCCACTGGTGATCGCCTACCAGAACGGCGCGGCGGTTCGGCTCTCGGACATCGCCACGGTGCTCGACGGCGTCGAGAACGCGCAGCTGGCGGGCTGGGCCAACGAGCACCCGGCCGTCATCCTCAACGTCCAGCGGCAGCCGGGCGCCAACCTCATCGAGGTGGCCGAGCGGGTCAAGACGCTCCTCCCCCGCCTCGAGGCCTCGTTGCCGCAGGGGATCAAGGTCGACGTCCTCTCCGACCGCACCGAGACGGTCCGCGCCTCGGTGCGCGACGTCGAGTTCACGCTCATCCTGACCATGATCCTGGTCGTGGCGGTCATCTATCTCTTCTTGCGCACGCTGCGCGCCACGATCATCCCCGGCGTGGCCGTGCCGCTGTCGCTGATCGCGACGTTCGGCATCATGCTCTTGCTCGGCTACAGCCTGAACAACCTGACGCTGATGGCCCTCACCATCTCGACCGGTTTCGTCGTCGACGACGCCATCGTGATGATCGAGAACATCGCGCGGCACATCGAGGAGGGCGATCCCCCTTTCACCGCGGCGCTCAAGGGGTCCAAACAGATCGGGTTCACCATCATCTCGCTGACCGTCTCGCTGGTGGCGGTGCTCATCCCACTGCTGTTCATGGGCGGGATCATCGGACGACTGTTCCGCGAGTTCGCGGTCACGCTGAGCACGGCCATCGTCGCCTCGGCGATCATCTCGCTGACCCTCACCGCCATGATGTGCGGCCACATCCTTCGTCCCGTTCGCAAGGAGGACGAAGGGCGGATCGCGCGCGCGTCGGAAGCGGCGTTCGACTGGATGGTGGGGATCTACGACAAGGGCCTGCGCTGGGTCCTCGACCACCAGGCCATCACGCTGACGGCGACGATCGCCACCGTGGCGCTCACCTTCTTCCTGGCCGTCGTCATCCCCAAGGGGCTCTTCCCGCAGCAGGACACCGGCATGCTGCAGGGGATCACCGAGGCGCCCATCGACGTCTCGTTCCCGGCCATGATGCAGCGCCAGCAGGCCGCCGTCGACATCGTCCGCGTCGACCCCGACGTCGAGAACGTGGCCTCGTTCATCGGCGCCGACGGCACCAACCCGACGCTGTCGACTGGCCGTCTCTCCATCACGCTCAAGAGCCGCGGGGAGCGCAAGGCCGGCGCCCAGGAGATCATCGATCGGCTGAACGCCAAGCTCTCACAGGTCATCGGTCTGACCGTCTACCTGCAAGCGGTGCAAGATCTCCAGCTCTCGAGCCAGGTGAGCCGCACGCAGTACCAGTACACGATCGAGGACGCCGACCCCAAGGAGCTCGCGACCTGGGCGCCCCAGATCCTCGAGCGCATGAAGCAGCTCCCCGAACTGGCCGACGTGGCCAGTGACCAGCAGGACGGCGCGCTGCAGATGACGCTGGTGATCGACCGCGACAGTGCGTCGCGGATGGGGATTACGGCGCAGGCGATCGACGACACGCTGTACGACGCCTTCGGGCAGCGTCCCGTCTCGACCATCTTCACGCAGCTCAACCTCTATCGCGTGATCCTGGAGGTGACGCCCGAGTATCAGTCGAGCCCGGCGGGTCTCGGGCAGATCTACATGCGGTCGACGACGGGCCAGGCGGTGCCGCTCAGCGCGTTCGCGCACTTCGAGCAGACGCAGACAGCCGTCTCCATCGCCCACGAAGGGCAGTTTCCCGCCGTGACGCTCTCTTTCAATCTGGCGCCGGGGGCCGCGCTGGGAGACGCGGTGCGATCCATCAAGGACACGGTGGCCGACATGGGCGCGCCGGTCGGCCTGCACGCCGACTTCCAGGGCGCGGCCGCCGCCTTCGGCGACTCGCTGTCGACGGAGCCGCTCCTGATCCTGGCAGCCATCGTCACCGTCTACATCGTGCTGGGCGTGCTCTACGAGAGCTACATCCACCCCATCACGATCCTCTCGACGCTCCCTTCGGCCGGCGTCGGAGCGTTCCTGGCGCTGCTGCTCTGCCGCTCCGAGTTCTCGATCATCGCGCTCATCGGGATCGTGCTGCTCATCGGCATCGTCAAGAAGAACGCCATCATGATGATCGACTTCGCGCTCGAGGCCGAGCGCGAGCAGGGCAAGTCGCCGCGCGACGCCATCCACCAGGCCTGCCTGCTGCGCTTCCGGCCGATCATGATGACCACCATGGCCGCACTCCTCGGCGGCGTGCCGCTGGCGCTGGGCACCGGGATCGGCGCCGAGCTGCGCCGCCCGCTCGGCATCACCATCGTGGGCGGCCTGCTCGTCTCGCAGGTGCTGACGCTCTACACGACGCCGGTCATCTACCTCTACATGGAGCGGCTGGCAGCGCGCTTCCGCCGCCGTCCCAAGCGCGCCCCCGAGGGGGCCGACAGCCCCAACCTCCCCGCGCCCGCGCCCGAGACGCCATGAACATCTCGGCGCCGTTCGTCCGCCGGCCGATCGCCACCTCGCTGCTGGCGGCGGCGGTGATCCTGGCGGGGCTCGTCGCCTACCGCGGCCTTCCGGTCGCGCCGCTCCCGCGCGTCGACTTCCCGACCATCCAGGTCTCGGGCGCGCTTCCCGGCGCCAGCCCCGACACGATGGCCTCTTCGGTGGCGACACCGCTCGAGCGCCGCTTCGGCCGCATCGCGGGGCTGACCGAGATGACCTCGGTCAACACGCTCGGCGCGACGTCGATCACGCTGCAGTTCGACATCGACCGCGACATCACCGGCGCCGCGCGTGACGTCCAGGCCGCCATCAACGCCTCGCTGGCCGAGCTTCCCCCCAACCTGCCGAGCCTCCCCAACTACCGCAAGGTCAACCCCGCCGATTCGCCCATCCTGATCCTCTCGCTCACCTCGAAGACGCTGCCGCTGGCCCAGGTGTTCGACGCCGCCAACAGCATCCTGGCCCAGAAGATGTCGCAGATCGACGGCGTCGGCCAGGTGTACGTGGGCGGCGGGCAGCAGCCGGCCGTGCGCGTGCAGATCGATCAGGAGGCATTGGCGGGGCGCGGGCTGTCGCTGGAAGATGTCCGGACCGCCCTGGCCGCCTCGACCGCCAACCAGCCCAAGGGGACGCTGACCGGCAAGAACGTCACCTACAACATCGCCGCCACCGACCAACTGCTGGGCGCCGCCGCGTATCGCAACCTCGTCGTCTCGTACCAGAACGGCGCCACAGTCCGCCTGGGCGACGTCGCCAATGTATTCGACGACGTCGAGAACAACCGCCTGGCCGGCTGGATCGACGGCCAGCGCTGCGTCCTCATGATCATCCGCCGCCAGCCCGGCGCCAACATCCTCTCCACCATCGAAGGGGTCAAGAAGGCCCTCCCCTACCTGCGGCAGTCGATCCCGCCGGGCATCGACGTCAGCGTGGCGGTCGACCGCACCACCACCATCCGCGCCTCGGTCCACGACGTCGAGCGGACGCTGATCCTGAGCGTCCTCTTGGTGACGGCGGTCGTCTTCATCTTCCTGCGCAGCGCGCGCGCCACCGCCATCCCCAGCATCGCGGTCCCGCTCTCGCTGGTGGGGACCTTCGGTGTCATGTACCTGCTCGGCTACAGCATCGACAACTTGTCGCTGATGGCGCTCACCATCTCGACCGGGTTCGTCGTCGACGACGCCATCGTCGTCACCGAAAACATCGCCCGCCTCATTGAAGACGGCAAGACACCGCTGCAGGCGGCGTTCGAGGGGGCGCGCCAGATCGGCTTCACGATCGTCTCCATCACGGTCTCGCTCATCGCCGTCTTCATCCCCATTTTGCTGATGGGCGGGATCATCGGGCGCCTGTTCCGGGAGTTCGCCGTCACGCTCAGCATCGCGGTCGCGCTGTCGGGCCTCGTCTCGCTCACCGTGACCCCCACCATGGCCGGCCGGCTCCTGCGCCCGGTGAAGGAGGGACAGCTCGGCTGGTTCGCGCGCCACTCCGAGCGCGCCTTCGCCGCGCTGGTGCGCGGCTACGACCGGGGCCTGCGCTGGGTCCTCCGCCATTCATTCGTCATGCTGCTGCTGACGATCGGCACCCTCGGCGTGACCGTCCTGCTCGCCATTCGCGTCCCCAAGGGGCTGTTCCCGCAGCAGGACACCGGGATGCTGGCCGGTTTCTCCGAGGCCTCCCAGGACATCTCATCGCAGGCGATGCGCCACGCGCAGGAGAAGGTGAACCAGATCGTCCAGCAGGATCCCGACGTCGAGCACGTCATCGCCTTCGTGGGCGGCTCGAGCGGCGGCGGCAACACGGGGACCGTGTTCATCAGCCTCAAGGACTACGACAAGCGCAAGAGCACCGCCGATCAGATCATCGGCCGCCTGCGTCCCAAGCTGGGCAAGGTCCCGGGGATCACCCTGTTCCTGCAGGCGGTGCAGGACGTGCGGATGGGGGGCCGCTCCTCGCGGACGCAGTACCAGTACGCGCTGGAGGACGCCGATCTCGCCGAGCTGCAAGAGTGGGGGCCCAAGGTGCTGGCCAAGCTCAAGAGCCTGCCGCAGCTCCGCGACGTGGCGACCGATCAGCAGACCGCGGGTCTCATGCTGACGGTCGACGTCGATCGCGACAGCGCCAGTCGGGTGGGCATCGGCATGGACGCGGTCGACAACACGCTGTACGACGCCTTCGGGCAGCGCCAGGTGGCGACCTCGTTCACGCCGCTCAACTACTACCGCGTCGTGCTGGAGGCGTCGCCCCAACAACAGGCCAGTCCCGACCAACTGGTCCACGTCTACGTCCGCGGCGCCAACGGCGCGCTGGTCCCGCTGCCGAGCATCGCCAAGGTCCGCGCCACGCCGACCCCGCTGGCGGTGACGCATCAAGGACAATTCCCCGCCACCACGCTCTCTTTCAACCTGGCGCCGGGCGCCGCGCTCGGCGACGCCGTCAAGGTGGTCGACGCGGCCACGCGCCAGATCGGCCTGCCGTCGGGTGTCCACGCCAGCTTCCAGGGGACGGCCCAGGCGTTCGGCGCCTCCCTCTCCAGCGAGCCGTGGCTCATCGCGGCCGCGCTGTTCGTGGTCTACGTCGTGCTCGGCATGCTGTACGAGAGCCTCATCCACCCCATCACCATCCTGTCGACGCTGCCGTCGGCCGCCCTGGGGGCGCTGGTGGCCTTGTTCGTGTTCCGCACCGACTTCAGCATCATCGCCCTCATCGGCGTGGTCCTCCTGCTGGGGATCGTCAAGAAGAACGCCATCATGATGATCGACTTCGCGCTGGAGGCCGAGCGCCGCGAGGGGCTGGAGCCCGCCGAGGCGATCCGGCGCGCCTGCCTGCTCCGCTTCCGCCCCATCCTCATGACCACGCTGGCCGCCCTGTTCGGCGCGGTGCCGCTGGCCATCGGCTTCGGCGCCGGCTCCGAGCTGCGCCAGCCGCTCGGCATCACCATCGTCGGCGGCCTCTGCGTCTCGCAGCTCATGAACCTCTTCTCGACGCCGGTCATCTACCTCTACCTCGATCGCCTCCGCCGCGACCGCGCCTACGAGCACCAGCACGCAACCGCCGAGGTGTAAGCGCTAGTCTCCTGAGGGTGTGTCCGATGGCAGGCACAACCAGCGCTCGTCGCTCCCCGGCCGGCGCATGTGCTGGTAGCAGCGCATATAGGCGGGCGCGGCCAGGCCACTCGCGAAGGTCAGGCCAGCAAACCCGGTGAGCAGGGCCAGGTGCCGCGCCAGAACGCCGCCGCCCGCCGCGCCAAGCCGCGCGGTGGCCGCCAGCCCGCACGACACGACCAGCGCGCTCCAGTAGTCGATGGGGAAGCGGCCTATCCAAGTACGGCCGTGCCACCAGACCTCGCCCTTCCGGAAGCGCGCCCAGCCGAAGCGCGGGTTGAGCACGAACCAGAGGAGGTCCCAGGTCACCACCCAGACCATGTACGCGGCCAGCGTGGAGGCCTCCGCCGGCCAGCTCCAGGGGACGCCGCCGAAAAAGCCGAGGTGGAAGCTCCAGAGCGGGAGCACGAACATGACGGCGTGGTAGCCGGTCAGCGGCTTGCCGCGCATGAAGAGGCCGTAGAGGCGCGCGACCGGCGTGGTGACCCGGAACCAGGTCGGCAGCCGCTCGGCCCATCCGTACGGGCCTTCGATCTCGATCTCGACGAGCGCGAACAGGAGCGCATAGCCAAACAGAAACAGCACGCGCAGAACCAGGGCGGCGGCGGTGGGGGTCGGAGTCATCGCCGATAGCATGACGCGCCGGTGGCCCCGGAGATAGACTGCCCGGGATGCGGGTCCTCTACGGGGTGGTCGGCGAAGGCATGGGACACGCGATGCGCTCGCGCGTCGTGCTCGATGAGCTCTGCAAGCGCCACGACGTCCAGGTGGTCGTTTCGGGGCGGGCGTACGACTACCTCAAACAGCGCGCCTCCGAGCACCTCGGGGTCAAGAAGATCTGGGGCTACAGCATCGTCTACGAGGACAACGAGGTTCAGAACTTCAAGACGCTGCTGGCGAACGTCAAGGGCGCCGCCAAGGGCTGGCCGGAGAACGTCCGGGCCTACTTCGAGCTCGCGGAAACGTTCCAGCCCGACGTGGTCATCTCCGATTTCGAGAGCTGGAGCTATCTCTTCGGCGTCAACCACCGGCTGCCGATCCTGTCGGTCGACAACATGCAGATCATCGACCGCTGCACCCACGCGCCCGAGATCCTCGAGGGGTTGGGCACCGACCTTCAGCTCACCAAGGCGATCGTCAAAGCCAAGGTCGCCGGCGCCGCGCACTACTACATCACGACGTTCTTCTATCCGCCCACACGCAAGCCGGACACCACCTTGCACCCGCCCATCCTGCGCCCCGAGATCCTGGCGGCGCGGCCCGAGCCCGGCGGGCACCTGCTCGTCTACCAGACCTCCACCTCGAACGCCGCGCTGCCGGAGATCCTGGCGCGCTCGGGGCTCGAGTGCCGCATCTACGGTTTGCGCCGCGACCTCGAGCAGGACCTGCGCGAAGGGAGCCTCACCTACCGCCCGTTCAGCGAGGCGGGCTTCATCGACGACCTGCGAACGGCCCGCGGAGTGATCGCCAGCGCCGGGTTCACCCTGATGGGCGAGGCGGTCTATCTCCGGCGCCCGATGCTGGCCATCCCCGTGAAGAAGCAGCTCGAGCAGGTCCTGAACGCGCGCTACCTGGAAACCGAGGGCTACGGCCTGGCCGCCGACGAGATCAGCAGCGAGCGCCTCGGCGCCTTCGTCGAGCGGCTCCCCGACTTCGAACGCAAGCTCGCCGGCTACCGTCAAGACGGCAACAGCGACCTTTTGTCGGCGCTCGAACAGGGCATCGCGAGCGCGACGGCGCGCTGACACCGGACCGCGCGCCGCGGTCACGATCGCGAGCTGACCCCGAGTCGCGGGGATGCCGCGCTTCGCTCACCCGTTACCAGTTGGTGGCGCCCCGACGCACGCAAGGGCGGTTCGTGGCACCGGTCACCCTGGCGCCATTTCTGCAGCGCCTTCCAGGGAAAATCCCTTGGGGCCGTGAGGCGGGAGGTCAGTCATGAAGGTCGGGAAGAGCGTTCGCAGGTCCTCCATCGTGATGGGGGTCGCCGCGCTGGGGGTCGGAACCGCATGGGCGGTGGGCGGGGGCTGTAGCCCCACGACCACGACCAGCGGCAATGCCCAGCTGCAACAGAAGTCGATGAACAACGGCAATAACGGAAACAACTCGAACGGCGCCAAGGACGCGGGCGCCCCCAGCACGGCGCCCGCCAGCTCGGTAGCCCTCATCGCCCAGGGGGAACAGACGTTCCGCTTCGACACCTTCGGCGACGAGGCCTTCTGGGGCGACACCCTCAAATTGCATCAGGCGATCGAAGGTGCCGCCAACGGCGGCGTCGGCCCCGGCATCAGCCCCGCCACGGCGCTGCAGCTCGGGCTCAAGGTCGACGTCGATGCGCTGCCGGCGTCGGTGATCGACGGCCTCAAGAACGGCACCGTCGATCTGAACAATCCGGCCACCACGCTGGCCCTGCTCAAGGTGAACGCCGTGGTGGGCTTGACCGGCATCTTCGACGGGACGACCGCCTCGCCGTCCGCCAGCGGCGGCGGGATGAAGTCGATGGGGATCCAGTGCGCGCTCTGCCACTCGACGGTCGACGACTCGTTCGCGCCCGGCATCGGCCACCGCCTCGACGGCTGGCCGAACCGCGATCTAAACGTTGGGGCCATCATCGCCGCAGCGCCCGATCTGTCGGTCCCTGCCAACCTGCTGGGTGTCGACCAGGACACCGTGAGGAAGGTGGTGAACGCCTGGGGCCCCGGGAAGTTCGACGCCGAGCTGTTCATGGACGGCAAGGGCTTCCGCCCCGACGGCAAGACGGCGGGAGTGCTCATCCCGCCGGCCTTCGGTCTGGCCGGCATCAATCTGCACACCTGGACGGGCTGGGGTTCGGTCCCGTATTGGAACGCCTTCGTGGCGGTTCTCGAGATGCACGGCGTGGGGACCTTCTTCGATCCACGCCTCGACGACGCCACCCGCTTCCCGATCGCGGCCAAGAACCGCTTCGGCCACATCGCCGTCGACGAGGATCATGACCGCGTGACGCCAAAGCTGCCGGGGCTGCACCTCTACCAGATGTCGCTGCTGGCGCCGACGCCGGCGGCCGGGAGCTTCGACCCCGACGCAGCCGAGCGCGGCGACAAGCTCTTCGGCGGCAAGGCCAAGTGCACCAGCTGCCACGTCGAACCGCTCACCACCGAGCCGGGCTGGAACATGCACACCGCGGCGGAGGTGGGCGTCGACGACTTCCAGGCCTCACGCGCCCCCGACGACCGCTATCGCACGTCGCCGCTGCACGGCCTCTTCACCCACACCAAGGGCGGTTTCTATCACGATGGCCGCTTCGCCACGCTGCTGGACGTCGTCAACCACTACGACACGCTCATGTCGCTGGGGCTGAGCGACCAGGAGAAGAGCGACGTGGTCGAGTACGTGAAGTCGCTGTAGCGGCACGCCCTCCTGGGCGCCTGAACAGATCGACAACGGCCCCGGCGTCAGATGACGTCGGGGCCGGTTTTCTTCGTATTTGGAACAGAGCCGTTGCGCTACTGCCCCATCATGCCGGGGCCGTGGTGATGGTGGAAGCCGGCCCGGGCCTGGTCGATGGCCGCGGCGGCCGCCTTGCGCTGATCGGGCGTGAGGACCTGTGCTGTCTGCACGAGCCCCTGCGTGAACGTCGACGACATCTGGTTGGCCACGCCCATCGCTTGCTGGCGCAGCGACTCGACGGCGGACGGGTCGATCGCGGCGGCGCTGAGAGCGGCGCGCATCTGTTGATGGAGCGATCGCTCCTGCTGATGGAATGACTTCAGCTGCGGGCGCAGGCCCGCCCAGATCGCCTCGATCTGGCCGCGCTGGCTGGCGGTGGCGCCGACCTTGTCGAGCAGCCGCTCGAGCCGCCGCGCGCCGAAGCCGCCCGCCGGCCCGGCGTCCGCCGCCTCGACCGTCTGCGCGCGCGCCGACGTGTAGGTTCCGCCCGCGATCCCGAGGACGGTGAGCGCGGGGATGAGCAATAGCCAGCCCCGCCGCCGCGGGCGGCTGGTGGCGAGGTGGGTTTCCTGGGTCGTGGTGTCGGTCTGCATGGGCTGTCTCCTTTTCTGCTTCCGACGGGATGACCCGCTCCCGGCGGCGAAGGTTAGCGGTCAGATCTTTTGGCCCAGCCGTGCGTCGGTACTTTCCAGGAGGCTCACAATGACCAGGCGCACAATGTTCACCACGCTGCTCGGAATCGGCACCCTCTTGCTGGCCGCCGACTCATGCGCGGCGTCACCGCTCCCCGGCGGGCAGCCGCTGCGCGATCGGGTGGCCGGCTACGAGATGACGGTCCTCGTCGACGGCGTGCCGGCGCCGACCTTCGACTACGCGGGCGGGAGCTACGTGCTCGGGCAGCTGGGCGCGCGCTACACGCTGCGCGTCTCCAATCACACCGGCCGCCGGGTCGAGGCGGTCGTCTCGGTCGACGGCCGCGACGCCATCGACGGACGGCCGGCCGACTTCCGCGGCAAGCGCGGCTACCTGATCCCCGCCTGGGGGTCGGTCGACATCGACGGCTGGCGCATCTCGCGCAGCGAGGCAGCCGCCTTCCGCTTCTCGTCGGTCCCCGATTCGTACGCGGCGCGCACCGGCAACGGGCGCGAGGTCGGCGTCATCGGCGTGGCGGTCTTCCCCGAGCGCTACCTGCCGCCGCCGCCGCCCGTCTACTATCCGTACCCGCGCCGTTGGGATGATGTCCCCTACTCGGATCGTAGCTACGACTCGCTGGGCGGCGGCCCGCGCGAAAAATCGGCCGCTCCCCAGCCGGCGCCGCACGCCTCCGCGGGGGACCAGGGGACTGGCGGGCTGGGCCGCAGCGCCGGCGCGCCGCCGGCGTCCGCCGCCGCCGAAGCGCAGGCGACGCCCGCCAAACGCGCGCGCCCCGGGCTCGGCACGGAGTACGGCGAGTCGGTGAGCTCGCCGATCCACGAGGTCGAGTTCGTGCGCGCCAACGCCGCTCGCCCGGCTGCCTTCCTGGGCGCGCACTACAACGACCACGATGGCCTCCTGGCGATGGGGATCCCGATCGACACGCCGGAGACCTGCTACGACGACGCCGACCTGCGCAACACGGCCGACCCATTTCCCGCCAGCGGCGGTCGTTACGCGGCGCCTCCTCCGGGATGGCGGCGCGCTTGCAGCTGGCGGTAGAGACAGCGAGGATGCCGTCTCGGTGGACGGCGAACCCTCGGACGAACAGCTGCTGGCAGCCTATCGAGGTGGCGACGTGCGCGCGTTCGAACGACTCCTCGCCCGCTACGAGAAACCGATCTGGAGCTTCCTCCGCCGCTTCGTGCGCGACGCCGAAGCGGCGGAGGATCTGCTGCAAGAGGTGTTTCTCCGCGTCGTGCGGGACGCCCAGGAAGCAAATACGGCGACGAACGCGGGTTGGAAGGGCCACGCCAAGCTCTCGACCTGGCTCTACACGATCGCGCGGAACCTCTGCATCGACCGCGCGCGACGGAGCGCGGTTCGGGGGGCCGATTCCATCGACGGCCCGACCGACGGGGAACCCGAGACCACGACCACCCTCCATGAGCGGATCGCGGCGCCAGGCCCGCAGACGGACGCGGTGGTGGCGGGCCGAGAGGCGGCGCGGCGGATCGATCGCGCCATTGCCGAGCTCCCTGACGACCAGCGGGAGGTGTTCCTGATGCGAGAAGTGATGGAGCTGCCGTTCGCCCAGATCGCGTCCGTGGTGGGCGCGTCGGAGCCGACGGTGAAGAGCCGGATGCGCTACGCGCTGGAGAAGCTGCGGACCGCGCTGGCCGACCTCGGCGACGCCCGACCAGGCGCAGCCGAGTCCGCGGGGTCAGGATAAGAAAGATGGCGATGGGCTGCGAAGACGTCTCCGCCCGGATGGTGGAGCTCCTCTACGGCGAGGTCCCGGCGGACGAGCGCGCCACGCTCGAGGCGCACCTCGGGGGTTGTGCGCGCTGCCAGGCGGAGCTGGCGGCGCTGCAGGCCACCCGGGCTGCTGCGCGCCGGACGCTCGATGACGACGCGCCGCCCGCGCGCGCGCACCAGGCGATCCTGCGCGCGGCGGCGGCGGCCGTCGCCGCCAGGGAACCTCAGCCGATCGCCGCGCGTCCTGCCCCGCAGCGTTCCTCGGTCTGGCAGCGGCTGCGCCTGCGCTGGACGCTGCCGACCTTCGCCACGGTTGGGGCGGTGGCGGTCGTCGTGCTGGCGAGCAAGGTGTTTCTCGAGCCCCAGAAGACGGTCGAGCTCGGACGCCAGGCCCTTCGTCCCGCGGCGGCAGAGGCTCCCGTGGTCCCGGCGGCGGCGCCCCCGCCGGAGGCGCGGAAGAGCGCGAAGGACGAGCGGCCGACCGAGGAGCGCGCGGTCGGCAAGAATGACGTCGAGGTCGCAAAGCAGCCAGCGACCGACAAGCCGCTCGCCCGATCGACCGCGGCCCCTCCCCGCGAGCGCAAGCGCGCCGCCCCGGGCGACGCGCTCGGTGGTCTCGGCTTCGCGAAGGGCGCCGTCGTACCGACACCGAAGAAGGCGGAGGCCGCCTTCGAAGACTTTCTTGACGAGAGCGATGAAGCCGGGCCCGCTCCCAAGCCGAGCAAACGCGGATTCGCGCCGCCGCCGCCGGCCCGCGCCGCCGCTCCGAGTGCTCCGGCGCCCGCGGGCGCCGCCGGGAAGCTGAGGTTGGACGACGACGTCGTGACCAACGCGGGCCCGACGCCGGGGCGCGCCGGCAGTGGACGTCTGCAGGGCGGCTCGGGTGCGGCAGCGCCGGCGGCCCACGCCGCTGCGAAAGCGAAAAAGGCCCCGCTCCCCGAGGAGGAGCTCGCGGGCGCGCCCCCAGCGGCGACCTCTACGCCCGCGCCTGCTTCGCCTCCTCCAGCGCCCGTAGCGCCGGCGGCGGCTCGCGAAGAGGACAGGGAGTCGAGGCGGGCGGACACCACGGCGGAAGCGAAGCCGGCGGTCGAGTCGCCCGTCGCGCGCGCCGACCGCCTCTACGCCCAGGGACGATGGGTCGAGGCCGCACAGGCCTACCGCGAGCTCCTGCGGCGGGATCCGCGCAACGCCGATGCCCCTCGCTGGCGGCAACGGCTGGGGGCCGCCGAGGCGGCGATCGCCCCCGAAGCCCCGGCGGCGGCAACAGCGCCCGCGCCGTAGGGCGCGGCGAGTGGGAGCGAGGGACGTCACCGGGCGCGGCTCGCGGCTGCCGCGCGCGACTTGTCTTCCAGCTATTGAAGCGCGAGAGTTCGCCCCGGTGACGACGGACAGGGAGAACGCGGAGGAGCTGCGCCTCATCGCCGACGGTGTTCCTGCCCTGCTCTCTTACGTCGACGGTGACGCGCGGTACGTCTGGTGCAACGAGAGCTACACGCGCGCGTTCGGCTACACGACGGAACAGGTCCGGGGAAAACACATCCGCGAGCTGCTCGGGGTCGCGGGCTGGGAATCGATACGCCCCCACCTCACCGGCGCGCTGGCGGGCGAGTCGGTCACGTTCGAGAATCAGGTGCGCGTCCGAGACGGATCGCTCTTCGAGGGCCACGTCTCGTTCGTCCCGCACCGCGACGTGGCCGGATCGGTTCGCGGCGTCGTCATCCTGGTGAACGACGTCACCGCTCACAAGGCTGCCGAACGTGCGCTCCGCAAGAGCGAGCAAATGCTCGAGCGTTCGCAGTCGACCGCCCACGTCGGGAGCTGGGAGGTGGAGCTGGACGACTCCGGCCAGATGCGCCCCGGCGGAGTGAAGTGGTCGGCGGAGACCTTCCGGATCTTCGGCTATGAGCCCGGTGCGCTGGAGATCGACGGTACGACCTTCCTGAGCCACATTCATCCGGACGACCGCGCTCACGTCCGCCTGACGATCGACCGTTTCACGAAGACGGCGGAGCCTTACGAGAACGAGTACCGGATCGTTCGACCGAACGGGACGGTACGCATGCTCCACTCCTGGGTCGATCTGGAGAAGAACGCGGCTGGCAACCCGGTGCGGGTCATCGGCACCTGCCAGGACGTCACGGATGTCAAGCGGGCGGAACAGGAGCTGCGCGAGGCGGACCGGCGCAAGGATGAATTCCTGGCGATGCTGTCGCACGAGCTGCGCAATCCGCTGGCGCCCATCTTGAGCGCCGTCGAGATCATCGAGCAGACGGGACCCGCCGCGCGCGAGCCGCACGCCACCTACCAGGCCATCATCACCCGCCAGGTTCTGCACATGAAGCGGTTGCTCGACGACCTGCTCGACGTCGCTCGCGTCAGCCGAGGAAAGATCCGGTTGCGGCGCGAGCAGGTCGAGCTCGGGACCCTGCTGTTGCAGGCGGTCGAGGTGAGTCGGCCCATGATCGCCGACAAGGGCCATACCCTGGAGCTCGCCCTCGGGCGCGAGCCGTTGCCCGTCGAGGCGGACAGCACGCGGATCGTCCAGGTGTTCGCCAACCTCATCAACAATGCCGCCAAGTACACCGATGCGGGCGGCCACATCAGGCTCGGCGCTCGGGTCGAGCGCGGGCAGGCCGTCGTCTCCGTGCGCGACGACGGGACCGGCATGGGTGCCGACCTGCTCGCGCGCGCCTTCGATCTCTTCGTGCAGCAGACCCAGTCGTTCGACCGCGCGCAGGGCGGCCTGGGCATCGGCCTCACGATGGTGCGGACCCTGGTGAAGATGCACGGCGGATCGGTGGAGGCTTTCAGCGAGGGTCCGGGACGTGGCAGCGAATTCGTCGTTCGGCTGCCCCTCTCCCCCGCCGCGCAGACGGCACCACCACCGCCCCTCCCCAGCGGCGGTGCGACTGCCGCGCCGCTGCGCGTCCTGGTGGTCGACGACAACGTCGACGCCGCGCGTACGCTGGAGCAGGTCCTGGCGCTGGCCGGTCACCGCGTGTCGCTGGCCCACGACGGCCCTGGCGCGCTGGCAGCGGCGAACGCCCTGCGACCACAGTTGGTGCTGCTCGATCTCGGACTGCCGGGAATGGACGGCTACGCCGTGGCTGCCAAGTTGCGCGCGGCCGGACACGACCGGGCGGCGATGGTGGCGGTCACCGGCTATGGCCAGGATGACGATCTCCGCCGCTCGAAGGCCGCGGGGTTCGATCGCCATCTGGTCAAACCGCTCGACGGCGCCGGCCTCCGGAAGCTCCTCGCCGAGGTGGCCCAGCGATTCGGGCCCGAACCGGCGTGAGCGCTCTCGCGGTCCTGTAGCAGGGGGGGGCCCGACCGACTAACTGTCGCGCAGGTCGACCTGGAAGGGCGACACGACGTCGGGGCTGGCGAGCCAGAGGAACGCCGACCGAACGCGGATGTACTCCTCGGCGACGGACTGCGCCAGCTGCGGCGGAAGCGCGTCGATGTCGACCCCCTGCCAGCCGAAGCCGGGGACGCGATGGCTCCGCGCGAGCAGGCCGCCCGTGGTCACCTTGTCCTGGGCCCGCCAACAGCGCGTCACGATCGTCTTCATCGCCACGGCAAAGAGCGCCGGCTCGGCGATCGATTCGGGCAGCGCCACCCGATCGAGACCGACCGACCAACAGATCCAGGAGAGCGCTCCCCAGTCCGCCTGCGCCTCGGCGAGCAGCGCCGGCGCGCCGAGGCCCGCGCTCTCGAGCCGCTCGTCGATCTCCACCTCGCTCGGCCCCTCGTCCGGGCCGCCGGCCTCGACGGCGACCCGCGCCTGTCGCAGCTCGACCGGACCGTCGAGAAGCAGCGCCGACAGGTCGGGCGGCAACCAAGCGGGCGCGGCGTCGGCACCGACGAGGGCCAGAACCGCGGCCCGCAGGCGGCCGAGGCGGGTCGCGTAGACCGCGAGCGCGGCTCGCACCTCGGAGAGCTCCCGCACCAACCCCGCGCCCACGTCGGCCAGCTCGGGATCCGGCGCCAGCCGCTCGCGCGCCGGCCAAAAAGTGAAGGGGCGTAGCCCGAGATCGATGTGGCCGGTGAGGGAGGCCGCGGCCTCGGGCGCCTCGACGGCGACCACTTCCACGTCGGCGCGCGCGCCGGCCTCGTCGCCGTGCTGGAAGCGGATGAGGGCGCGCGTGAGGTAGGTCAGCCGTCGCTCCGGCGCCAGCAACAACGACGCCGCCACGAAGTCCGGCGCCGCCGGATGCGCCCCCGGCAGCACCACCGCGAGCGCCCGGAAGGCCCACGCCGGGTCGGCGCCCGTGACCAGCGCGTCGAGGACGGTCGACACGTCGGCCTCGACCGACTGCACCAGCGCCTCTCCTCGCTCGAGCGCCAGCGCCGGCGCGAGCGCGACGACCTCCGCGGCCAGCGTCCTTGCGAGCGCGCCGCGATCGCCATCCTGGACGGCGGCGCGGGCCGCCGCGCACAGCGCCTCGCGAACCCGCCCCTCGGCGCGCAGGCCGGCCGCCAGCGCCCGCCAGCCGCCCGCCGTCGTGCCGGCGCCCGAGGCAAAGACCGGCGAGGTCTGCTCGCCGCCGGCCTCGAAGGCCACCCCGCGCGCCACCGTGCGGCGCTCCTCGCCGTCGGCCCCGGCGAAGGTCCAGGTGCCGACCACCTGTCCACGATCGAACGCGCCGCGCTCTTCGCGGATATCGCCGTCGGCGTAGGGGCTGGGCGCGTCTGCGGCGAACCTGCGCAGGAGCGCGCCTTGGCGCTTGCCGTCCAGCGAGACCGCGGACGATTCCACGAGCTGCCCACCGGCGTCGAAGGTACGCGTCACCCGCCGGGACCCGTCGAGCTCGCTCTCCTTCTCGAGCACGCCGGCGGCGCTCCACCACCGCTCCGACTCGGGCCGCCAGCGCTTCCAGCGCGCGCCGGCCTCGTCGTAGTCCGCGTCGTCGGGGACGCCCGGCGGGCGCGGCGGGCAGGGGCGCCCGTCGGAGAGGATCGGCTGTCCGACGGCGTCGTAGAAGATCTCTTGCACCATCGCCCCACCCTCGTAGCGCAGGTCGAGCCGCAGCGCCGCGTCGGGGACGCAACACGCGCGCAGCGGCTCTGCGCCTGCGCCGGTCCCCACGTACGCCGAGACCATCCCCTCGACCCTGCCGGCGACGAACGTCCCCTCGCGCGCCACCTTCCCGTCCGGATGAAAGATCGTGAACGGCCCCTCTTGGACGCCGGCGGCGAACCGGAAGCGCGACAGCAGGCTGCCGTCGCGCCGGTAGAGCAGACACTCGCCCTCGCGCGCTCCTTGCGCGGTCCGCTGGGAGACCTCCCAGGTGCCGGCTTCGGGGTTCCAGACGCCTCGTTCAGGGACCCCCGCCGGCCGCTCCGGTGCGGCGACAGCCACGGCTGCCGCCCAGGATACCGCGATCTGTCGCTAGTTTCCGCTCACCCGGCAGAACAGCCAGAACAGCGAGCCGGAGAGGAGGATCGAGACCGGCAGGGTCAGCACCCAGGCCATGAGCAGGTTGCGGACCGTCCCCCACTGCAGGCCCGTCTTGTTCGCGGCCATGGTGCCGGCGACGCCCGACGACAGGACGTGGGTCGTGCTGACCGGCAGGCCGAAGGCGTCGGCGGCGCCGATGGTGGCCATGGCGGTCAGCTCGGCGGCCGCGCCCTGGGCGTAGGTGAGGTGGTCCTTGCCGATCTTCTCGCCAACGGTCACGACGATCCGCTTCCAGCCGATCATGGTGCCCAGGCCCAGCGCGATGGCCACCGCCACCTTGACCCAGCTGGGGATGAACTTGGTCGCCTTGTCGATGTGCTTGCGGTAGTTCTTCACGACGTCGGCGTCGGCCGGCGCGATGGCGGGCAGCTTGGTCTTGTCCATCAGCCGCAGCGCCTCGCCGATGAGGTACAGGTCATTGCGGAAGTTACGCGTCTGACCGGCGGGGACGTTGCGCAGCTCCTTGTAGATGGACATGTCGTGGCCCACGCCGCCGATCATCTTGCGCAGGCCCGGGACGGTCGCCGGCTGCAGCGCGCGGCTGCGGACGTAGGCGGTCACCTCGTTGCGCCCGTCGCCGGCCACGGTGACGTTCGCGTCGGCGTAATGGCCCAACGTCGTGTCGGCCAGGGCGGACACGGCGATGAAGTCCTGCGAGTCCTTGGCCGAGACGGCGTGGTTGAGCGCGTAGGCTGTCGGCACGGTGCCGACCAAGATCAGCATGATGAGGCCCATCCCCTTCTGACCATCGTTCGAGCCGTGCGCGAAACTGACGCCCGTGCAGGTGAGGAGCAGCAGGCAGCGGATCCAGAACGGCGGCGGTGCTTCGCCGACCGGCGCCTGGTAGAGGTGCTTGCTCTTGACCACCCTGCGCATGGTGATGAGCACCAACCCGGCGACGGCAAACCCGACCAGCGGCGACACCAGCAGCGACTTGCCGATGTTGGAGGCCTGGTGCCAGTCGACGCCGCTGGTGGCGGAGCCGGCCTGCATGAACTGGTTGGCGAGACCGACGCCGATGACAGAACCGATGAGCGTGTGCGAGCTCGACGACGGGAGCCCGAAATACCAGGTGCCGAGGTTCCAGATGATCGCCGCGGTCAGGAGGGCGAACACCATCGCGAACCCGGCGCCGCCCCCCACCTGCAGGATCAGCTCGACCGGGAGCAGCGAAATGATCCCGAAGGCGACGGCTCCCGTCGAGACGAGGACGCCGATGAAGTTCCACATCCCCGACCACACGACGGCGATCTGGGGGCTGAGCGAGTGGGTATAGATGACGGTGGCCACGGCGTTCGCGGTGTCGTGGAAACCGTTGACGAACTCGAACCCCAGCGCGACGAGCAGCGCGATCCCAAGCAAGATGAACGGGAGCGCCGACGTCGGATGCACGTCCGCGAGGTCGGTGAGGAGCTGCGAGCCCGCGTAGCCGAGCCCGACCACCAGCGCGACGGCGAACACCGCCATGCCGATCCGGCCGGGACGGGCGGCCATCTTGGCGTGAACAGCGTGAGACGAAGGAGCGGGCTGCTCGACGGCGGCGGCATTGGTGGTCATGAGGGCCGCACGATACCCAGCGACGCGTGCCGCGTTTGCGACCCTCCGGTTACGATTGTGCAACTGCACCCACTACGGCGCGGCGTTCACCGGCGGGCTGACCAGCGACAGACCGAACAGCTAGCGGGCGGCCGCCAGGAGGCGGGCGGCGGCCGCGCCCAGATCGGGGAGGACGGCGTCGGCGGCGGCGAAGTTGCCGGTGGCGGTCAGCCCCGAGGGGACGACCCAACAAGAGAGGCCTGCCGCCTTGGCCGCACGCAGGCCGCGCTCGGAGTCCTCGATCACCAGGCAGCGCGCGGGCGGCAGGCCCAGGCGCGCCACGGCGCAGAGGTAGGGCTCCGGATCGGGCTTGGAGTTGGTGTAGTCGACCCGCGTGAGCACCAGCTCGAAGTGCGGCAGGAGACCGGTTCGCGCGTGTGTGCGCGCGAACGGCCCTGGCTCGGAGCTGGTCACGATGGCCATCCGGAAGCGCGCCGCCAGCCTCGGCAACAGCTCGGCGACGCCCGGGATGACAATCTCGGCCTCCTCGACCAGCTGGAAGTAGCGGCGATCGCGCGCCGCTCGCAGCTCGGCGATGCCGGCCGGGTCGATGCCGCGCGCCTCGGCCAGATGCCAGGCGCCCAGCCCTTCGCGCAGGAAGTACGCGACGTACGTCGCCTCGTCGAGGTCGACGCCGACCGTCGCCAGCGCCTCGCGGTTGGCGCGGAAATACAGCGCCTCGGTGTCGACCAGAACGCCGTCGTTGTCGAACAGGATTGCGTCGAACATTACGGATAAGGGAAATCGGCCGTCGGGTCGGTGGGCTCGACGTCGTGGAACTTTCGCAGATCGAGCAGCAAGTGGCCATCGGGCGTCTCGGAGAGCACGTCGCTGAGCCGCTGCCCCCACAGGAAGTTGCGGGCGAAGTAGCGGTGCCCGCCATGGACCATCTGCATGGTGGCGTCGTCGAGCCCGATGACCTGCACCTGCAGCTCGATCTCCTTGGCGGCCAGCGAGGCCGGCGTCTCGCCATGAAGCGGGCTCTCCCGGTCGATGACGTGCACGACGTTCCACGATCGCGAAAGCGACAGCGCCCGCTGTCGCGTGAGCGCCAGGTCGAGCATCCGGTAGAACGTCCGGCCCTCGGCGGTGATCTCGGTCCGGACCAGCAGCACCTTGATCTGGGCGTCGACGATCGAGTTCCCCCGCTCGTTGCCGAGCCGGAGCTGCAACGTGGGAACGCCGTTCACCGGCGAGATCACGACGTTCTCAGTGAAGATGAGGCGCGCCGTCGAGCGCGAGAACTTCGCGAACACCAGCCCTGTCGCCAGCGCCGTCAGCGTCAGCCCGGTGATGGCCTCGGCGGTGACCACCAGGTTGGCGCCCGTCGACTCGGGGAACATCGCGCCGTAACCGACCGTCCCCATCGTCTGCACACTGAAGAAGAAGGCGTCGCGGAACGACGCCTGCGCCGCGTGCGCCACCCCGCCGACGATGAGGTAGACGACGGCGAACAGCGCGTTGACGATCAGGAAGGTCCCGCTGATGGCGGCGATCGTGACCCACCACGGCCGCTCGAGGAGCGCGTGGTAGAAGTCGCGCAGCGGCTGGCGGCGATCGCCGACGATGCGGATCTCGTAGTCCGCGCCGGGATCGCGGATCCGCTTGACCTGCTTCGCGCCGTGCACGGCGGCGACGTTACTTCACTTGATGCCCGAGATGCAGCACCCGTTCGGCATGGCCGGAGGGACGGCGTTCTTGAGGTGGCAGCGGGAATAGGGGCCCTCGATGTGCGGGTGGACGTAGGTGAAGGCCGCGCAGCGCGCCTCGCGGTAGCAGATCTCGCGGCACATCTCCGGGTTGGCGGCCGGCATCTCGAAGGTCCGGTAGTCGGCCCCTGGACGCGTGAACCCTCCCTCGAACGGCCGGTACCCTGGGCGCGGCGACGCGGCGGGAGGGGGCGGCAGCGGCGCTGGCGGGGGCGGGGGTGCCGCCGGCCTGAGGCCCGAGACGCAGCACGCGTCCGCGACCAGCGCGGGGACGGCCCGTTTGAGCGAGCAACGCGCTGAGGGGCCTCGTACCCCGGGCGCAAGGTAGGTAAAGGCCGCGCAGGGCGCCTCGGCTCCGCAAGCGTCGCGACAGATCTCCGGGTGAGGCGCGACGTCGAAGCTGCGGTACTCGGCGCCCGGACGGTTGGCGTTCATCTCGAAGCCCGCCTGGGTCACGACCACCGGCGCCGGGGCGGGCGCGGCCGGCGCCGTCACGCCGACGCCCACGGATGCCGGGACGCAGCTTCCCGCCAACAGCGCCAGGACACCGCTCGACTTCTTGAAGCTGAAGCGCATCCAAGCCCCTCCACCGCCGCCAGCGCGGACTACCTGCAATATTGGTTCGCCGAGCTGGGAGCACCAGTCGGCCGGGCCTCAAAGTGTCCATCGCGCCGCCCAGGCCCCCAGGATGAGGTAGGCGCACCGCCGCGAGCCGCGCAGAGGGAAGGCGTCGGTCAGCACGCCGGCGAGCGGCTTCAGGAGTCCGTCATCAGGAGGAGATTACCCGAGCGCCACCCGAATGAGAGCGCCCGCGCGACGCGGACCCGCCCGACGAGACGAGCGTCAGCAGCCCGGACCGGAGACGCCCGGGGCACAGATCGCGCAGGTCATGGTGCCGTTGGTGCTGGGCGTGGTCTCGACGATGTTGACTGTCTGCCCGCCACAGGTCCCGGTACCCGGGCTCAGGCTCCAGCAGGGGGCCGCGCCCCCGGTGAGCGCGCAATTCTGGTACGTCGCCTGCGTGAGGGCGCCGTTCGTCGCGACGATCGCCGCCGTGACGGCGCAATCAGGCAACCCGTTGCCGGTCTGCTGGATCGCCCCGGTCAGGCACGGCGGGCTAGGCAAAGCGCCGACCTTGCTGGCGATGGCCTGCATCGTCGAGAGGTAGCTCGGATCGCAGATGGAGCCGAGGTTGTTGTTGCGAAACGAATTGACGAATTGGGCGAGGCGAACGCCGGGATCGGCCATGCTGCCGTCGGTCACGAGCTGGGTTGCCTGGGGATTGACCTCGTCATCTCCGGCGATGCCACAGGAGTGCTCGACCTGGGGCCAGAGCTCGCCGGGCTGAACGTTTTGCCGACCCTCGGCCGGCAGCCACGAGACGCCGTAGGGCGTCGTCGGCCCGATGATGGCGGAGACGAAGATCTGATTGTCCGGATCTGGCTTGAGTGCCTGGATGTCGGTGATGAACTGACTGACCGGCGTCAAGAGGCCGCTCGGCGTGTCGTTGCTCGTGCAGTCGGCCAGGTCCAACGTCGTGGCGCCGGAGGGCGGGACGACCGGCGGCATGACTGTCTCCCCCGAGGGATCCTTGCAGAGGTGACCGTAACGGTTGCAACGATAGTGGTCCACCGGTCCGAGCGCGTTCATGATGTTCTGCTGGTTCGACCCGCCGACCTCGAGGGAGAAGAGCTGAGTGTTGCGAGGCGCCGAACAGTCGTCCTGATCGGCCAGGAAGACGATCGCCAGGTAGGCGTCGTCGCGGAGAAAGCCGGCGTTCGCGGCCGGCGGCGGCGAGCCGTCAGCGCCGAGCGCGCGGTCGAGGGCCGCCAGCGGTTGATCGAAGCCGCACCCCACGACGCCGAGCATCGAGATGCACTCGAGCGTGCTCGCCAAGTCGCCGCTGAAGTTCGAGACGCCATTCCCGGTGCTGAGATAAGTCGCGCCGCTCTCGAGGCCGGAGGTCGTGCAGGTCCCCCTGGGCGCGCTCCGGAACGCGCCGTCGTCTCCGGCCGGCGAGCAGCCGATCGACGACGTGGCGTCGCTCGGCGCGCCCATGTCGGGGCTGACGATCGCGACGTGAAGGTCGAGAGGGTGAGGCTGGCTCTGGAGCACCCTCACGAAGGCTGGGATCTGATCGCCGAGCTTTTCCTGATACAAGGTCGCATTGGCCCAGTTATCGATGACGAACACCAGGTCGACCCGGGTGTTGGGCGTCGTCGAAAAAACGGTGGACTCGGTCACGCTCACGCGCAGCGGGCCGTTTCCGCCGCCCTGGCCCCCCGACTCGCACCCGAGCGCGACGGCCCCCAGGGCCAATGCGCCGGCCGACCAGCTAGCGATCCTCGGGGGCATCTTCGGGGGCATCTTCCCTCTGAACATGTCGGCGCACTCTCCGCTGGCTTGTAGGTGCGCGCCGGCGGTCCGTTCTCGGTCACAAATCGACGGCGTGGGAAGGCATCGGTCAGAACGTGATGGCGTTGACCAGCGACGGAACGCCGACCGCGCCGGCCGGCGCGATGTCCAGCAGCACGGCCCGCGAGCCGGGCGGCAGGTCGCGCCGCGCCGCCTCCAGGGTGGCTTGCAGGGCGTCGTGGCCGGCAGGGACGACGAGATCGATGGCGCGGACGCCCCAGGCGAAGTGCAGCCGGCGCGTCGTCTCTGGCACGCGGCTGTAGGCCAGGATCGGCCGGCGCGGGCGGAAGGCGGCCAGCCGCTCGGCGCTGATGCCGGTGCGGGTGGGGACGATGATGGCGGCCGCGTCGAGGTCGTCGGCGAGATCGGCCGCCGCGTGGGCCAGCGCGTTGGTCATGGTCGTGCGGACCGGACCGTCGTGCGCCGGCAAGAGCGGCTCGGTCTCGCACAGCAGGCGGATCATCATGTTCACCGCGCCGGCCGGATCGTGGCCGACGGCCGTCTCCTCCGACAACATCACGGCGTCGGTCCCGTCGAGCACCGCGTTCGCCACGTCGGTCACCTCGGCGCGCGTCGGCAGCGGGCTCCCGACCATCGACATCAACATCTGCGTGGCCGTGATGACCGGGCGGCCCGCGCGGTTGCAGGCGCGGATGATCCGCTTCTGCATGGCCGGCACGCGCTCGATGGGGATCTCCACGCCTAGATCTCCGCGCGCCACCATGACGGCGTCGGCGGCGGCGATGATGGCGTCCAGCCGTTCGAGCGCCTGCTGCTTCTCGATCTTCGCCACCAGCGGCAGCTTGGTGAGCAGCCGCGCCTCGGCGAGATCGCGCTCGTGGCGGACGTAGGAGATGGCCACGAAGTCGGGGGCCAGGACGTCCAGCTCGCCCAGATCGGCGCGGTCCTTCTCGGTGAGGGCCGGCAGCGACGAGGTGTCGCGGGGGAGGTTGATCCCTTTGCGCGAGCGGAGCGTCCCACCGACCCGCACGACGCAGACGACCCGGTCCGCCGCGACCTCGCGCGCCTCGAGATCGATCGTCCCGTCGGCGATGAAGATCGGATCGCCCGGGCGCACGCGATTGTAGAGCGAGGGGTCGCCCACCGGCGCCCCGCCCGCCCCCAGCGTCAGCGTCTCCCCGTCGGTCACCACCTGTTCGGCCGGCAACTCGCCGAGCCGCAGCTTGGGACCCGCCAGGTCGACCAGCACGGCGACGTCGGGGCGGTGCGCGCGCGCGCGGCGGACCCGCTCGGCCTGCTCGCGCGGCGGCGCGTGCGAGAGGTTCAGGCGCAGGAGATCGACGCCGGTGTCCAGCAGTCGCTCGAGCGCGCCGGGTGGATCCTGCGCGGGACCGACGGTGGCGATGATCTTCGTACGGCGTTCGGGCACGCCACACTCTATCAATTTCGCAGCTACTGGGCCTGGATCTGACCGCCGTCGGTCAAGACCAGGTTCCGGTGGCGGTGAGCGCCGGTAAACCCCTCGATGTCTCGGACCCATGGTGAGTCGGGGTAGTGGTTGACGGCGTATTCGGCCTCGCCGCGGGCCTCCCGAGCCATCCCCTGGGCGGCCAGCGCGTGAATCAAGATCGACGCGCGCTCGGGGGCTTCCGAGCTGTCGGGGAAGCGGCGGTTGCCGGCGCGCGCCAGCTCGACCGCCAGGGGGTAATCGCTGCCGGCGGCCTGGCGGAGGCGCGCCATCAGCACGGCCTCGCTGAGCGGCTTGGCCGCCTCCGACCCGGGAGGCGGCGGCGCGGCGGTGGTCGAGGGCGACCGGTCCGGCCCCGGCGGGTGCGAAACGGCGGGCGGCGGCTCCGCCGGCGGGGGGACGCTGCCCGCAGGCGGCGCGGCGGCGGGCGGCGCGGTGCTCGGGCCGGCGCGCTGGTCGGCCGGCGGTTCGAGGTCGCGCCTCGGGCGGCCACGCGCCAGCACCAGGGCCAGGGCGACGGCGCCGAGCCCCAGCAGGATCTTGAGGCGCGTCGTGCGCTTCACGTCGGGAAGTCTACGCGGTCAGGGGCAGGCGTCGAGCGTCGCCTTCTGCGCGTTGTAGAGGTTCTGCATCGGCGTCTTCATGACCGGCCAGGCGGTCATCGTGCTGCCGTCGTCGTTGGTCTCGTAGTTCCAGGCCCAGGCGCCGTTGTAGCCGTTGTTGTAGAGGTTGGTGTAGAGGTCCGAACCGTTCACGCCGTCGGTGGTGACGGCCCAGAACTCGCCCATCACCAGGTTCTTGTCGAGCTTCCAGTTCGACGCCGGGTGCGTGAAACAGGAGACGCTCGACCCGTTCGACGTGTAGTAGTGGACCTCGTAGAAGTCGAGCGTCCCGTTCGCCTGGCCACCCGCCGCCGTGAGCGCGCTGTTCGAGTAGAGGTTGGTCCCACCGGTGGCGTTCGAGCAGGTGCCGAACGTCTGGGCGCCGCTGGTCACCCGGGCGTTCGCGTCGGTGGTGTGAATCGCCGACGCGAAGACGTTGACCGTCTTCTGGACGTACTTCTGGTCGACCTCGGTGCCGCCGTTGCCCGAGGTCCAGCCGTGCTGCGTGGTCATCCCTTCTGGCTCGTTGAAGATCTCGTACGAGTAGAGGCCCGGGTTCCCCTTGAGCGCGTTGACCACCGGGATGAGGACGTTGTTGACGTAGGCGGTCCGGTTGGCGTCGACGGTGAGGAGGTTCTGGTTGTTGGTGCGCAGCTGGGTGGTGATGTTCTCGCCCCCCTGGAGCATGTCGAACGACCACAGGCTGATGTTGAGCGCCACGCCGGCCGTATGCGCGGCGGTGACCAGCTTGACGAGATCGCTCAGGGCCGCCGAGGTGAGCGGCTTGGCCATCCCGCTGCCGTCGTAACCCGGCGTCACCGTCCCGTTGGTGTGGAACCACCAGCGGATCACCCGCCCGCCGACGGCGGCGCTGTTGGTGAAGATGGTGTTGAAGGTGGTCAGGTTCGGGTTGGGGATGTCGTTGGCGAAGTTCACCCAGGCGACGTTCAACCCGCTGGCGAACTTGCAGATCGCGTTGCTGGTGCTGCCGCCGGTCCCCGTCGACCCGCCGCTGCCGGTGGTGCCGCCGGTCGCGCCGCCGCTCCCGGTCGCGCCGGACGTTCCACCTTTCGCGCCGCCCGTGCCCGGGGTGCCTCCCGTCGCGCCGCCGCTCCCGGTCGTTCCCCCCTTGGCGCCGCCCGTGCCCGTCGTCCCACCGCTGCCGGTCACGCCGCCCGAACCCGTCGCACCGCCCGTCGCGCCGCCGCTCCCCGTGGTGCCGGTCGTTCCCCCCTTGGCGCCGCCCGTGCCCGTCACTCCCCCGCTGCCGGTCGCGCCGCCGCTGCCGGTCGCGCCGCCGCTGCCGGTCGCGCCGCCGGACCCCGTGGTGCCGCCGGTGCCGATGCTCCCGCCGGTCCCCGTCGTGCCCCCGCGGCCGCCGCTCGCGTTCGCGCCACCGCTGCCGGTTACGCCGCCACCGCCGGTGGCCCCGCCGGTCGACCCGTTGCTCCCGCCTTCGCTCGAAGCCCCGCCGGAGCCGCCGCCGCCCTCGCCCTCGCCCGACTCGGGCGCCGCACAGGCGGACATGGCCAGGACCAGCACCAGGGGGAGCAGCGGAGCGGACTTCATGATTCCTCCGTAAAGAAAGTCGAAAGGAAGCGATTGGGGGAGCGCCCACGCCAAGGGCAGCAGGGGGCGGCAAGCTTCATGAAAACGCTACGGATGGGCTTCGAGCGCGACGCCGCGGAACGGTCCCGACGGGTAGCGTCGGAGATACCTGGCGCCCAGCGCGGCGGCGTCGGCATCGTGGTGCGCGACGGCGGCCTCGATCGAGAGCGCCAGCGCCTCCTCGGCGAGCGCACCGTTCGGATTCCGCTCCAGGTACTTGGCGAGCAGCGCGCGCGCCCGGACCGGATTCTTGTCCAGCCGCAGCGCCCGCATCGCCTCGAGGACTGCCTGACTCTCCGTCTCGGCCGGGGGCGACGGCGCCGGCGGAGGCGGCGCGACGTGATGAACGCGGGCCACCGCGGGCGCGCGGGACACCACCGGCGGAGACGACGCCGCGACCGGGAGCGGGGCCGGCTCGGCAAGGGCGAGCGCCGGAGCAGCCAGCACGCGAAGGCCGGGTCGCGCCGAGGCGGACGTGAACGTCGGCGTGGTCCGCGCGGCGGCCGGGGCAGTGTGCGGGACCAGCCGCTCATAGGCACGGCCGAGCCACCCGCGCCAGGGTCCGATCGCCGCGCTGGCGAACGCGCCGCAGCCCGCGAGCACGCCGAGGACGATGACCGGACGCAACAGCACCGGCGCCCGCCGCGGCGCGCGGGCCGGCAAGCCGAGGAGCACGCGCTGCTTCCGCCCTGGTGGCACCGTGTAACGATCCGTCGAGCGCAGCAGATCGCCGATCCAGGGATCGAGCTGCCCATCTTCGATCAACCGCGCCGGATCCTCGTCGCGCCTCATCGCCGCGTCCCCTCGACGACTCCCGCGCCGCGCGGGTGCAGGTGCGCGTCCCGAAACTTGGCGGCCAGGGCCAGAAACTCCTTGCGCGCGTGGTAGAGGCGCGTCCAGACGGTGTTGAGCGGGACGCTCTGGATGCGGGCGATCTCGTCGCCCGAGAGGCCCTCGATCTCGAACAGCACGAACGCCGTTCGCCGCTCCTCGCGCAGCTTTCCCAGGATGGTGGCCAGGATCCGCTGCTCCTCCTTGCGTTCGAGGTCGGCGGCGGGACCGGCGCCGCCGCTGATCAGCGCGTCGGGATCCTCCAGGCGGCGGCGCGTGAAGATGTGCTTGACCCAGGCCCGGCGCCGGAAGTCGCGCACCTGCCGGCGCGTGATCCGGTAGAGCCAACCGGCGGGGTTGATGCCGTCGAAGTCCTTCATGCGGCGGCGCACGACCAGGAAGACCTCCTGGACGATGTCGTCCTGGTCGGCTGTCGCGCCGCCCAGCGCCCGGATCCAGCGCGCCACGTCCTCGAACCAGAGGTCGTAAAAGGCGCGGAAGTCCTGGGGGAACCCCGGTGACCGGAGCGCGGCATGCCCGTTTCGATCAGGGCGGTCTTGTGGCAGGACCTTCATGGCCAGCACCGAGCCGAAGGGCACCTGCCCAGCAAAACCTTCATGGTCAGGGAGGGAATTTTAACCGAGCGGCGGCGGTGACGTCTCGCCCAAGTCGTTTCGATTCGGATATCGTGGCGTGGTGCGCAAGTGGCGTTTCCGCGGCGCGATCCTCGCCGCGGCTGCGCTCGGCGCGCTGGGTCGCGGCCCCGCGCGAGCGGCCCAACCGGCCGACGAACCCCCGGCGCCGGGCCCGGCGCCGGCGCCGCCCGCACCAGCCGCCGCGATCGGCGGTCCCAGTACTTGCCCGCGTCCCGCGGCGGTCTTCGACGAGCTTCTGACGCTGGTGCCGCGCGAGCGGCTCGAGGCCCGCCTGCGGGCGATCGCGCGCGGGAAGACGCCGGTGGTGGAGATCGTCGATCTGGGCGTCCCGTACCGGATCATCGCCGCGGGCCAGGTTCGCGAGTATCGCGACGAGAGCCGCGACTGTGCCTACCGCGCGCGCATCGCCGCGGTGTTCGTGGCGCTGGCGATCGATCCGGCCGAGCTGATCGCGCCGCCCGCGCCCCCTCCGCCGCCCGCGCCGGCACCGCTGCCCGCGCCGGCGATGGAAGCGCCGCCGCCCGTCGCCAGGCTCGATCTCGGCGCGACGGTGCTCGGTGGAATCGGTTCCGGCGACCGGGGCGCCGACTTCGGGGCCGAGCTGCGCTGGGCGGGCGGGCGCGGTCGCGTCGGTCCGGAGGCGGGACTCCTGGCGCTGCTTCCGGTCGACAACACGATCGGGGGGGTGCGGCTGCGACAGTGGCGCCTCCCCGTCGACGCCGGGGTGCGGGCGCGGATCGTCGGTCCGCGCTTCGAGCGCTACGGCGAGATCGGGCTGGCGGCGGCGCTGCTCTCCGTGCGCGCGCTCGATCTGGCCAGTCCCAGGTCGCAGACCGCGCTCGAGCTCGGTGTGCACATCGCGGTCGGCCTCCACGCGACCGGCCATCGGCTCGCGCCATTCGCCGCGCTGGCCGTCGAGCTGGTCCCCGACCCGCCGGCGGTGTTCGCGCTGCCCGCGGGGACGGTGGGACACACACCGCTCCTCTGGGCCGGCGCCACGGCCGGCGCGTCGCTGGGGTTCTGGTGATGAACGCGCGCGGTGCTGCCCCCGCTCTTGGCCCCACCCTTCTCACGACGGCACTCGTCATGACGGCACTCGCCGCCGGGTGTGGGCCGCTCGACGTCGGCTCGGATCTCTACTGGACGGCGCGCTTCGAGACCGGCGACTTCAGCGAGTGGACCGGCCAGCCGGGCGGTCAGGCCGAGATGTTCCCGACGCCCCCCAACATGGTGGCCGTGACCAACGGTCAGGCGCACCAGGGGAGCTACTCCGCCGCGCTGACCATCACCGCCGGACCGGACAACGTCCAGGAGAACGCGCTGCTCTCGCGGGCCGGCGATCTTCCGATCGAGGGGTACTACAGCGCCTGGTACTACCTCCCCCACAGCGTGACCGTCGGGACGTTCTGGGTGCTGTTCAAGTTCAGGATGCGGACCAACGCCAGCGATCCGTCGACGTCCGGCGAGCTCTACGACATGGATCTGGCGACGCTGACGAGCGGCGAGATGACGCTGCAGCTCTACACGCATCAGACGTCGACCGTCATCCCGCTGGACGTGAGCGACCCGGTGGTGCCGGTCGACACCTGGTTCCAGCTGGAGGCGTTCTATCGCGCGGCCAACGACGCCACCGGCCGACTGACCTACTGGCTCGACGGCCGCCAGGTGGTCGACCTCGCCGGAGTCCCCACCAGCCCGACCTCCTGGGTCGAGTGGGACGCCTGCAGCGTCGGCGAGAACCTGAGCCCCGAGACCGAGACGATCTATGTCGACGATTGCGCGATCAGCCGGTCGCGCGTCGGCCTCCCCGGGCGCCTCACCGAATGAGCCCCGGCGGCCGAGGTTACTTTTTTTGGGCCGCTGCCAGGAGCTGCGGCAGATCGTAGTCGCAGAGCTCGCCGATCCGACCGAGGGTGATATCCGGGGGCGGAAACGTCGCCACGTCGGGCCCCAACGCGTAGTGGCCTTGCCGCGGGAAGACGGTGGTCAGCCGCTCGCCCCAGACCTTCTTTACCGCGGTCAGGATCCGAATCTTGTCATCCACGAGCACGTAGTGGTCAGCGGGGAAGCGGCGCTCGACGTCGTCGAGCTCGTGCTCCTTGTGGATGTAGATGAGCACGCGCTTTTCGACCGCGTCGAGGAGGCCGGCGCGCTCGACCTTGCGTGGCTGGAACACGACGTCGCCGTCGGAGAGGATGACGGTCTGGCCGAAGCGGGCGGCGTGCTCGAGGGCGTCGAGCGAGCCCGGGAACAGGCGGTTGGCGAACGGGTAGTTCACCAAAAACGACGAGACGGCCAGGAGGTGCGGATCGCGCGGGTGCAGCAGGCGATAGCGCTGGAGCGCCCCCAGGTAGTCGGAGTACCCGAGCTCCGTGCGCAGGGTCTCGAAGATCTCGAAGTACTGCTCGGCGCGCGCGGCGCCGACCTCGTTGTTCAGGTAGCGCCGCAGGTCGACGGCGACGCGGTCGTTGTCGAGCAGCGTGTTGTCGACGTCGAAGAGGAAGACGACCTTGCCGGCATCGGTCGGCTTGCTCACGGCAGATCCGATCGCTTGAAGACCTCCACGTGCCCGTCGGGGTGGCCGACCAGCACGCGCTCGGCGGTGCCGAGAAAAAGCCCCGTGTCGACCACGCCCGGGATCCGGCAGACCGCCGTCTCCAGCGTGCGCGCCAGCTGCGGCTCGGCCAGCGGCCGCGAGACGCCGCAGTCGAAGATCAGGTTGCCGTTCACCGAGATGAACGGCCGGCCGGCCTTGGGATCCTGACGGAGGACGGGCCTGAGCCCGAGAGCCTTGAGCCGGCGGGTGGCGAGGCCTGCCCCCATGGGGATCACTTCCACCGGGAAAGGATCATGGGCGCAGAGGACCGGGACCACCTTCTCGGGCGTCACCAGGATGACCTGACGGCGCGAGGAGGCGGCGACGATCCGCTCCCGCACGAACGCGGCACCCTTCCCTTTGACGAGGTCGAGGTTCGGCGAGACCTCGTCGGCGCCGTCGACGGTGAGATCGAGCAGCGTCTCCTCGTCGATCTCGATGAGCGGGATCCCCAGCGAGCGGGCCAGGCGCTCCGAGGCCTCCGAGGTCGGGACGCCCGAAACGTTGAGGCCCCGGCGGGCGCGCCCGGCCAGCGCCGCGATGAACGCCGAAGCCGCGCGTCCCGAGCCGAGGCCGACGCGCGCGCCGTCGGTGACCAACTCGGCGGCCTTGGACGCGGCCGCCAGGACACCCGGATCGGTCGACGCGCCGGGCGTCTTGCCGGTCGACTTGGCCGGCGCTTTCTCTTTCATGACCTCTTCTTCTCCAAGCTAGTCCCCCGGCTGGTGCAAGCCGCCGACGTCAGCCGT
>DASYEX010000350.1:0-15736 GCA_036498765.1 Polyangia bacterium
ACTCGGGCCGCCGTCTACACCCGAAATCGACCATGAAAGAGTATCTGCTCACCGCCGGTCCGACGCCCGTTCCCGAGCGGGTGCTCCTCGCCATGGCGAGGCCGATGCTCTACCACCGGGCGCCCGCCTTCACCGAATGCCTGCGCGAGGTGCAGGAGGGGCTGAAGTGGCTGATGCAGACCAAGCAGCTGCCGATCCTGCTGAGCGGCTCGGGGACCATCGCCATGGATGCGGCGGTCTGCAACTTCCTCAGCGCCGGCGACAAGGCGGTGGTCATCCGCGGCGGCAAGTTCGGCGAGCGGTGGGGGAGGATCTGCGAGGCCTACGGGGTCAACTGTATCTACGTCGACGTCGAATGGGGGAAGAGCGTCGATCCCAAGGCGGTCGCCGCCGCCATCGACGCCAACCCGGGCGTGCGCGCCGTGTACGCCACCGCCTGCGAGACCTCGACCGCGACCAAGCACGACGTCGAAGGGATCGCCAAGGTCGTTCGCGCGCACGAGGACATCATCCTCTGCGTCGACGCCATCACGGCGATGGGCGTCTATGACGTGCCGGTCGACAAGTGGGGCCTCGACGTGGTGGCGGTCGGCTCCCAGAAGGGGCTCATGCTGCCCCCGGGCCTGGCGGGGATCAGCGTCTCCGAGAAGGCCTGGAAGGCGAACGAGCGCGCCAAGCTCCCCCGCTTCTATCTCGACCTTCAGCGCGAGCGGAAGGCGCAGGAGAAGGGGGAGACCGCCTTCACGCCGGCCATCTCGCTGGTGGTGGGCCTGCGCGAGTCGCTGCGCATGTTGAAGGAGGAGACGCTCGACGGCGTGTTCTTGCGTCACGAGCGGCTGGCCGCGGCCACCCGCGCCGCCTCCGGCGGGCTCGGGCTCGACCTCTTTTCCTCCGCACCGGTCAATTCGGTCACCGCCTTTCGGGTCCCCCAGGGGATCGACGGCACCGCCGTCATCATCCAGATGCGCTCGCGCTACGGGATCACCATCGCGGGCGGGCAGGATCACCTGAAGGGGAAGATCGTGCGCATCGCGCACGTCGGTTTTTACAGTCAGTTCGACATCATCACCGCCATCTCGGGTCTCGAGATGACGCTCTCCGACCTCGGCTTCTCGATCCGGCCGGGAGCGGGCGTTGCCGCGGCGCAGGCGACGTTTGCCGAGTCCCGACGCGCCTGACAGGAGCAATCCATGGCCGATCCGATCAAAGTCCTCATCGCCGACGACATGTCCAAGAAGGCGGTCGAGATCCTGAGCAACGCGGGGTTCACCGTCGACGTACGGACCGGCATGAAGCCTGAAGAGCTGGCCGCGGCCATCGGCGAGTACCACGGCATCGGCATCCGCTCGGCCAGCAAGATCAAGGCGGATACCTTGGCCAACCCGGGCAAGCTGAAGATCATCGGCCGCGCGGGCGTCGGCGTCGACAACATCGACGTCAAGGCCGCCAACGAGAAGGGGATCCTGGTCATCAACACGCCGCAGGGGAACGCGGCGGCCGCGGCCGAGCTGGCCATCGGCCTGATGTTCTCGCTGGCGCGCAAGATCCCACAGGCGGCGGCCAGCATGAAGCAGGGGATCTGGGAGAAGAAGAAGTACATGGGGACCGAGATCGCCGGCAAGACGCTGGGCGTGGTCGGCCTCGGCAACATCGGGCGCCAGGCGGCCGAGCGCGCGGTGGGCCTCAAGATGAACGTCATCGGTTACGACCCGTTTCCGCCCAAGCAGTTGCCCGCCGGGGTCAAGCAGGTGACGCTCGACGAGCTCATCGCGACCTCGGACTACATCACGCTGCACGTGCCGGCGACGGCGGAGACCAAGGGCCTCTTCGGCGCGGCGGCCATCGCCAAGATGAAGAAAGGCGCCTGCCTCATCAACTGCGCGCGCGGCGGCATCGTCGACGAGGGCGCGGTGTTGCTGGCGCTCCAGTCGGGGCAGCTCGGCGGCGCGGCGCTGGACGTCTTCGCCAAGGAGCCGCCGGATCCCTCACCTCTCTTCGCCGAAGAGAACCTGATCGCCGTCCCCCACCTGGGCGCCTCGACCAAGGAGGCCCAGGAGAAGGTCGCCATCGAGATGGCCGAGGTGTTCGTCGGCTTCCTCAAGGACGGCATCGTCAAGAACGCGGTCAAGTAGTGCCCGCGCGCGGGACCAAATCCGCCGAGGCCCCGCGCGCTCCCACGCTCAGGCTCCCGACGGGGATGCGTGATCACGCGCCGCGCGCGGCGGCGGCGCGCCTGCGCGTGATCGACACCTTGCTGGCCGAGTTCGACGGCGCGGGCTTCGAGCGGGTCATCACGCCGGCCTTCGAGTACGAAGAGGTGCTGGCGCTCGGGCTGGGCGCGGCCGCGCGCGCGGCGACCGTCCGCTTCGTCGAGCCGAGCTCGGGGCAGGTGGTGGCGCTGCGCCCGGACATCACGCCGCAGATCGCCCGCCTCATCGCCACGCGGTTCCGCGAAGCGAAGGGCCCCGTGCGCCTCTGCTACGAGGGGACGGTGGTGCGGCTCGATCGCGCGGCCCGCGGCCAGCGGGAGCTGTCGCAGGCCGGGGTCGAGCTGGCCGGCGTGGCCGGGCCCGACGGCGACGCCGAGGTGATCGCGCTGGGCGTCGAGGCGCTCGGCGCCGTCGGCTTGTCGCGACCGACGATCGATCTCGGCCACCTGGGCCTGGCGCGCGAGGTGCTCGCCTCGCTGGCGCTCCCCCAGCCGGCGCTGGAGGAGGCGCGGCGCTGCATCGCCAAGCGTGACGGCACCGGGCTGGACGTGGTCCTGCGCTCGGCCAGGGGCGACAAGCCGGCGATCGTCTTCGCGCGCAGGCTGCCCGAGCTCTCCGGCGCGCCGGCGCTGCTGGCGTCCGCCGCCAAGGACGCGCCCACCGCGGGCATCAAGCGCGCCATCGCCGACCTCTCCGGCATTGTCGCCGCGGTCGAGAAGCGCCAGGTCGAGGCCCGGCTGCACGTCGATCTCGGCGAGGTGCGCGGGTTCGACTACTACACCGGCGTGCGTTTTCAGGCCTTCGTCGACGGCGCGCCCGACGCGGTCCTCCGCGGTGGCCGCTACGACGATTTGCTGGCGCGCTACGGCCGGGAGAGCCCGGCGGTCGGCTTCGCCGTCGACGTCGAGGCGGTGGCGGGCGCGCTCGAGACTCGCGTTTCACCCTCAGGAAAGGCCCAATAAACCATGGCAGTCGTAATCGTCGTCGGCGCTCAGTGGGGCGACGAGGGCAAGGGGAAGATCGTCGACCTCCTGACCGAGAAGGCGCGCTTCGTCGTCCGCTGGGCGGGCGGGGCCAACGCGGGCCACACCTTGGTCGTGGAGGGCAAGAAGTACGTCACCCGGCTCATCCCCTCGGGGATCCTGCGCGACGGCGTCACCTGCGTGCTGGGGGAGGGGATGGTCATCGATCCTGCCGTCCTGGTCGACGAGATCCGCACCTTCCGCGGTCACGGCTGCATCAAGGGCGCCGGTGACCTGGTGGTCGCCGAGCGCGCGCACCTCACGCTACCGCACCACCTGGAGCTCGATCGTCTCCGTGAGGACGGCCCGGGCGGCATCGGGACGACCAAGAAGGGGATCGGCCCCACCTACGAGAGCAAGGCGGCGCGCATCGGGTTGCGCGTCGGCGATCTCCTCCGTCCCGAACGCTTTCACGCGCGGCTCGAGCGCCATTTGGCCGTGCTGACGCCGGCGCTGCGGGCGGCCGGTGTCACGGCGCCAAGCGCAGGCGACATCACCAAGACGTACATGGCGCTCGCCGAGGAGATCCGCCCGTTCGTGGCCGACGCCTCGCGCGCGGTTCACGGCGCGGTCGTACGCGGCGACAACGTCCTTTTCGAAGGGGCGCAGGGCGTGCTGCTCGACATCGATCACGGCACCTACCCGTTCGTCACCTCGTCGTCGACCACGGCGGGCGGCGCCTGCGCGGGGCTGGGGATCGGGCCGACCAAGATCGACGCCGTGGTGGGCGTAGCCAAGGGGTACGCGACCCGGGTGGGCGACGGCCCGTTCCCGACCGAGCTCACGGACGCGACCGGCGACCTCCTGCGCAACCGGGGGCACGAGTTCGGCTCGGTGACCGGCCGCCCGCGCCGCTGCGGCTGGCTCGACGTCCCGGCGGTCCGACTGGCCGTGCGCTTGTCGGGGATCGAATCGCTGGCCCTCACCAAGCTCGACGTCCTGGCGGGGCTCGACCGCGTCAAGCTCTGTGTCGGGTATCGGCTGGGCGGCCGCGCGCTGGATGAGATGCCGGCGGACCTCGACGACCTCGCCGCGGCCGAGCCGGTGTTCGAGGAGCTCGACGGCTGGCCCGAGGTCCCCTCCGGCGCCGCCGGCACCGCCGTCCCCGCCGCCGCGGCCCGCTTCGTCGCGCGCGTCAGCGCCCTCTGCGAGATTCCGGTGTGGGCCACTTCCTGGGGGGCGGGGCGCTCGCAGACGGTCGTCACGCGGGATCCGTTCACGGCCGAGCCGAGTTAGCGCCGGGGCGGCACAGTTAATCCGCGGAATTCCCTGGGAAACCGGCGCGGCTTGGCTTGCGCGCGGGCACGGGCTCAATATAATGGTGCCCTTTTCCGGTGCCTCCTATCTCCTCTCCAGAGAGCTTGCGACCTGCTCCCCCTGAATCGAGGCGTTGATGAAGATCGTTTGTGACTCGTGCGGGACCAAATACTCGATTGCCGACGACAAGGTTCGGGGCAAGGTCTTCAAGATCCGCTGCAAGAAGTGCAGCCACATCATCGTGGTGCGGGGCGGCGAGTCGGGCGGACCCGAGGCCTCCTCGGCGCCAGCGGCCGACGGTGGCTGGCACCTGGTCGTCGACGGCGAACAGGTCGGCCCGATGTCGGACGCCGACGTCCGCACCAAGATTGAGCGCGGCGAGGTCAAGGGGGACACGTATACCTGGAAGGAAGGGTTCGCCGACTGGGTGAAGCTCTCCGCCGTTCCTGAGTTCGCGGCGCTGGTCGCCGAGGACGTGGGCGGCGCCGCCGCGGGCGGGGACCTCTTCACCGCGGGCGCGGTGGCGGCCACCGGGACCAACGGCGCCGATCGCGCGCGCCGGGCTTCAGGTGCGGGGCAATCGCTGTTTGGCGGCGCCGGGGCGGCCAGCGACGTGTTCGCGGCGCCGGCGGCCAGCGCGCGCTCGGGGGGTGGCGATCTGTTCGGTTCGGCGGCGGCGGTTCCCGCGGCCCAGGGCTCGGCCTGGCCCTCGAGCGGGGCGGCGGCGGCCGGGCACGACGGCGGTCGGGTGGAGAGCCTGACCGGCCAGCGGCACGAAAATTCGGTCCTCTTCTCCCTCTCCAACTTGCAGTCGCTGGCGATGCCGTCGGCGAAGCCGGCGCCCTCGCCGGCCGCGGGTGGGGGCGCGCCTGTTCCGGAGGGCTCCGGGCTCATCGACATTCGGGCCATGGCGGCCAGCACGCTCGGCGCCTCAGGCAAGGACAACAACATCTTCGGGGCCGTGGGCGGTGGAGGCGGCGGGGGCTCTGCCGCGGTCGACGACCTGCCGGCCTTCGGGTCGTTCTCGCCGGCCGCGCCGGTGCTGCTCCCGTTGTCGAGCGGCGGACCGCCCAAGTGGATCTACCCGCTCATCCTGGTGATGATCGCCCTGGTCGGCGGGATCATCTTCATGGCGGTCAAGGTGCTCGGCACCAAGCCGCCGGTCCTCGTCGAACAGGTCCAGCAGATTCCGGCCCCCGAGCAGCCCAAGGCGGCCACGCCGGCGGCGCCGGCTGAGCCGGGCGCGAAGAAGCCGTCGACGATCGCCGAGGGGGATCTGCCGCCGCGCGAGGGGAGCGCCACGGACGCCAAGGCGGCCGAGAAGGCCGAGCGCGAGCACGAGCACGAGCATCACCACGGCGCTGGCAAGGGGCACGAGGGCAGCAAGAAGGGCGACGAGAAGAAGAGCGTGGTGGCCGCCGCGGCCGCCTCCTCCGAGCCGATCGTGCCGAAGGCCAAGAAGGGGTCGCTCGACGATCTGCTCGACGAGGCGACCACCTCTCGCAAGGGCGGGAAAAAGGGCTCCGACGACGACAGCAAGCCGGCGCCAGCGGCCGGTCCGCTGTCCAAGAGCGCCGTCGTCGCCGGCATGAACTCGGTCAAGCCGAAGGTCGCCTCCTGCTACAACGAGTACAAGGTGGGCGGGATGGCGATGGTCAACATCGTCATCGGCAAGAGCGGCAAGGTCAGCAACGCGACGGTCTCCGGCAAGTTCGCCGGCACGCCGACCGGCGGCTGCGTCGAGAAGGCGGTCAAGTCGGCCACCTTCCCGCCCTCGGAGGGCCTGACGACGCAGTACCCCTTCGTCCTCAGGTAGAGGAGATCGACACGTCCGCCGAGGCGTCTGCCGGCCCACTCGCGGCGCTGGCGGGCCCGCTCGGCGGGCTCGGCCTCAACGTCCTTCTGCCGCTTTCGTCCGAGGCCTTCGAGGCGGCGGCCGCGCCGCTGCGTCTTTCTGATCTGCTGGCGGGCGGAGCAGGCGCGCTGCTCGTCGGCTCGGGCGGGCCGGCGTTCTTCGATCTCTTCGAGCGCGCCCCCGAGGCGGCCGACGGCGCGCCCCATCCGCTCGATCGCTACACCGCGCGCGTCGTCGCGGCCGCGGCCAGTGCTGCGCTCCAGGCGCTGTCGGTTCCGCATGCCGTGGGTTTCCCCTTCGACGCTCGCCCGCTCATCCCGTTTCAGCGGATCGGCCGCGCGGCGGGGCTGGGAGGACCCGGACCGCTGGGCCTCCAGATTCACCCGCGCTTCGGCCCCTGGTGGGCTTACCGCGCGCTCATCGTCCTAGATCGCCCGTTACCGGAAGGGCCGGCTCCGGGCGACGGCTGCGCCGGGTGTCCCGCGCCTTGCGTCGCCGCCTGCCCGGCGGGCGCGGTCGGGCGCGCCGGCTTCGCGGTCGCCGCCTGTCACGCCCGGCGGCTCGTCGCCGAGCCGTGCCGCCTGTCGTGCGACGCGCGCATCGCCTGCGTGCGCGGTCCCGAGCACCGCTACCGGGAGGTGGAGCTGGCCTTCCACATGCGCGCCTCGATGCCCCGCCGGCCTCCCACGCCTTGACGGCGCGCCGTCCGGTTTCTACCCTCGGTCGCCATGGCGATCACCGTGAACGCGCACATCACCGGGACGGTCTGGAAGATCAACGTGAAGGTGGGCGACGCCGTCGCCGAGGGGGACACCGTCGCCATCCTCGAGTCGATGAAGATGGAGATGCCGGTCGAGTCACCCGCCGCCGGCAAGGTCTCGGCCATCGTCGCCAAGGAGGGCGCGCCGATCGAGGAGGGCGCCCCCATCGTTGAGCTTTCGGAACCCTGAGGGGGTTCCGAACCTCCCGCGATGAGCTCCGACGGGCAAAGCCCGTCTTCGCTCGACGCGATCGAACTGACCGCAGCTAGCCGGGCTCGCCGGTCACTTCGACCTCGGCGGCGTGGGTCGACTCGCGCACGGCCTCGGTGAGGGAGACGTGCGCCCCGCCGCGCGACACCGCCGGCAGCGACAGCGCGCCCGCGCCGATGTACCAGAGCGTCTGCAGTCCGTGCAGAACGATGGCGTAGGCCATGCCGTCCGAGTTGACCACGGCGACCGGCACGTACGCGGCGAGGCCCATCTTGATCGCCGCGTGGAACTGGCCGACCAGGCCGGGTGAGTTGGGGAGGGTCAGCACGACCCCCGTGAAGGCCATGATGACCAGGGCGGCGCCCAGCGAGATATGCAGGTTCATGTGGCGGGCCAGGATCCACATGCCGAACCCATTCGAGCCCCAGTAGACGATCGACTGGACCAGGAAGATGGAGAAGTTCCGGCGGTCGGCCAGCGCCCGGAACCCCGAGATGAGGGCGCGGATCTTCTCGCCGGCCTTGTCGGCGCGCGCCGGCGCCAGCCAGGTGATGAGCGTCAGCCGCAGGGCGATGGCGATCGTCCGGTCGGTCCAGATCTGCGCCGCCACCAGGAACAACGTCAGGCCCACGAACCCGATCAACGACAGCCAGGCGGCGGCGCGCAACTGCGGCGAGAACAGATCGCCCGCCGAGGCCAGGTAGGCGCCGAAGAAGAGGACGGAGATGAGGAGGCCGTCGACGATCCGCTCGACGGCCACCGCGCCGACCATGGCGCTCATGCTGACCTTGCGCTCGCGGGCGACGAGGTAGGGGCGGACGAACTCACCGAGCCGGACCGGCAGCGCCAGGATCGCCATGAACCCCACGGAGGAGATCGGCAAGAGGCGCCTGAACGGCAGCGAGGTGCCGAGCGCCCGCAGGAGGTACTCCCAGCGCAGCGTCCGGAACAGGTGGGTCACCGTCAGCGTCAGAAGGTAGAGCCCGATCGTGGCCGGGGCCAGCGCGTGAAGCGCGCGCAGCACCGCCTGCCGGTCCATGCCGTGCACGGCGTAGGCGACACAGACGCCGCCCACCACCAGCGACAGCACGCCCTGGATGACGAGTTTACGGCTCATCGGGGGAGCGGCGTTTCGGGCAGCTCGCCGGCCAGCATGCGCCGCGGGTTCTCGTCCAGCATCGTGGCGAGCGCGCGATCGCCGAGCTGCTTGCGGATCCAGGCCATGCCGGCCGCCACCGAGGTCTGATCCTCGGGGCGGTGGATGTCCGAGGCGGCGGCCGCCGCCAGGCCCTCGAGCACCAGCTTGCGCGCCGTCTTCATCTCCTGCTTGCCGTGCGCGCCGTCGAGCGCTCCGAGATCGACCATCAGCGCTGCGTGGCGCGCCAGCCGCTCGGCCAGTGCCAGATCGCGCTGGACGGGGACGTACCGCTCGGGGTGGGCCATGACCGGCAGGAACCCGCCGACCCGCAGCTGAAACAGCTCGTTCTCGATCCCGGCCGGCATCATCTGGGTGTTGACCTCGAACAGGAACGCCGCGCCTCCGCCGTAGCAGGGGACCGTGCGCTGGCGCAGCCGGTCGTGCAGGACGGTGTCCCAGAAGTTCTCTGCGCCCAGCCCCAGCGTCGCCGTCACCCCCGCGACGCGGGCGTCTTCGCTGACCGTCTTGAACGCCCCGTCGATCGCCTCGCGCGCCGGCATGAACATGCCGGCACGTTGGTGCGGCGTGGCATAGAGGTCGGAGAAGCCGAGCGCGGCGATGGCCCGGACCATCTGCAACGACATCTGTCGATCTGTGGCGCCATCGTCGAGGGCGGGAAGGTAGTGCGCGTGGAGGTCGACGTAGTGGGCCATCGGGCCGGCGCTCCTGGCGCCGGTAGGCAGTACGGGTAGGTGGCGGCGAACATAGCGCGACGCCATCGAGCCGCAAAGTGTGTCGCGGTCGTCTCGCGTCCGATCCCAGACGCCGGCCGGATGTGGGTGCCGGGCAGACCGGCCGGCCTGAAAGCGGGCCAAAACCGCCGATCGTCCCCGAAGCTCGGCCGGCCATAATTCGTTGCATGCGATTTTTCCAGCACTTACAATCAATCCTCTCGGGAACCCGCCGGCCCGCGGTCCGAGGAAGTCCCCAAAGGAGCGCATTGCGATGAGCGAGAAAGTGGTGCTTCCGAAGTTCGATCTCCCGTCGGAGCGAATGCACCCCGCGATCAAGGCCGTGGCCATCGTCGGCAGCGTGCTGGTGCTCTCGCTGGCGATTCTGGGCCTCGGGATCTATCAGCGGCACAAGGCGCAGCTCGCGGCCGAGCAGCGCCGCGACGCCATCATCGCCCAGCGGATCGCCGAGGCGAACGCCGCCGTCGAGGCGGCCAAGGCGCGCGCCGCGGAGGCGGCGGCCAAGGTGGCGGCCGAGAAGGCCAAGCTCGAGGCGGCCAAGCTGGCCGCCAAGCAGAAGGCCGACGACGCAGCGGCCGCCAAGAAGACGGCGCTTGCCGAGGAGTCGGGCCACCACCGTCACCGCGGCGGCGGCAAGGCCAGTTCGAAGGGCAAGGGGGCAGGGCCGGCGGTGGCCGCCAAGTCCGGTGACGACAAGAAGTCGGGGTCGAAGCCGACGCGCGACAACGCCGCGATCGACAAGCTTCTGGCTTCGTTCAAGTAAGAGCTCGTACCCGCCGAGTCGCGGTGGACGCGTTGAAGCGCGCGGCAAATCGTGTTACCAGGAAAGGGCCATGTCCGATCGACGTGAGAATTCGGTTCTGTTTTCGCTGAAGGAGCTGCGTCGGATCGAGGACGACCGCGTCCGTCAGGAGCAGGATGAGCTGTCCGCCCGTCGAGAGGCGGAGCGGGCCGCCAAGGAATCCGCCGACCGCGCCGCGCGCGAGGCCGAGGAGCGCCGCCAGCACGACGAGGCCGAACGGGTCCGTCGCGCGGAGGAGGAGCATGCGGCCCGGTCCCGCGAGGACCAGATGCGGCTGCAGGAGGCCGAGCGGCGCGCCCGGGTCGAGGGCGAGATGCGCATCAACGAAGAGCGGATGCGGCTCGAGATTCAGCACAAGAAGCGCAATTCGCCGGTCAAGGCGGTGATCAGCGTCGCCGTGGTCCTGATCGCGGTCGCCGGAGGGCTCGGCTACAAGATGTGGTCCCAGAACCAGCTCGAGCAGGCGCGCGCGCAGGCGGAGCTGGAGTCCGCGCGCGCGGAGGCCAAGCGGACGCAGGCCGAGCTCGAGTCGAAGCTGGCCGGCATCCAGAAGGACATGAACGACAGGCTGGCCAGCGCCAAGAGCGAGGAAGAGCGCGCCAAGATCCGCGCCGACGCGGCGCTGGCGCGGGCCCAGGCGCAGGCGGCGCAGGCGCACGCCAAGCCCTCGCACGCGGCGTCCAAGTCGGACACCGACAGGCCGACGAGGATCAAGAACGTGCAGAAGCACGAAATCAGCGACAACCCGCTCGAAGGGCTGTAGAACTTCGTTCCGATGTCGAGCATCGGTGCGGATCTCTTTGAGGAGAACCGGAAGCGCCTCCTCGCGCTCCTGACACGCCTGTCGTACGAGCAGCGCGAGGTCACGCTCGCCTCGGGCGCCAAGAGCAACTTCTACATCGACTGCAAACAGACGGTGCTGACCGCCGAGGGGCACTTCCTGGTCGGGAGCCTGTTCGGCCGCGTCCTCGCCTCCCAGGCGCCCGAGGTGGAGGCCATCGGCGGCGTCACCATGGGCGCCGATCCGCTCGCCTCGGCCGTCTCGACGCTGAGCTACGTGGCCGGGCGCCCGCTCCCCGCCTTCTACGTGCGCAAGGAGGCCAAGGGGCACGGCACGGCCGCCTGGATCGAGGGGACTAAGTCGCTGCGTCCTGGGATGCCGGTGGCGATCCTCGAGGACGTCGTGACCACCGGCGGCTCGGCGCTCAAGGCGATCGCGCGCGTGCGCGAGCACGGGCTCAAGGTGGCGATCATCCTCGGGCTGGTCGACCGCGACGAGGGCGGGCGCGAGACGCTGGAAAAAGAAGCGCCGCTCGTCACTCTGTTCCGCCGGCAAGACTTCCTGCGATGACCCGCGGGCGGCGTCGGGGCGGCCTCGCTCTCCTGCTGCTTGCCACGATCGGGGCGGCCTGCGCGTCGCAGCGGCAGTACCGGGTCGACTTCTCGGAGGCGCCGCGCGACTACCTCCCCGGCGACTACGATGGCGTGTACCAGCGCTGGACGCGGCACGACTACGCCGAGCATGACGTCGACAAGGCGCTGGAGGTCTGGACGACCTTCATGAGCTGGGATTTCCGCGAGGCTTACCTGGAGAAGTACGCGTCCATCTACAGCCTCTCGGACGCGAAGCGGACGGAGCTGCGGCAGGCGCAGCGCGACGCCTACCACACGGCCTACGAGTTCCACCTCATCGCCCAGAGCGCCAACTGGGACTGGAACGATCTCGAGAAGGTGAACTCCCCCTGGCGGATCACGCTGGTGGACGCCCTCGGCCACGAGCTGCCGTCGGAGCGGGTGCGGACGGAGAAGCTCCCCGACGCCTACGAGCGAGAGTTCTTTCCCGCCCGAGGCCCGTTCACCAAGAGCTACACGGTTCGCTTCATGGTCCCTGCACCGGGGGCGGACTTCGTGGGGGCCAAGTCGGGCTCGCTGACCCTGCGGATCGCCAGCCCCATCGGCCGCATCGACCTCGTCTGGAAGAGCTGACCGCCGCGCCTCGCCGAGCGCGGCGCTACTTCTTGGGGCGGTGCCCCGGAATGCCGGCCACCGGCTCGAGGTCGTCGAAAGTCTCGATCGCCTCCCGCTTGTAGAGATCGGCCTCGCGGGCGAAAAAGTCGGCCTCGAGCGCGTCGAACTCCTCCGAGCCGACGGTCGGTGAATTGTCGCCGCTCACCCGCCTGGGGCGGGGCGTCTTCTCCGACCGCTCGGCCTTTGGCGCGGGGGCGTCCTCGAGGGGGGCGTGGCGGCCGCTGCCGCCGCGTCCGCGGATGGGCGCGGGGGCGTCCTCGAGGGGGGCGTGGCGGCCGCTGCCGCCGCGTCCACGGATCGGCGCCGGTGTCCGCTCGCTTCGCGCGGGCGGTGGCGTGCTCTCGATTGCGGCATGGCTCCCGCTGACACCGCGCGCGCGCACGGGGGGCGGCGTGGTCTGGGTGGGGAACGCGTTGGGATCGGAGGGGGCGACCGGCTCGCCCAGCGGCATGCCGGTGGCGTCGAGCTGGACCTGGACCGTCGGCGCGACCGCCAACAGGCTGGCCGAGGCCGCCGGCGGGGTCGGGTTCGCCTGTGCTGCCGACAGCTCGCCCGAGGCCGTGGCCCCGGTCGCCTTCTTGGCCGTCAGCTGGATTGGGGCCGGCGCCGGGGCGGGGACCGGTGCCGTCGCGGGGACCGGCTGCTGGATCGGACGCAGGCGCCGGCTGGTGGTCCGCCGGTCGCCCACCACGCCACGCTGATCCGGGACCATCGCCCACTCGGCCAGCATCGACTTGGCGGCGCCGTTCTTGGCGTCGCCGCCGAGCTGTCCGCCCGTGCGGGTGTCGCGCGGGGCGGGGCGCTCGTGCGCCTCTTCGGACTTTATGGTGAGTGCGCCGCTCTCGCGCATCCGCCGGATCATCCGGACGGTGTCGAAGATCCGGAAGGGGCTCTCCTCGATGACGTCGGCCAGGACCCGGCGACCGTCGAACAGGCGCAGGAGCGGCGTCACCTGGCTCGGCTGGAGGCCCCGCATGGCCGGCGTCCCTTCGCCGACCGCGACGTAGAGTGTCCGCGGGGAGCCCAGGTCTTTCGCGGCGTGAGCGAAGTCGCGCAGGAAGCGCTCGCACTCGTCGAGGATCTCCTGCGCCGAGAGGTGGAGCTGGCTGCGCTTCGGGATCGCCCGGTTCGCCAGCGCGAGGGCGGCCTCCTCCCAGAGCAGCAGGTGGTGCAACGCCGGAAGCCCCTGCATCGCGCCGACCGCGGCGGAGACGACGGCACCCTCGTGGATGCGCAGCTCGGCGCGGCGGTTGCCGCGCGTGAGCGTGAGGATCCCCGAGCGTTCGGAGGCGGCCATCGCGCGCAGCAGATAGAAGAGCCCGTAGTGCTCGGAGAGGCGCGTCTGGATGTCGTTCTCCGCGGCGCCCGTCTGCGCCCCTGCGGTCTTGCCGCGCTTGGTGCCGAGGGCGGTCAATCGCCCGACGCCGATGACGTCGCGCAGGAACGTGGGCAGCGCCAGGAACTCGGCGGCGCCGGCCCGCAGCGCCTCGGGCTTCATCCCCTGCGGTCCCAGGACGACGATGGGCAGGTCCCCGGCCGCTTGCCGGACCGCCGCCACCGTCTCCAGCGCCGACTGTTCCGGCTCCCGAAGGGCCACCACCGCCACGTCGTGGGGTTCGCTCCGGACCAGCAGCGGCGCACGCTTCAGGTCGGTCGTCCCGGTGACTTTGCACCCCTCGCGTTCGAACCCGAACGTCAAAGTCTCGAGGCTGCGAGCGTCGGCGTCGACGACGAGGAGGCTGGACGGCTGACTCATGGAAATTGGAAGGGGCGGGGTGCTCCAGTATACGGCCGGAGGGTATGCCTCCCAAAATCCGGAACCCCGCTGGAAGTTAGGTCATCGAATCTGTGCGCGCGACGCGTCTGAAGGTTAGGTCAGCAAATAAGTGCCCGCGATGCGCCATGAACGTCAATTTTATCCGTTGTCACCGGGCCCTAGAAGCCCTTTCGCAAGGTCGGCGGAAAGGGCCGAATCCGATTTGACGCCCGCGGGGGCGCTGGCTAGCCTTGCTCCGCCTCACCCCGCTTTCGCCACCTCTGACACCTTCGCTGGTTTGGGCGGCTCCCCGTCCTCTCGTCCCGGAGTCGCCTAGCTCATGCTCAAGCCCCCGCCCCCCACCGGTCTGCCGGCCGACGCGCCCCTGTCATTCGAGGATCTGGAGGGCTACTTCCGGTCGGGATCCAAGCCCCGCGCCGGCTTCAAGATCGGGATCGAGCAAGAGAAGATCGCCGTGCTGCCCGATGGTCGCGCGGTCCCTTACGACGGGCCGGGCGGGCTCGCCGAGGTGCTGGGTCGACTCGAGGGGCGGGGGTTCAGCGCGACCCGCGAGGATGGCCACGTCATCGCGCTTGCGCGCGCGGGCGACCGGATCACCATGGAGCCGGGCGGGCAGTTCGAGCTGTCGGGCGGCGCCCTGGCCACGGCGGTCGACTGCGCGACGGCGCTCGATGCCCACGTGCGGGAGGTGGCCGAGGTCGCCCGGCCGCTGGGGCTCCGGTTCATCGGCACCGGGGTGCGGCCGTTCGGCGCCCTGGAGGACGTCGCCTGGCTCCCCAAGCGCCGTTACGTCGTCATGCGCGAGTACTTCCCGCGCCACGGGCGGCAGAGCCGCCTCGCGCACGAGATGATGAAGCTGACCGCGACGGTTCAAGCCAACTTCGACTACGCGGACGAGGCGGAAGCCGTCGACAAGATCCGCACCGCCTACGGCGTCACCTCGATAGTCACGGGGCTCTACGCGGCATCCCCCGTCGTCTTTGGACGTGCGAGCGGCTTCAAGAGCTACCGGGCCGCCGTCTGGCTGGAGACCGACGCTGATCGCTGCGGCCTCCTGCCGTTCGTGTTCAAGCCCGAGTTCCGCTTCCGCGACTACGTCGAGTGGGCGCTCGACGTGCCGATGTTCTTCGTCGTGCGCGACGGCGCCTACCGCCCGGCCCACGCGCTCACGTTCCGGCGTTTCCTGGCCGAAGGGTGGGAAGGTCAGCAGGCGACCATGGCCGACTGGGAGGTGCACCTGTCGACGGTGTTCCCCGAGGTGCGCCTCAAGCGCTACATCGAGGTGCGCGGCGCCGACGCGGGGCCGATGCCGATGGCGCGCGGGCTGGGGGCCCTCTGGCGGGGGATCCTCGAAGACGCCGAGGCGCGCCGGGCCGCGTACGAGCTGGTTGCCGACCGCACCTTCGCCGAGCGTGAGGCGTTGCGGCGCGAGGTGCCGCGCGCCGGGCTCGGGGCCAGCTTCGGTGGCCGCCCGCTGCGCACGCTCGCCCTCGAACTCTGCCGGATCTCGGCCGCCGGCCTCGGTCGGTTGCCGAGCGGCGCCGCCGATCGCACGCTGCTCGATCCGCTCATCGCCTACGCCGAGGCGGGCCGCTCGCCCGCCGACGACCTGCTCGATGACTTCGCCGCCGAGCGCGGCGACCCGGCGGCCCTGTCGCGCCGCTGGGAGCTGCGCCCCTAAGGCGCTTGAGCAGCCGGGCAGAAGCCGCTCGTCGCCGTATCCGCGCGTCCGACGAGCGCAAAACAAGCGGCTGTTCAGGTGGACCGAGCCGCAACCTTCTCGCCGCGCGTTAGGCTCGGTTGGGCGCCGCCAGACCGGGCGCGACGGACGCTGGCCTCTATTTCGCGCGGGCTTGACCGCCGAGGCTCACGCCGCCGCCACCGCCCGCACGATGGCGCTCGTCGGACGCGCGGATACGGCGAC
>DASYEX010000351.1:0-13513 GCA_036498765.1 Polyangia bacterium
ACCTGCGGCGCGGTCGGCGCCTTTCCGCGGTCGGTGACCAGCTTGGTGAGAAAGTCGGCGATGCCGCCGGGGTGCTCGAAGGTCTCGGTCGTCTTGGCGGCCTCATCCTTGAAAACAATCGCCAGGCCCTTGTGCAAGAAGGCCTTGGCATCGAGACGAAAGCGGATCGTTTCGGCAGAGAACGCCTGCTTTCCGAAGATCTCCGGATCAGGCCGGAAGCTGATCGAGGTGCCCGTGCCGCGCGCCGCCCCGGCCTTGCGCAGCTTGCTGACCGCCTTGCCCCGCTCGTACTTCTGTTCCCAGAGCGCGCCGTCGCGGCGGACCTCGGCGGTCAGCGACTCCGACAGCGCGTTGACCACCGACGAGCCGACGCCGTGCAGGCCGCCCGAGAACTGATACTGGCCGGAGGAGAATTTGCCGCCCGCGTGCAGCGTGGTGAGCACCAGCTCGAGCGCCGACTTCTTGTACTGCTTCTTGACGTCGACCGGGATGCCGCGCCCGTTGTCGCCCACGGTGACCGACTTGGCGTCGGCGTGCAGCGTCACGTCGATGCGGGTGCCGTAGCCGTTGATCACCTCGTCGACCGAGTTGTCGACGATCTCCCACAAGAGGTGGTGATACCCCTTGGTGTCGGTCCCCCCGATGTACATCCCAGGGCGCTTGCGGACGGGCTCCAGCCCTTCCAGGACGGTGATGTCGTCTGAGGTGTAGCTGCCGGTCGTCACGTCGGTTGTCTCGGTTCAGTTCCGTCAGTTCAGAAGCGGCGCCGCCGGGACCGGCAAGGGGACGGTGACGCGCACGATCTTGGCTTTACGCTTGAGGCCGTGTCCCTTTCCGCCACGCGCCGTGACGGAGAATCGGCCCGGGCCGACCGGCAGCTCCTTGCCGTCGTCCGTCTCGGCGACGATCACGTCCTTGTCCTTCGGACCGCCCACGCCGAAGCCGACCACGCCGGCGTCGCCTGCCTTGATGATGATGACACCGCGTCCAGGATTGACCAACTCGGGGATCTCGCCGGCCTTGCAGAGGAGCGCGCGGGCGTCGCTCGTCACCACGCAGACCACCTCCTTGTCGCCGGCCAAGGCGACGCCGACGATCTCGTCGCCGTCAGCCGGCTTGGCGAAGCGGCGGCCGGCGCGGGTCGACAGCTCGCGGTGCGCGTCGAAGCCGAAGCGCAGCCCGAAGCCGTTCTTGCTGACGGCCACCGCCAGCGTCCCCTTGGGCGCGTCTTTCTCGCTGACCGACAGCGCGCCGACCACCCGCTCGCCGTCGCGAAAGTTGAAGAGCTTCTGCACCGGCTCGCCGTAGCCCGTCGAGGCCGGCACGTCGTTGATGCGCAGGACGTAGGCGCTGCCGAAGTTGGAGAAGATCGCCATCGGCTCCTTGGTCGAGCCACGGATGACCGCCAGGATGGCGTCTCCTTCGCGCAGCCGTGTGGCCGACAGGTCCTTCACCTCGCGCACGCGCTTGAGCCAGCCGTCGCGCGAGAGGATGACGGTCACCTCCTCGTCGACGATGAAGTCCTCGGCGACGAACTCGGTCTCGTCACCACCGGCGCCGCCGATCTTGGTGCGGCGCTTGTCCTCGAAGCGCCCCGCCACCTCGCTGATCTCGCTCCGCACCACCCGCAGGAGCTTGCGCTTGTCGCCGAGGATCGACTCGATCTCCTTGGCGCGCCCCTTCTTCTCGGCCAGCTCCGCAAGGATGAGGTTGATCTCCAGCCGGGCCAGCTTGTAGAGCTTCAGCTCGAGGATCGCGTCGGTCTGCTCGTCCGACAGCTCGAAGCGCTTCGACAGCTTGACCGCGGCGTCGGCCTTGCCATCCGACTTGCGGATGATCCGGATCGCCTCGTCGAGCATGTCGAAGATGAGCGCGAAGCCTTCGAGGATGTGGATGCGGCGCTGCAGCTCAGCCAGCTCGAACTCGAACCGCCGCCGGACCGTCTGCTCGCGGAAGGTGAGAAACTCGCCCAGCATCGCGGCCAGGTTGACCCGCAGGGGCGCGGCGACCTCTTTGTTGTCCGTCGGGAAGAGACAGGTCAGGTTGACGTGGAACCCGGTCTCGAGCGGCGTGTGCTTGTAGAGGTACGCCATGACCAGGTTGGGATCGGCGCCCTGCTTCGTCTCCAGAACGATGCGGACATCGTCGGTCGACTCGTCGCGCACATCGACCAGCAACGGCAGCTTTTTGTTGATGATGACGTCGGCGATCCGCTCGACGACGCTCGCTTTGGTGAGCGCGTACGGGATCGAGGTGATGACGATGTGATCGCCGGATTTGCCGGCCGACTCGGTCTTCCATTCGCCGCGCACCCGCACGCCCCCCTGCCCCGTCTCGTAGATGTCGCGCAGCTCTTTCTTGCTGTTGGTGATCTGGCCGCCGGTCGGGAAGTCGGGCCCCTTGATGTACTTGAGGAGATCCTTCGTCTCGAGCTTCGGATCGTCGAGCATCGCGACGGCCGCCGCGCAGACCTCGCCCAGGTTGTGGGGCGGGATGTTGGTGGCCATGCCGACGGCGATCCCGGTGCAGCCGTTGATGAGCAGCTGCGGCACCTTGGCCGGCAGCACGATCGGCTCCTCGGTCGTGCCGTCGTAGTTGGGGCGAAAGTCGACCGTCCCCTGCTTGATCTCGTCGAGGAGATCCATCGCCAGCGGCGCCAGGCGCGCCTCGGTGTAGCGGTGCGCGGCCGGCGCGTCCCCGTCGAGCGACCCGAAGTTGCCGTGCCCCTCGACCAGCGGGACGCGCATCGAGAACGGCTGCGCGAGGCGGACCATCGCCTCATAGCAGGCCGAGTCGCCGTGCGGGTGGAACTTGCCGAGCACGTCCCCCACGATCGTCGCCGACTTGCGGAACTTGGCGTCGGGGTAGAGGTGCAAGTTGGCGTACATGGCGTACAGAATCCGCCGCTGCACCGGCTTGAGGCCGTCGCGCACGTCGGGGAGCGCGCGCGAGGTGATGACGCTGACCGCGTAGTTCAGGTAGCGCCGCTGCGCTTCGAGCACGAGCGACGCGTCGGACGGCGGAGGCGGATCGTCGCCCCCGGCTCCATCGGCGCCGCCGCGTTTGCGGCCGCGCCCACCGCCGCCGGCAGCGCCGTTGGTCTTGGACTTGGCGCCGCCCGCGAGAAGATCCAACTGTCGGGAGGCCATCGCGCTAAGGTGTCATGGACCCTAAAGGAGCGGGATCCGAATTGCAAGAAAGCCGCGGCGCCGCGCCGCTTCTTGTTGGACTGACCGTGCTGGCGGCCCTGGCAGCTCTGCCCGCGGCGGTGGCGGCCGACCCGCCGGCTGAGCCGCCTGGCTACGCCCACGATGTCGCGCCGCTCCTCGCCCGCTGGTGCGTCGACTGCCACAGCGGACGCGAGCCGCAGGCCGGCCTCTGGCTCGACAGCTACGCCGGCGTCATGCGCGGCGGCGACACGGGCCCGGTGGTCGTCCCCGGCGATCCTGGGGCGAGCCTGCTGCTCGCCAAGATCGAACGCCGCCACCGACCGGCGATGCCGCCGCGCCGCAAGCTCCCGGCCGACGCCATCAAGCTGATCCGCGGCTGGATCGCCGCCGGCGCGTCCCCCTAACGGCGCGCCGACCCGTCGCGGCGCCGGCTAAGGGCAGGTCGCCAGGTCGACGGTCACGGTGGTGCCAGACACGGCGATGATCCCGACGTTGGCGCCGTTCGCGCACGAGCTGGCGCGGACAATGGCGCTCGTCGACGAGCTGCAGTCGACGGACGCCGCCGTCCCCGCGAAGGTGTTCCCTTCCGCCGAGAGCGAGAGCGCCCCTTCGTTGGTGGCGGTGTTGATGCACAGACCGGCCAGGTTGGGGTTCGAGCCGGCCACGGCCTGGAGCTGGTTCAGCCCCGGATCGCCCGCCACGCCGAGATCGATCGTCGCCAGGTCGTTGGGCGCCGACGAGGTCACCAGGAGGCCGTTCAGCTTGTTGTTGAGCAACACGCTCGAGCGCAGTCTGACCTTCTCGCCGCCGACCAGCTGGACCCCCTGCTTGGTGTTTCCCCAGGCCACCAGGCCGCTCACCGACGAAAGAGACGCCCCCGCGGTGTCGAAGATCTCCAGCCCATCGAAGGCGTTGCCCGACACGACCACCGTCCCCTGCCCGTTGGCCGGCAGCACCGGGACGCCGATGATGTTCAGGACGGCCGTCCCCGTCACGTAGATACCGTGCTCGCTGTTGTTGGTGAAGCTGGTGGTCGCCTGACCCGCGCCGACGACGATGTTCACCGTGCCGTTCGCGACGTTGACGCCGTCGTGGTGCTTGCCGGCGCTCCCCGCGTTGGTGACGCTGACGCCCTGACCGATGTTGAGCGTGCCGCCCACCATGGCGATCCCGTTGCCGCCGCTGTTCTGGACGGTGACGTAGGAGACGGCCGCCGTCTTGCTGGCGCCCAAGGAGACGCCGATGCCGATCCCGGAGGTGTTCGAGGCGCCGTCGATGGTGATGGGCGCCGAAGCGTCGGGCGCGATGGTCGCCTGGTCGCCCACCAGCCGGAAGCCGCCGAAGGAGGTTTCGGCGCCGGCCGGCATGTTGACGCGGATCGGGCCGGTCTTGGTGGAGATGGCAACGTTGGCCGGAACGACGATGGGCAACGTCTCGTGGACGTCCAGCGCCACCGTCTGGCCTGCCTGACCGACGATCACGATCTTGGTGCCCGTCGCCCCGGCGGAGCTGGCCACCGCGAGGGCGTGGGTGACCGTCTTGAAGCTGCAGGTCGGCGTGGCGACCCCGGCGGCGATGCCGCTGCCCGTGGCCGTGGCGTCGTCACCATTCAGCGGGTCGACGAAGTAGGTGTTGCCGGTGGCGGCCGCGCAGCCGGTGCAGCTGTTGTTCACGCAGCGGTAGGTCGACCCGAACAGGGGGTTCCCCGCGCAGTCGGCGTCGCCGCAGCAGTTCCCGGCGGTGCAGACGTCGTTGCAGCAGAAGTCGCCGGTGTTGGCGGCGCAGGGGCCGCTGGCGCTGCAGGCGTCGCTGACGCAAGTGCCGGTCTCGGTCTGGCCGGTGGTCGTCTCGCAGATCGTCGACGAGCCGTAGACCGGATCGGACTGGCACTGGGCGTCGCCCGAGCAGGCGCCGCAATCGTTGGCGTTGACCGCGCCGCAGATGAGGCCGGCGTTCGTCCCCTGGCAATCGGCGCTGGTGCCGTGGCAGTCGCCGACCTGGCAGATCCCCTGGTAGCAGATGTTGCCGGGCCCGTAGGACATGTCGGCGGTGCACTGGCCGTCGCTCGCGCAGGGACCGCAGGTGTCCGGCTGGGCGATGCCGCAGAGCTGACCGGTCGGGCAGTCCGACGACGGCCCGTGACAATCGCCGGACACGCAGGCGCCGGAGAGGCAGATGGTGGTGACGCCATAGGCGCTGTCGTTCTGGCAGGCGGCGTCGTTGCCGCACGTCTTGCAGGAGTGGCTCGGCTGATCGCAGAGCTCGCCGTTGCTCGCGCAATCGGTGGTGGTGTGGCAGTTGCCGCTCACGCACACGTTGCCGATGCAGACGTGCTGCGCGCCGTACGCTCCCAGGCAGGCACTGTCACTGCCGCACGGGCCGCAGGTGTGGGTGCCGGTGTCGCAGATCTCGCCGCCGCCACAGTCGGAGGTGGTGTGGCAGGTCCCCGACACGCAGGCGCCCGCGATGCAGAGGTGGTTGTTGCCGTAGGCGGTGGCGCAATCGGTGTCGAGCGCGCAGATCCCGCAGGTGAAGTTACTGGCATTGCAGATGCCGCCATTGGGGCAGTCCGGCGACGTGCGGCACTGGCCGGGGACGCAGGAGCCGCCGACGCACAGCTGGTTGGGGCCGTAGTTGGCGCGGCAGTTGTTGTCGTCCGTGCAGTCACCGCAGAGGTGGGCGCTGACGTTGCAGACCTTTCCGGGCGTGCAGTCGCCGGTCTGGCGGCAGTCGCCGGCCACGCAGCTGCCGTTGAGGCAGAGCTGGGCCCCCGGGTAGTTGGCCATGCAGTTCGCGTCGTCGGTGCACGGCCCGCACGTGAGGGTCGTCGTGTCGCAGATGCGGCCGCCGCCGCAGTCGCTGGTCTGGCGGCAGTTCCCCGCGACACAGCTCCCGTTCACGCACAGGTGGTTCGCGCCGTAGCCCGACTGACAGTCGGGGTCGCCGCCGCAGTCGACGCAGGCGAAAGCCGCGTCGCAGATCTTGCCGTTCAGGCAGTCGGTGGCGTGCCGGCACTCGCCCGCCACGCAGCCGCCGGACACGCAGAGATGGTCGGCGCCGTACACCGACATGCAGGCGTTGTCGGTGGTGCAGTCGGTGCAGAAGTTGGAGACGCAGAGCTGGCCGTTGCTGCAGTCCGTGAAGGTGTGGCAGTCACCTGAGATGCAAGCGCCGCCGACACAGACGTGCTGCGGTCCGTAGCCCGAGCGGCAGGCGTTGTCGCTGGGGCAGTCGACGCAGGTGTGCGTCGCGCCGTCGCAGACCTGCCCGTTCGGGCAGTCGAGCGCCGACTGGCAGCCGCCCGAGCCACCGGCGCCGGCCATCCCGCCGCCCTGGCCCCCCATGGCGCCGCCCTGGCCACCGACGCCCGCCGCCCCACCCGTGCCCGCCATGCCGCCCGTGCCCGCCATGCCGCCCGCGCTCCCGCCCGTGCCGACGTTCCCCGCGATCCCACCCATCCCACCGATCCCGCCCATGCTCCCGCCCGAGCCGCCCACGTTTCCACCGGAGCCGCCGCCTCCCGCACCGGCCGCGCTGCCACCCACGCCCGCCACGCCGCCAGACCCGCCCTGTCCGCTCTCCCCACCGCTGCCGCCGCCGAGGCCGCCGCCGTCGGGACCGCCATCGGTCGCCAAGCCGCCCGCCCCGCCACCACCGTCCTGGCCGGCCGCTCCGCTGCCGGCGGCGCCGGCCGCCCCGCTCGCGTCGGGCGTGGCCTTGAGGTTGTCACCGCAGGCCGCAGCGCCCGTGGCAACGAGACACAACGCCAAGAGAGATTTAACAACCCCCGAGGTCGGGCGGATATCCATGGCGCCGGAAGCCTCGACAGATTTCTGTCCCGACTTGACCCCAGGCGTCAGCCTGGACGGCAGCTTCGGCCGACCGTCGCCGTCCCGCGTCCGCGCGCTGGGGGCCGGGGCCCCGCTACGACTCGAGCTTCTTGCGCTTCCAGCCGCGGGGCGGGCGCTTCTCGTTCGCGTTCGAACCCGGCGGCGACCAGTCGGTCCAGCGGTAGCTGGGGGGCGAACGGACGTCGATGTGGACGAACTGGCTGCGGGGATAGATGCCGATGCCCATGCCGCCCCGGTCCAGCGTCTCGGCGAACGCCTCGATCTTCTTCGGGCTGACACCGGCGATTCGGATGTCGCTGGCGCGCCCCTTGAAGTGGTTGCTGGTCTGCTTGCGCTGGTTGCGATAGCCCGAGACGATCTCCAGCGGCTTGCTGCCGAAGTGGTCGTAGATGTGTGACAGCATCGTCAGCAGCTGCGGATCCATGTCCGTCTCGGTGTCGGTCCGGCGGCAACGAAGGATGTGGTTCAACTGCTCGAGCGCGTCGACGTTGTACGAACCGTCCGGGTTGTAGATGTTGACCTTGACCGGGTCCTCGTTCGGGTTGTTGAGGCTCACCATCGCCAGGTTTCCCGAGGGGCGCGGCAGGGGGGCGGTGCGCAGGCGCTCGTCGGGGACCACGTGGCCCGCGAACCGCCCGTGATGGTTGCTCTTGTGGCGACGGTGGTGCGCGTGGGCCGGCTTGGCGCCGGACGCGTCATCGGCGGCAGCGGCCGGGGCTTCGGCGGCGGGCGCGGCCTCGGGCTCGTCGTCCGCCTCCGCGTGGACGCGGGGCGCGAATCCTACGAGGAGCAGCGAGAGGGCGGCTCCGAGGGCCGAACGGCGGAGCATGGACCTCTAAGGTGGTCCAATCTTCGCAATGCGGTCAACGAAAAAATCCCGCCGGGTAGGTTTCTATCCTACGTAGGCCACGTGGCCCACGTGGCCCACGTGGCCTACGGGGCCTACGTGGCACGCTTCGACATCCACGACGTCAGGCGCGCTGCGGCGCGGGAACCTGACTCGGCACGTGGAGAAGATCGATGGCCAGACGCTCCGCGACGCTGAAGATCCGCTCGTCCCGGTAAAACTCGCCGTACACGATCCGCCGGATCCCGGCGTTGGCGATCTGCTTGAAGCAGTTCCAGCACGGGCTGGCGGTCACGTAGATCGTCCCGCCGTCGATCACCACGCCGTTCTTGGCGGCCTGGATGATGGCGTTCGCCTCGGCGTGGATGGTGGCCACGCAGTGGTCGTTCTCCATCATGTGCCCGGCGTCGGTGCAGTGGGGCATGCCGCGGATCGATCCGTTGTACCCGGTCGAGAGGATCGTCCGGTCGCGCACGATCACCGCGCCGACGAACTTGCGCGGGCAGGTCGATCGCGACGCCACCACTTGCGCGATGTTCATGAAGTACTGATCCCACGGCACGCGCTCGTCCATGAGCGTCGTTCTAACATGCGTCTACGCCGCGGGACTTGCGGATTTCCTTTGGTAGTATGCGCGCTCCCGTGGACTGGAAAGCGACCCTCAACCTCCCGAAGACCGACTTCCCGATGCGCGCCGATCTGGCGCGGCGCGAACCCGAGTGGCTCGCCCGCTGGGCCCGCGACAAGCAGTACGAACGGATCCTCGAGGCGCGCGAGAAAGCCGGGGCGCCGCCCTTCGTGCTGCACGACGGCCCGCCCTACGCGACGGGCGCGATCCACTACGGGACCGTGCTCAACAAGGTCCTCAAGGACATAGTCGTCCGCTCGCAGCTCCTGATGGGCAAGCGCGCGGCGTTCCGCCCCGGCTGGGACTGCCATGGGCTGCCGATCGAGCAGCAAGTGGAGAAGGAGCTGGGGCCGAAGGCGCGTGAGCTCAGCACCTCCGAGTTCCGCGCCCACTGCGAGCGGCACGCGCTGAAGTTCGTCGACATCATGCGCACCGAGTTCAAGCGGCTCGGCTGCCTCGGCGACTGGGACCACCCCTACCTGACCCTGTCGAAGGACTACGAGGCGGCGATCGCCCGCCAGCTGGCCGGCTTCGCGCGCGCCGGCATCGTCTACCGCGACAAGAAGCCGGTGCACTGGTGCCTCACCCACCGGACGGCGCTGGCGGAGGCCGAGGTCGAGTACGAGGACCACGCCTCGCCCTCGATCTACGTCCGCTTCCCGGTGGTCGGCGATCTCGGCAAGGCCGACCCGCGGCTGAAAGAGAAGAAGGCCGCGTTCGTCATCTGGACCACGACGCCATGGACCTTGCCGGCAAATCTAGCGGTCGTCGCCAACCCGGAGCTCGACTATGTCGCGATCCCCCGCGACGGCGAATATCTGCTCGTCGCGGCGGGACGCGCGGAGGCGTTCCTGGCCGAGACGGGGATCGTCGCGCCGAAGGAGTCGTGGATCGCGATCTCGCGCCCGGGCCTCGAGGCCCTCGAGGGGACGCGTTATGAGCCGCCGTTCCCGCGGCCGAATGGGGACCGCGACAAGGACTATCGGCTCTGGTTCGCGCGCCACGCCACGCTCGAGGCGGGCACCGGCCTCGTCCACACCGCTCCCGGGCACGGCGCCGAGGACTACCTGGTGGGGCGCGACCATGGGTTGCAGATCTTCGCGCCCGTCGACGAGCACGGCCGCTTCACCGCCGAGGTCGCGCTCGGCGAGCTCGACCTCGCCCGGGTGTTCGACGCCAACCCCAAGATCGTCGAGGGGCTGGCCGCGCGCGGGCTCTTGCTCAACAAGCCGGGCGAGACGATCCGGCACCAGTATCCCTGCTGCTGGCGCTGCAAGAACCCGATCATCTTTCGCGCCACGCTGCAGTGGTTCGCGCGGCTCGGCACGGCCGAGGACGAGACGTCGCTGCGCCACCGGGCGCTGGCCGAAATCGCCCGCACGCAGTGGATCCCGACCTGGGGCGAGAACCGCATCCGCGGCATGATCGAGGCGCGCCCCGACTGGTGCCTGTCGCGCCAGCGCGTCTGGGGGGTTCCGATCCCCGCGTTTCGCTGCACGGCGTGCCGGAATGATCTGCTCGAGGCCTCGGTTATCGAGCACGTGGCCGAAATCTTCGCCCGCGAGGGCTCGTCCGCCTGGTTCGCCCGGCCGGCCAAGGAGCTCCTGCCGTCGCCGGCGCCGACCTGCTCTTGCGGCCGGGCCGACGCGGAGTGGGAGAAGCAGCACGACATCGTCGACGTCTGGTTCGAGTCGGGCGTGTCCTGGGCCGCCGTCGCCGACGGCCAGCTGGTTCCCAAGGGCGAGAAGGTCGACCTCTACCTCGAAGGGGCAGACCAGCACCGCGGCTGGTTCCACTCGTCGCTCCTGGTCTCGACCGCCACCCGCGGCAAGGCGCCCTACAAGGCGGTTCTGACGCACAGCTGGGTGCTCGACGAGCGGGGCAAGGTCTACTCGAAGTCCGAGATCGCCAAGGCGCGCGCGGCGGGCGTCAAGGTCGACTACGTCGACCCGGCGGTCCGGATGGAGAAGAACGGCGCCGAGCTCCTCCGCCTCTGGACGGCGTCCGGCGACTACCAGAGCGACGTCGTCTTCTCCGAGGCGATCCTCAACCAGCTGTCGGAGTCCTACCGCAAGGTCCGCAACACCTGCCGCTACCTCTTGTCGAACCTCTACGACTTCGCGCCGGCGCGGGACAGGCTCGACGACGACAAGCTTCGCGAGCTCGATCTCCTGGCGCTGGGCCTCTTGCGCGAGCGCGACCACCAGATCTTCGAGGCCTACCGGCGCTACGCCTTCCACGAGGTGGTGCGCTTGCTGAGCGACTACGTCGTCAGCATTTCGGCGGAGTACCTCGACCCGGCCAAGGACGCGCTGTATTGCGAGGCGGCCGATTCGCCGGTGCGCCGGAGCGTCCAGACGGCGCTCTACGAGATGACGCGGACGCTCTGCACCTGGATGGCGCCCATCCTCTGCTTCACCGCGCAGGACGTGGCCGACGAGCTCTCGCGCGTGACCGGCGAGCCGTTCGACGTCCACGGCAGCGTGCGAGACGAGATCTATCCGCCTGGCAAGGCGCCGGCCAACCCGAACAAGCGCTGGCTGGAAGAGATCCGTCCGCGCCGCGAGGCGATCCTCCGCCCGCTCGAGAAGTTCCGCGCCGAAGGGCACAAGTCGCTGGAGGCGCGTGTCCGGGTCACGCCGGCGGCCGCCGAGCGCCCGCACTGGCAGTGGAACCTCGACCACCTCATCGAGCTGGCGGTCGTCTCGCGCGTCGAGCTGGATCCGGCCGACGCGCCCGCCGGCGCGGAGACCAGCATCACCGTCGACGAGGCCCCGGGCCCGACCTGCCCGCGCTGCTGGCGGCGCACCGGCGATCCCGCCACCCCCGGCGCCCCCGATCCGAACCTCTGCCGGCGCTGCGCCGGCGCCCTCGCCGCCACCAGGAGCGCCTCATGACCCCCACGCGCCGCAAGTACCTCCTCTTCACGGTGTTCGCGGTGGTGAGCCTGCTGCTCGACCAGTGGACGAAGGTGATGGCGCGCGACGTGCTGCGCCCGCGCGGCCCGTTCAACCCCAAGGTGGTCGTCCAGGGCTACTTCGATCTCCGCTACGCCGAGAACCCGGGCGTGGCCTTCAGCATGTTCCAGGACCTGCCGGGTGGCCGCGTCCTGCTGACCCTGTTGGCGGTCATCGCGCTGGTGGTGGTGATCGCTTACCTGCGCAAGACGCCGCCGGAGGCGACGCGCGTGCACGTCGCGCTGGGACTGGTGGGCGGCGGGGCGATCGGGAACCTCGTCGATCGGGTCATGTACGGCAAGGTGACGGACTTCATCGTCTGGAAGAAGGGGATCCACGAGTGGCCCGCCTTCAACGTCGCCGACGCCGCGCTCTGCGTCGGGGTGGGGCTCATCCTGCTCGACTGGATCATCGCCTCCCGGAGCGAGCGCGCGACCGCCTGAGCGCGGGAAGGGACAAAGGCAGGAGTCCCCATGCACCCCGTCCTGCTCACCCTCCCCTTCGGTCGCCGCGAGATCGCGCTGCACAGCTACGGCATCCTCATCGCGGTCGGGCTGGGGATTGGGATCTTCGTCGCCTACCGCGAGGGTCAGCGACAGGGCCTCGACGGCGGGCGGGTGCTCGATCTGGCGTTCTGGCTGGTCGTCTCCGGGCTGGTCGGATCGCGGCTGACGTACGGGTTGGTCAATGCCCGCAGCTTCTTCCACGCCTGCGTCGACGGCGGCGGCCCCTGGTGGCGCGACTGCACCAGCGTGCTGGCGATCTGGGAGGGTGGGCTGGTCTTCTATGGCGGCGTCGCGGCGGCGGCGGCGGTGGCCTGGGCCTTCGCCCGCCGCGAGGGCTGGTCGTTCGGGGTGGTGGGCGATCTGATTGCGCCCGCGTTGGCCATCGGCCACGCCTTCGGCCGGCTCGGCTGCTTCGCCGCCGGCTGCTGCTTCGGCAAGGAGACCAGCTCGCGCCTGGGCGTCGCCTTCCCGCGCGGCAGCGTCGCCTTCGACGTCCTGCGCAGCGCGGGAGCGGTGCCGCCCGGCGCGGCGGAGACGGTCCCCCTGCACCCGACGCAGCTCTACGAGGCGGCGGGCGAGCTGGCGCTGTTCGGCCTGCTCTGCGCGCTCCGCCCCCGCCTGCGGCAGCGGCCGGGGGCCCTGCTGCTCGTCTACCTGGGCCTCTACGCGCTGCTTCGGTTCGCCGTCGAGATCTTCCGCGGCGACGTGCTGCGCGGGTTCCCGATCGAGCTCGCCACGCCGCGCCTGGCCGGATGGCTGGGGCTGCCGCGCGGCGAGCCGATCTTCTTCTCGGCCGGACAGATCGGCAGCTTGCTCACCGCGATCGTGGTGGCGGCGGTGCTGATTCAGCACCTGCGAGCGCCGCGAACGCCCGCGCCTTGACCTCGGTCTCGCCGAGCTCGCCCTCCGGCGTCGAGTCGGCCACGATCCCGCCGCCCACCGAGACCTCCAGCGTCCCTGCCCGCAGCACCGCCGTCCGGATGGCGATCGCCAGATCGAGATCGCCCGCGGCGCCCAGCCAGCCGGTGGCGCCCGTGTAGGCGCCGCGCGGCGCGGGCTCGAGCTCGTCGATGATCTGCATCGCCCGCCGCTTGGGCGCGCCCGTCACCGAGCCGCCGGGGAAGGTCGCCGCCAGCAGCGCCGCCAGGCCGATCTCGGGGCGCCGCCGCCCGCGCACGGTCGAGACCAGGTGGTGCACCGTCGGCAACGAGACGACCTCCGCCAGCCGCGCCACCTCCACGCTGCCCGGACGGCAGACGCGCCCCAGATCGTTACGCTCGAGGTCGACGATCATGACGTGCTCGGCGCGATCCTTCGGCGCGCGGGTCAGCTCGGCCGCGATCTGGCGATCCGTCGCGGTGTCCGCGCCCCGCGGGCGCGTCCCCTTGATGGGTCGCGTCTCGACGGTGCCGTCGATCCCCAGTGACAGGAACCGCTCGGGCGAGTTGCCGAGGATCGTGAGCGCGTCGGCGCCGGCGCCGGCCAGAAAAGCGGCGTGCGGCGCCGGCGCCCGCTCCCGGAGCGCGGCCGCCAGCGCCGTCGGCTCGCCCGGCG
>DASYEX010000352.1:0-22178 GCA_036498765.1 Polyangia bacterium
GGCAGCACGCGCGATCGCGGCGAGGTCGTGAGACGTTTTCAAGCGGAAGACGGCCCGCCAGTGATGTTGGTGTCGCTCAAGGCGGGCGGCAGCGGCCTCAATCTGACCGCCGCCGATCACGTCTTCCTCTGCGACCCCTGGTGGAACCCCGCCGTCGAGGCGCAGGCCGCCGACCGCACCCACCGCATCGGCCAGACGCGGCCGGTCTTCGTGTACCGCCTGGTCGCCGCCGACACCGTCGAGGAGCGGATCCTGGCGCTGCAGGACAGCAAGCGCGCGCTGATGGACGCCGCGCTGGCCGACGGTGCCGCGGCCGTCGGGCTGACCAAGGCGGATCTGCTGGCATTGCTCGCTTAGGCGCGCGCGGGACGGACCTCAGGTCGCGGGGCGACGTCTCGGCGTCGTCCACCTTCGACAGCGTGCTCCCGTCCTGGCAGTCGCCGTCGCTGTGGAGTCGTCGTCCGACATCTGCTGGACCAGACGGAAGCGACGGATCCTTTGTGCCGGGCCAAAAATACCTGGTAACAAACCTTCCCCCATCGGCAACCTTAAGGGGCAATGTCGGCGACGCCCTTCACGATCGGCGCGGGGCCCCGGGGGCCCCGGTCTTTCCGATCCGCCCTGGGCGTCGCTGTCCTCCTGGTGGGGCTGACCGGATCGGCGGCGGCCGGTGAGTCGCACCCGGCGCCCGTCTCGGTTCCGGCGCCCGCGGCACCGCTGCGGCTGGTCGTCTCGGGCGACATGCCGCGGATCCTCGAAACGAGCGCCCTCTGCGAGCGGCTGGCCACGGAGCTCCGCGTTCCGGTGGTGCTGGCCGGAGATCTCGGCTCCGCGCCCGACAGCGGCGTCCTCCGCATCGCCTACGATGCCGCGGCGGGCTCGCTGAGCGTCGCCTACGCGCCCGTGGAGGGCGCGCTCCTGACGCGTACCATTCCCGCGTCCGCCGATTCGGGCGAGGCGGCGGACCTGGCCGTCCTGCTGGCGGGGAACCTGGCGCGCGATCAGGCCGCCGAGCTCCTCGCCGAGTCGCGCCCGCCGCCCACCTTCGCCGCCGAGAGCACCCGGGAGGCCGCGACCTCGTCCCCGACGGACGCCACGGTGCTGAGCCGCTGGTTCGACGCGGCCGCGCCGGTGCTCGGTCACCTCGAAACGGAGGCCTGGACCAGCAATCTCAGTCTGGTCAACGTCGGTGCCCGGCTGTCCGGGCGACACCTCTATGGGCTGCTCAGTCTCTCGGCGCAGCTCGAGAGCTGGCGACCGCTCGCCGGACCGGGTCTCACCTTGGGCGCGGCGGACAGGTGCCCGCGCTTCGAGTGCGGCGTCGACATCGGCACCGCGTACCTCGTCGGCGGGAGCGGTCCGCCCGATGGGTACACGCTGGATCGGCTCATCTCGCGCGTGCGCGCGCACCTCGCGATCGCCCCGCGCCCGGGGCTGACCCTCTTCGCCGGCGCGGGCTACGCGCTCACGACCCACCTCTATCACGTCCCCGCTAACGACCGAGAGTTGGAGCTGTTCGCGGGGGTCCGGCTGTGAGCCCGGCGAGCCGGGAGCCGGCGGCGCCAGCCGTCGCCGCGAACGACGCGGTGAACCCTTCGCCCGCCCCCTATGCGCTGCCGCCAGAAGACGAATTCTCCTTGTTGCCGCGGCTGTCCGCCGGCGAGGAAGCGGCGATCCGCGACGTCTACCTGCGGCACCACGACACGGTCCGAAGCTTCGCCCAGCGGCTGATCGGCGACCGCGAGGCCGCGGAGGATCTGGTCCACGAGGTGTTCGTCGCGCTGCCGCGCGCGGCCCGGCGGTTCCGCGGCGAGGCCTCGCTGCGCCACTTTCTGTTTTCGATCGCCGTCAATCACGCGCGACAGCACCTGCGGACGGCGGTGCGCCGGCGTCGCGCCCAGCAGCGGCTGATGCTCGAGCCCGGCTCGACCCCCGTCACCCCCGGAGAGACCGCCGAGAACCGGCAGCTCGCGCGCGCGTTGGTCGCCGCGCTGGACGAGCTTCCGATCGACCAGCGGGTAGCCTTCGTGCTGTGCGAGGTCGAGGAACGATCGTCCGGTGAGGCGGCCCGGATCGCCGGGACGAGCGACGCCAACATCCGCGCGCGTCTGTTCAAAGCGCGACGCACGCTGCGCCGGCTGCTGGCGGCGTGGCACGCGAAAGGAGAGTCCAGGTGAACGCGGGTCCCGCAGACGACTTCCTGGCCCGCTCGGTCCGCGCGTTGCGACGCGAACAGGTCCTCGCGGTGACGCCGGTCGCGCCGATCGGCGACGACGCCCTGGGCGGGTGCGAGCACACCTGGCTCCGCATCGCCGACGACGTTCGGCGGACCCGTGCCGTTCGCCGATGGATCTCGCTCGTCGCCGTGCAGGTGGTGCTCGGTCTCGCCGGCGCCACCGTGTGGGGCGCCGCCACGGGTCGTTTGCAGCCCGCCGTCCGGGCGGCGGCGGCGGCCGTCGGAGGCCTCGTCACGCCCGGCCGTCACGCCCGTCCGGCGCCCCGGCGTTCGCCGGCACTGGTTCGCGACGTCGAGAGCGGCGATGCCGGCCACCTGGTCCGATCGGCGCCCGCCCCGATCGCCCAGCCGCTGGTCGCGGCCCCCCCTGCGCCGCAGGTCCCGTCGGTCCGCCGTGGCCCGCGGGCGATGACGCCTCCCCGGCCGGCGCCAGCGCCAGCCACGGGAGCGAGCGCTGGCGCGACGCGGGCCACTCACGAGCCCCCGGTGTTCGAACCGGCGCCAGCGCCCGAGGCGCACGCACCGCTCGCGCTCTACCGTGAGGCCCACCGGCTCCACTTCGTGGAGCGCGACTATGCCGAGGCGCTCGGCGCCTGGGATCGCTACCTCGCCGCCGGCTCGGGTCCGCTCGTGCTCGAGGCCCGCTACAACCGGGCCATCGCGCTTGCCCACCTGGGGCGCCGCGAAGAGGCCGTCGCCGCGCTTCGCCCGTTCGCCGACAGCGCGCGCGGCGGTTACCGGCGCCAGGAAGCGCTGGCGCTCATCGCAGCGCTGGGCGTCGGTACCGATTCCCACCTGCGGGATCCCTAGCCGCCCCTCGTCCCCGCCCGCAGCGATTTGCGACCGGCCCGCGCCGGCGCCAGGAGAGAGCCATGTCCACGCTTCGCGATCGCTTGACCTCGTTGCGCCCTCCGTCCGCCGGCCCCCTCCGCCGCCTGGTGGCGTCTGAGCACCGCTGGCTGGGCATCGCGGCGGTCGCGCTGGCCGTCGGAACCGCGCCGGCGTTTCTCCGCACCTTCGTCACCGATGACGCCACCTATGTGCTCATAGCCCAGAAGCTGAATGCCGGGGCGCTGCTCTATCGACAGGCAGTCGACAACAAGCCGCCCCTCATCTACATAACCTTCGCTGCCGTCCTCCGGATGTTCGGCGCGAACGCGCTCGGCGCGATGAAGCTCTTGGCGATCGTCGCGCAGCTGATATCCGCGCTGATGGTGGCGGCCCTGGACCGGCGTCTGTTCGATACCCGCACCGGCGTCGTCGGCGCGCTGATGTTCTGCCTCGCCGCGGTGTCCGGCCTGGCGCACGACGTCGCCGCGCCCAACACCGAGATCTTCGCCAACCCGTTCATCCTGAGTGCTCTTCTGCTGCTGGCCCGCGATCTCGAGCGGTCTTCTCGCCGGGCCCTTCTGACCGCGGGTCTGTTCATCGGGGTCGCCAGCCTCTACCGCCTGCCTTCCGCGGCCGCGCTGCTCGGCGTGCTGCTCTTCCTGGTGCAGGGCCCTCTTTCGCGCCGGGAGCGCCTGCGCGCGGCGTTTCATCTCACCGCGGGCTTCGCGCTACCGCTCGCCGTCGCCGGCGCGTACTTCTCTCTGCGCGGCACCGCGAGCGATGCCTGGCTCTGGGCCGTACGTGGCAACCTGAGCTACGTCGGCGTCGGCGAGGCCCAGGTGGGCTCGCTCGCGCTGGGGCGGCTGGCGCTGCTGGCCGCGGCGCAGTTTCCGCTCCTGATCGTCGGGACCCGCGTGGCCGTGCTCTGGAGCTCGACCCGCGAGCCCCACCGCGCCCGCCTGCGCTTCGTCCTCCTGCAGCTCTTGACCGCGCTCCTGGCCTATCGGACCGGAAGCCGCTTCTACGGGCACTACTTCTTGCAGGTGGTCCCGTTTCTCGCCCTGGTCGGCGGCTGGGGCTTCCTGCACCTGCCGCGGCGAGACCGGCGGTGGCTGCGCTTCCTACCGGCCGCGATGATCCTGGTGCTGCTCGCGTTCGCCGTGGTCAACACCGTGCGCGCGCAGACCGGGCCAGAGGCTGGCGGGCTCATGGCGACGGTCGCGACGATCCAGGCCGAGACCGGCCCGAACGATGAGGTGCTGCTCTGGTCGGCTCCGGCCGAGATCGCCTTCGAGAGCCGGCGACGCTTCGCGACCCGCTTCCCATTCAACAATTACCTCACCGGCCGGATCTTCGGGACGCGGTACGTCCTGCCGGGCACGACCCGCGTCGATACCTATCCCTTCGAGAATCCGCAGGGCTGGCTGTTGCTCGCGCGCGACCTCGCGGTCGCGCCCCCAGCATTCATCGTCGACGGTGACGGCGGCGAGTTCGCGATCGACAAATACCCCGCGCTCGCCCCGTTCCTCCGAACCCACTACGGCGCGCCTCGCCGCCTGGGGACCTTCACCGTCTATCGCCGGCGCCCCGAGCAAACCGCCTTCTGACCCTCAGCGGGGCGGCGGAGCGGCGCCCTGCTTGAGCGCGTTGCGGATCTCGGGGTGCTCGTCGAGGAAGGCCTGGCGGCTTTCGCGGCTGATCTCGACCACCACCGTCACCTCGCGCAGGATCTTGGACTGGCAGCCGAGGCGCGAGCTCGACTTCACGTCGAATGCCTTGTCCATGATGTCCTCTTCGCGATCGCTCGCCTCGGCCAGCGCGTCCAGCCCTTCTTTCACGTAGACGTGGCAGGTCGAGCAGGCGCACACCCCGCCGCAGGCCGAGCCGACCTGCGCGTGCGCCTTGTTCGACGCCTCGAGGATGCTGGTCCCGACCGGCACCTCGATCTCGATCCCGTCCGGTTCGAATCTGACCTTGGGCATCAGTGCGAATGTCCCGCGTGGCTCCCGGCGCGCGACGCGAGGTCGTGCTTGGGAGCGGTTTCATCGGCCTTTTTTTCCACGTCCGCGACGGCCTTGCCGCGCAGCCCCCGCTCGAAGGCCACGTTCATCCGACGCCCGGCGAATTCCTTCGAGGCAACGTCGAGCGCCTCGACCGCCGCGCGGATCGCCAGGTGGTCGGTCCCCGCGCGCGCCGCCGCCAGCGCGGTCAGAGCGGCCTCGATCGCCTTCCCATCATCCGGCGTGAGCAGCTCGGGCGTGTCGGCCATCGCCGCGCGGGCCGCCGCGGCGATGCGATCGGCCTCGACCTGCTGCTCGGTGAGCAGGCGAAGCTTCACGTCGTCCTCGGCGTGGGCGAACGAGTCGAGCAGCATCCGCTCGACCTCCTCGTCGGTCAGGCCGTAGCTCGGCTTGACCTCGATCTTCGTCTCCTGCCCGGTGACTTCTTCGCGCGCGCTGACGCGCAGGATGCCGTCGGCGTCGACCATGAAGGTCACCTCCAGGCGCGCCATCCCGGCGGGCATGGGCGGGATCCCCTTCAAGGTAAACCGGGCCAGCGAGCGGCCCTGGTCGGCGAGCTCCCGCTCGCCCTGGACGACGTGGAGATCGAAGCCGGTCTGCTTGTCGGCGAAGGTCGTGAAGGTCTGCGTCGCGCCGCAGGGCACGGTGGTGTTGCGATGGATGATCTTCTCGACCACCCCGCCCATCGTCTCCAGGCCCAGCGAGAGCGGCACCACGTCGAGCAACAACATGTCGCCCTGGCCCGCCCCGCCGGCCAGCACGTCGGCCTGCACCGCAGCGCCCAGCGCCACCACCTCGTCAGGATCGATGTCGGCGAGCGGCGCGCGGCCGAACAGCTTCTCCACGAACTGCCGCACCAGCGGCATGCGCGTGGCGCCGCCGACCAGGATGACGCCGGAGAGCGCCGCCGGCGCCATCCCGGCGTCCTTGAGGGCGCGGCGGACGGGACCCGCGCAGCGCATGAGCACCGGCTGGACGAGCAGCTCCATCTCCGTCCGGGTCAACATGGCCGTTCGGCCGCCGTCGGAGAGCGAGAGGGTGATCGGCACCTCCGCCTCGGTGGTCAGCCGCTCTTTGACCGCGCGCGCGCCGTCGAGGACGCGCCGCACCAGCTTCGGATCGTGCGCGGCGTCCTCGGCGAGGCCCCACTTGTCGAGCAGCGCGCCCGCGATGGCGCGGTCGAAGTCGTCGCCCCCCAGCGCCGAGTCGCCCCCGGTGGCCTTCACCTCGAACACGCCGTCCTCCAGCTTCAGGATGGAGATGTCGAAGGTCCCGCCGCCGAGGTCGAACACCGCGAACGTCCCCTCCGCCTGCTTGTCGAGCCCGTAGGCGATCGCGGCCGCGGTCGGCTCGTTGAGGAGACGCAGCACCTCGAGGCCCGCCAGGCGCCCCGCGTCGCGCGTCGCTTGCCGCTGGCCATCGTCGAAGTACGCCGGCACGGTGATGACCGCGCCGTCGAGCGGAGCGCCGAGCTCGCCCTCCGCGCGCGCCTTGAGCGCCTTCAGGATCTCCGCGGAGACCTCCATCGGCGTCACTGAGCGGCCGCCCGCCACGGCGAAGCGGACGACGTTGCCGTCGCCGCCCGGCGCCGCGAACTGGTACGGCGTCAGCTTGCGCGTCGCCTCGGCGTCATCGGGACCGCGTCCCATGAAGCGCTTGACCGAGGCGATGGTATCGCGCGGAAACTCCGGCGCCAGCCGATCGTGCGCCTCGGCACCGACGACGATGGTCCCGTCGGCCGCGTAGTGGACGACGGAGGGCAGGATGGCCTGATCGTTCTCGTCGCGCAGGCAGATCGGCTTGCCGCCGTCGACGATCGCCACCAGCGAGTTGGTGGTCCCGAGGTCGATCCCGATCGCGCGCGTCTGGCAGGCCCGCTTGGTGGGCGAGGCGCCCGGCTCGGAGATCTGTAGAAACGCCTCAGCCACGATCGCCTCCGGAAAGCGCCCGCTCGTCGTGAACCGCGACCTCGTCGAGGAAGCGCTGGTAGTAACGGAGCGCGACGAGCGAACGCGCGCCCTCCTCGAACTCACCGGCCTCCAGCGCCGCGCCAATCGTCTTCATCGCCTCGTCGGCGCGCCGACGCATGTCGTCGGCCATGGCAGCCACCTTGACCGTGTCGCCGGCCCGCTGCGCCTCGACCAGATCCTCGCGCAGCTCGAGGATCTCGATCAGGAAAGTGGGGGGCGCCGCCACTTGCTTGGTGGCGCGCGTCTCGTCCGCTCCCTTGTGGTCGTCGCCGGCCAGGCCGAACCCGGCCAGCTCCAGCAGGTACGCCGCGCGCTTGACGGGATCCTTCACCGTGCGCCAGGCATCATTGATCTCGACGGTGCGCGCCAGCGCCGCCTTGCGCGCCCGCGGGTCGGCCTTGGCGAAGCGGTCCGGGTGCAGCCGGCGCGACAGATCCTTGTACGCCGACTCGGCCGCCGTGAGATCCACCTCGAACTTGCGCGGTAAGCCGAGGACGGCGAACCGATCGTCCGTTGCGGCAGGCGGCAGAATCGCCTTGCACGACCTACAAAACGGCCCTTGGCCGCCCTCTTTTTCACACGACCAGCAAATCACCTTCACACCCTGTTGTGACCGGAGGCGGGCTTTGCCCGCCGGAGAAAACATTTGCCTATCAAGATCCTGGGCCGGTGAGAGGGGCGCAGCCCCTCCCGCCCCTCCTAGAACTGGACGCTCTCGCCGCAGCCGCAGGTCCCCTTCGCGTTCGGATTCTCGAACTTGAAGCCGCGGCCGACCAACGACGTCGCGTAGCCGAGCGTCGAGCCGTCGAGATACAGAAAGCTCTTGGGGTCGACGAACACGCGCACCGCGCCGTCCTCGAAGGAGAGGACCTTGTCCTCCGGGCGCGGCTCGGCGTCCGACCACTCGAAGAGGTAGGTAAACCCGGTGCAGCCGCCGCCGCGGATGCCGACGCGCAGCCCCTTGGGCGGCGTGGTCCGCTGCCCGGCCGCCTTCTTGATCTCGGCGACCGCTCTGTCTGAAACTCCGATGGCCATCGAGAGTCCTTAGCTGGCCGCCTTTTCGCTCGCCTTGGCGGCACTCCCTTTCGCGGCGCGCTTGGCCTTGTAGTCGGCGATGGCGCCCTTGATGGCGTCCTCGGCCAGGACCGAGCAGTGAATCTTCACCGGCGGGAGGTTCAGCTCCTCGACGATCTGGGTGTTCTTGATGTCCATCGCCTGGTCGATGGTCATCCCCTTGACCCACTCCGTCGCCAGCGAGGACGAGGCGATGGCCGACCCGCAGCCGAACGTCTTGAACTTCGCGTCCTCGATGATCCCCGCGTCGTTGATCTTGAGCTGCAGCTTCATCACGTCGCCGCAAGCCGGCGCGCCGACCAGGCCGGTCCCCACGCTGGGGTCGTCCTTGTCGAAGCTCCCGACATTGCGCGGGTTCTCGTAGTGCTCGATGACCTTGTCGCTGTACGCCATATCAATCTCCGCTTTCTTTGATGCCACTGATCGCGTGAGGGAGGGCGAGCTTTGCTCGACCGAGCTCATCGCGGGGGGTGCGGGACCCTCCGAGGGTCCCGGATATGATCAATGCGCTGCCCATTGAATGCTCTTGAGATCGATTCCCTGCTGCGCCATCTCATAGAGCGGCGACAGCTCCCGCAGCTTGTTGACCTTGCCGACCACCGTCTGGATGACGAAGTCGACCTCTTCCTCGGTGTTGAAACGCCCGAGCCCGAACCGAATCGAGGTGTGCGCCATCTCCTCGGCGACGCCGAGCGCGCGCAAGACGTACGAGGGCTCGAGCGAAGCGGAGGTGCAGGCCGAACCCGACGACACCGCCACGTCCTTGAGTCCCATCAGCATCGCCTCGCCCTCGACGTAGGCGAAGCTGATGTTGAGGCTTCCCGGCAGCCGGTGCTCGAGCGACCCGTTGACGAAGGTGTCCGTCACCTGCGATTGGATCCCTTCGCGCAGCCGCTCGCGCAGCGCGAACAGGCGCTTCGCCTCGCTCGCCATCTCGGCCTGGCAGAGCTCGGCCGCCTTGCCGAATCCGACGATGGCCGGCACGTTCAACGTCCCGGAGCGCATCCCGCGCTCGTGTCCGCCGCCGTCGATCTGCGCCGTGATGCGCACGCGCGGCTTGCGCCGCACGTAGAGCGCGCCCACGCCCTTGGGCCCGTACATCTTGTGTGCCGACATCGACACCAGGTCAGCGCGTGCCTTGTTGACGTCGAACGGAATCTTGCCGACGCCCTGGACGGCGTCGATGTGGAACAGCGCCCCCTTCTCTTTGACGACGGCGCCGATCTCCTCGACCGGGTTGACGGTCCCGATCTCGTTGTTGGCCAGCATGATCGACACCAAGATCGTCTTGTCGGTCATCGCCGCCTTCACCGTCGCCGGGTTGACTCGGCCGTCGGGGTCGACGGAGACATAGGTGACGTCGAACCCTTCCTTCTCGAGGCGCTTGCAGGTGTCGAGGACGGCCTTGTGCTCCGTCTGCGCGGTGACGATGTGGTTACCGCGGTCCTTGTGGAACTCTGCCGCGCCCTTGATGGCCAGGTTGTCCGACTCGGTCGCGCCCGAGGTCCAGACGATCTCCTTGCCCGAGGCGCCGATGAGCGCGCCGACCTGCTCGCGCGCCTTCTCCACCGCCTTCTCGGCCGTCCAGCCGAAGGCGTGCGAGCGGCTGGCCGCGTTGCCGAACACCTCGGTGAAGTACGGCAGCATCGCCTCGACCACACGCGGGTCGACCGGCGTGGTGGCGTGATTGTCCATGTAGATCGGGAGCTTCAACGTCATTTGGAGATTCCTTGGACCAGCAGCGGCGCCCGGCCGTCGTGGCCGTGGATGTCGCAGGTGCCGCACTCGGTGGGGTTGTGGGTGGGCTCGCAGCCCCGGCAGCTGTCCATGTAGGCCAGCGTCTCGGTCAGGTCGCCGACCAGGCGTTCGAGGCGCGTCAGCGTCTCCTTGGTCTCGCTGAGCTTGTCGGTGAAGATCTCCCGCACCCGTTCCATCGCCTTGGGCGCGGTCGACGTCCCCTCCCAGTCGCGGAGGACGGCCTTGATCTCGGTGAGGGAAAACCCGAGGTCCTGCAGCTTCTGGATCCAGTCGATCCGCTTGAGCGCCTTGCCCGAGTAGAGCCGGAACCCCCCCTTCGACCGCACGGCTGGGTCCAAAAGGCCGAGCTCCTCGTAGAGGTGGACCGCCCGGACCGTCTTCCCGGTCCGCTTGGCCAGCTCTCCGATCTTCAGAAGCGCGAGGCTCTGCCCGGAGACGTCGTTGAAACCCTCACCCATACGTAAGGGTTATATATCAAACTGCCCCGCTGACAAGGACCAACTTTCCGAAGGTTTCCCGTGACTCGAGCAGACGGTGCGCCGCGACAATCTGGTCCAGCGACATCACCTGGTGCACCACCGGCTCGAGCCGCCCGGCCGCGACCAGGTCGAGGATCTCGAAGAGGCGCCCTTTGCTGGCCATGGTCGAGCCCAGGATGCTGAGCTGGCGCCAAAAGACATGCCGCAGGTTCAGCACCGGCTCGAACCCAGCGGTCGCCCCGCAAGTGACGATACGGCCCCCCTTGGCGCAGGCAACGACCGACTGGGGGAAGGTCGCGGCGCCGACGTGCTCGACCACGATGTCGGCCCCGCGCCGGCCGGTGAGCCGCTTGACCTCGGCGACCAGCTCGGCCGTCGTGTGGTTGATCGTCTCGTCCGCCCCCAGCGCGCGCGCCGCCGCCAGCTTGGCGTCGGTCGACGCCGTGGCGATCACCCGCGCGCCCCACAGCTTGGCGACCTGGATCGCCGCCGACCCGACCCCCGACCCGGCGGCCAGCACCAGGACCGTCTCCCCCTGCCGAATCTGCGCGCGCTCGACCAGCATCTGCCAGACGGTCATGAACACCGTCGGCAGCGCCGCCAGCTGCGCGTCGTCGAGCGGCACGCGATCGCGGGGGGCCGGGACCAGGTTCTGCGCCGGCATCACCAGGTACTCCGCCAACCCGCCCCAGGTCTGCTCGCCGATCATCCGGTAGTCGGGGCAGAAGTTGTCGCGCCCGCTCAAGCAAGCAGCGCAGTGCCCGCAGGAGATCCCGGGGTTGACCAGCACGCGATCGCCGACCGCGCAGCCAGCCCGGGGCGCGACGCCCGGCCCCAACTCGGAGACGACCCCACAGACGTCGCCCCCCGAAACGTGCGGCAGCGGCACCGGCAACGCCGGCAGGCCCTTCCGCAGCCAGAGGTCGATGTGATTCAGCGCCGCCGCGGTGACGCGAATCTGCACCTCGCCCGGACCGGGCACGGGCGTCGGAACCTCGCCAACCTCCATCACCTCCGGACCGCCGTGACGGCGGAAGAGCGCGGCGCGCATCGACCTGAGGTTACCATTCCGCCGTCACGAACTCCCCAGCACCACGGAGTTTGAGCGAGCTGCGGTGAAGATTCGCGCGCTCGAGAAGACGTCGAGCTTTGCGGTTCCTAGGCAGACAAGACGTACATGTAGCACCAGTGAACGCCCGTCTAGATTGACCGGCTAGTGAGGGTCGATACGCTGGTGACCCTCGATCATGGGCGGGGAGACGGTGATGGGTGTGAATGTGGCGGCTCGGGTTGCCTTTCTGGGCGTCGTCGGGCGCCCGTGCATCCCGATTCTCGGCGATGAATTCACCAAAGTCGTGCCGCCGACCAACGTCGATGAGTGGGAACGCCTCGGCCAATTTGGGCAGCAAGTGGTCGTTACAGCCCGGGGGTGCAAGGCGGTCTGCGTGGCATTCACCGAACCGAGGAGGGCGAATCAGTGGGCTTACAGCGACGCCCATGAGCGCGCCTCACTCCAGACCGCTGCGGCGCTTGCGCTCCGCGCTGAAGGAATCGAGGTCTTGCGCTACCACCCGAAGACCGCAGCGAGCGCGCTCGGGTTCAACGCGCATATCCGCGAAATGGACGAAGGATTCGCGGGGCTCCTGAAGATCAAAGCGTCAGAGGTTACGTACTGGAGTGAGCGGCTACCGGCCTTCGAAGTCGCTGCCGCCGTCGCGATGGAAAAGTGGCCATGAGCAACGGAAACACCTTGCTGGCGACTCTGACGCTTCCGTTCAAGTCAGCGCGCACAATCTATGAGGGCAGTTCCGAGGTCCGCCTGTATCGCAACGACGTCACGGGTGTGCAAGAAATCGGAAAGCGCGTTTCCAAAGTCGGTCTTGAAGACGCACTCGGTTTCAAAGAGGCCGAGCTCCTGCAACGCCTCCGCCACGATCACCTGGTGCCGGTCTACACCGTCGCGTCTGTCACCGAGGCTGGCGCAGATCCACTCATGACCGTCATCGAGATGATCATGCCGTACTACCCGCGCGGCAGCGTTAGCGACGTTTTGGCGAGGAACGAGCGGCTAGGGATTGGTGATGCGGTCCGGCTCGCTCGCCACTTCCTTCTGGGCCTGGACTTCCTTCATGAGAAGCAAGGCGTCCTGCATCGCGATATGAAGTCGGGGAACGTCTTCATCGACCCCGAGGGACGTGGTCGCATCGGAGATCTAGGGCTCGCCGTCTCGATGGAACCCGATGGAACGGCGGAGGCGCTTCCCGGAACACTGTTTTACACAGCACCGGAAGCATTTCCGACGAAGCGAACCGATCGTCGGGCAGACATCTATGGCGTGGGCCTAATCCTTCACGAGCTGCTGAACGGCCCGTTTTCATGGACCTACTACGACGGCCTCCCAACAGACGATCTTCTCCGCCGATTGGCCCGCGGGCAAAGAGCCATGAAGGACGAACACCTCGTCTTCAAGCCACATGTGCCACCTCGGCTGCGAACGGTCGTCACCAAGGCGATCGCGTGCAAGCCATCATATCGGTTCGCGACCGCGCGAGAAATGTTGGAGGCGCTGGGGAAAGCCCCCCTCATCGATTGGTACCAGGTGGGTGAGCCGTTCACTTGGGAAGGGACCGTTCCAACCTTGCCTAGGGTCAGCTATCAGGTTTCAGCAACACGGGTACGACGCCCGGACCGCTGGCGGCTCTCTGGAAAGAAGAAGATCGAAGACTGGCGCCGATGTCTCGACGATCAGGACGTAACTGACTTGTCTGACAAAGCGGTTCGCGATTTTTTCGACCAGATGGTCAGCGAAGCTATGAGTCGCTGAGCGGCGATCCCGACCGCATCCCGCTCCGGCCGGCTCAGGCTTGATAGCGCAAGTGCCCCGTGATCGAGCCATCCCTTCGTCGGACGGTAGCCGGCGTCCCATCCCCTCCCCTCGACAGATAGCAGACCCTGGAGCGCGAGACTCCGCAGCATGGCATCGATGTTCGGCCGCCTCCGACCCCGGGAGGTCACACCGGCCGGCCAGGCCTCGAGCGCACGGCTGACACGTCCATCAGACGGAACTCGCTCCTCTAGGGACTCGATGGCGATCTGCATTGGCCAGGAGTTTGCCGGTATTAGGCGCTCTCCGGCGAGCGCCCATACCATGCCGACGATCTCTTCGCGGGCAAGCGGGGTCGCTAGCCGCGTCACCGTTGGCCAAGGCATTGACACCGACGCACCCATATATACAAGAATACTCTATTCTGTATATTTGTATATGTGCGAGTGACGAAAATGAACGGCACGTGGGACACGGGAGCCGCAATCACGATTGTTCGTACCGAGTCCGGAGTGAGTTTGACCGTGCGGCAGCTTCAATACTGGGACCGGCAGGGAGTCATCGTTCCTGAGCACCGTGGCCCGAGGCGCACGCGGATCTATGGTTTCGACGGTGTTCGCCGCCTCTGCCTGGTGGCACGACTCCTCAAGGCAGGATTTCCCTCAAATCGGCTCGGCGCTGCCGTTCGCAACATCGATGGCGCGTCTGCGAAGATCGGGAAGAACTGGGACGAACTACGAATCGTCACCGACGGAGCAGCCGTTTTCGTGGTGGACGGAGAGCGGGCTATGGAAGCCGAAACTGGTCAGCTGGTCGCACTGATTCTCCTTAGCGATCTCGACGAAGGCGCGCGCAGAGCGTGTCGTAGGGTCCCCGTGTGGCGTCGCGCCGCATAGGCGAGACGGAAACCCTATGTTCAGGGCACGCCGACCGAGCCGCGCCCATCCAAAACGGTAGAAGCTCGGCGGCGCTTCTCTCCCGCCGTGGCTATCATTGCCCGCCATGGCGCGCGTCTTCATCACCGGCTCCTCGGACGGCCTCGGCCTCCTGGCGGGGCGACAGCTCGCGCGCGCCGGGCACGAGGTCGTGCTGCACGCGCGCAACGGCAGACGCGCCGACGACACCCGGGCCGCGCTCCCGGACGCCGCCGCCGTCGTCATCGGTGATCTGGTCAGCCTGGACGGCATGCGAGAGGTCGCCCGGCAAGCGAACGCCGCCGGACCGTTCGACGCCGTCATTCACAACGCGGCGGTCGGGTATCGCGAGCGCCCGACGACGACGCCCGACGGGCTCAATCACGTCTTCGCGATCAACGTCCTCGCGCCCTATGTGTTGACGGCGCTCATCGCGCGCCCCAAGCGCCTCGTCTATCTCAGCTCGGGGTTGCACCGAAGCGGCGATCCCGGCCTCGACGATCTGCAATGGGAGCAGCGGCACTGGAGCGGGATGCAGGCGTACACGGACAGCAAGCTCCACGACGTGATCCTGGCGTTCGCCGCCGCCCGCCGCTGGCCGGACCTGCTGTCGAACGCGCTCGAGCCGGGGTGGGTGGCGACGAAGATGGGCGGAACCGGCGCGCCCGACGACCTGGAGGCAGGCGCCGCCACGCAAGTCTGGCTGGCGACCAGCGACGACGCGGCGGCGACCGTCACGGGCGGCTACTTTTTTCACCAGCGGCCGCGCGAGGCCCACCCGGCGGCGCGCGATCGCGCGGTTCAAGATCGATTGCTGGAGATCTGCGCGGCGCTCTCGGGGACGGCCTGGCGCTGAACGGCTGAGTCGCTCTGGCGCGTCCGGTGCAACGACGCAGAGGATGGGACGCGGGGCGTGGCTGGGGTTGCTGTCGGGGCTCGCGATCGTCCCCGCCGCGCGGGCCGATGACGGCCCAGCCGCGCTGGGACCAGAGGCGACGGTTGCTGAAACGGTGACGCCGCTGGCGGCGAATGCGGCCGTTCCGACACCCAGGCTCAAGCTCTCATTCACGCGTTTCAACATCGGGAACCCCGACGGCAGCGCGATCCCGCTCGACGGCCTGCACCTGGATGCCTATCCGATCTCGGCCCACTGGGTCCGCGCCGGGCTCGAGCTGGAAGCGGGTCGCGGGAGCGCGACGTACATGGGAGATCGGGCGGCGCTCGACGATCTGCTGCTGGGCGTGAACGCCGGCCTGCAGCTCCCCGGACGCGTGACCCCGTTCGTCGAGGGGCGCCTGGCGGGCGGCGCGCTTTCGGGCCACACCGAGGGGCCGATCGACGTCGGCGGTGTCACGGTGACGCAGGCCTCGGCGACGACCTATCTCTACGCCTTCGGTCTCTCCGCGGGCGCCGAGCTCTACGTCCTTGGGCGCGGGTACCTCTCGTTGTCGCTCGGCTGGTTGCACACCACCTGGCGCGGCGCGACCGACGCGGCGGCGCCGGGCGCCAGCGCGCCGGACATCGCGCTCACCGACATCACGCACGACAGCTTCGTCTTCAAGGCGGGCCTCGGGATCTGAACCACCGCGCCGAGCGGGCGCCGGCCGTCAGACGGACTTCAGTGCCGGGCGCGCGGCGGACGGCTGGCTGCGGCGCGCCTCGGCGACCACGTCGGCGATCGCCGCCAGGAACGCGTCGATCGTCGCGTCGGAGAGCTCGCCCATGTTGGCGATCTGGATGTAGCGATCGGCGAGCTGACCCTTGGCGCGGTAGATGATGAAGCCGCGCGCCTTGGCGCCGTCGTAGAGGCCGTCGACGGTCAGCCCGGCCGGCAGGCGCAGCATCGAGATCGTGTGCGATTCGCGCCCGGTGTTGGTGAACGACTCGAACCCCAGGTCGGCGAACACGCGCCGGATACGCAGCGCGCGCTTGCGGTAGATCTCGCGGCGGGCGGGGACGCCCCCCTCGGCGGCGAGCTCGTCGAGCGCCGTCTCGAGCGCGAAGAACGAGGAGACCGCCGGCGTGAAGGGCGTCTGCGACAGCTCGTCGAGATAGCGCCGGTGCCGCCGCAGATCCAGATAGTAAACGCGCGGCGCGACGCCGCCGATGCGCGGCCAGACCTCGGGCGACACGCAGAGAAACGAGACGCCCGACGTCGAGTGCAGGCACTTGTTCGCCGACGAGTAGCAGATGTCGATGCCGTCGCGGACGACGTCGACGTCTTCCACCCCCAGCGCGGAGACGGCGTCGACGATGGACGTCACGCCGTGCTGGCGGCAGAGCCTCCCGATCTCGCCGACCGGGTTCATGATCCCCACCGAGGTCTCGTGGTGAATGAGGGCGGCCGCCGCGATGTCGGGATCGCTCTCCAGGGCCCGCGCCACCTCATGCACCTTGGGCAGCTCGCCCCAAGCATAGCGGAGGGTGACGCGCGGGATGGCGTGCAGCGCCGCGATCTCGTCGAGCCGCTCGCCGAACGCCCCGTTGGCGATCACCAGGAGCTTCTTGCCCGGCGGGACCACCGAAGAGATCGCCATCTCCATCGCCGAGGTCCCCGAACCGGTGAGGAGGATCATCTCGTGCGCCGGGGAGGCGCCGAACACGGGGCGCAGCTTCTCCTGCAGGCGCGCGACGACGGCCGAATAGTCGTCGTCGCGGTGGCAGACGTCATGGTGGACGAGCGCCGCCTTCACGCGCGCCGAGGTCATGACCGGCCCTGGACTGAAGAGAACGTAGCCGGGTTGATCCTTCTCGGCGAGCAGCCGCTCGATGAGCGCCAGCGTGCCGGCCGCGCTGGTCGCGTTGGGGGCGCCGGCCTGCATCGTCGGGCGGGCCAGCTCGTCGCCGTAGACGCGCAGCAGCCACTCGGCGTGGAGGCGCATCGGGGGCGAGTCGACGTCCTGCCACAACTTGGCGCCCACGTCGCGGGCGACGACCAGCCCGGCGCGCGCCGCAGCGCTCACCCCTTCCGTCAGCGACGGGCTCGGAAGCCCCTCCAGCGCTTCGCAGAGCGACGGCGCCATCACGAACAGCCCCGCGCTCACGGCGTCGTACGCCGCGAGCCCCTTGCCGATGTCCACCACGCGATCGCCCGTGAGCTTGACCTTCGTCGCGTCGTCGATGTCGAACACCTGCGGCAGGTCGCGATCGATCGCCAGCACGGTCGGGCCCGCCGCCGCCGGCAGCGTGCACATGTCGTGGACCAGCGCGGGCGCGGCGATCTGATCGGCCATCACCAGCAGCGTCCGCTCGGTGACGAACGACCGCGCCGCCAGCACCGAGAGTCCGTTCGGGCCGTCCCACGCGGCGTTCTCGTAGAAGGTGATCCGCCGCTGCAGCGCCTCCAGTCGCGCCGAGCGCGCGATGTGCCGACGGACGGCGGCGCCCCCGTACCCGACGGTGATCCCGAGCCGCTGGATGCCGATCGCGTCGAGCCGCAGCAGCGTCCGCTCGAGCAAGCTCTGCCCGCCGACGGCCGCCAGGCAGTTGGGGACGCCGTCCTCGCCGATCGGGATTCCCTTGCCGGCGGCCAGAATGAGCGCGCGTGTAATCATGCAGCGATAAAGAGCAATCCGCGAGCCAGGGGCGCTAGCTTACAGCCAGTCTTCCCCGCGTGCCCGCGTGCCCGGCGTGCGCGGTGGGCGCCACCTAGTTCTTGCGGTGGCGGCTGCCGGTCACGGCCGCGAAGGCATGCGGCATCTGCCGCAACGGCTCAGCCCGGAAGGTCAGCAAGTAGACCGAGTTCTCGGTCTCGACGTAGATCTGGTCGCCGCCCGCGTCGCCGAGAACGCGCCGTACGGGCGTCGTGACCATCCGATGGCCATTGGGATCGCGAAAGATCACCATGCCTCGTCCGACGCTCGGGTAGCTGATGAGGTACCCGGCGTAGGTGCGCCCGATGCCGAGAGAGGCCCGCTCCCGACCGTGATCGCGGATTTTTCTGGCGGTGACGCTGACCACGAGAGATCCCAGTTAGAAGGTTACCACAATCGTTAGAAAATCGACGTCCCCCGATTGCCATCCGCCGGCCGGCGTTGTTCCGCACGGACCTCCGTAAACCGTGTCGACGGATTGCCGGTCGGGCTTGACCGCGCCACCAGCCACCGTCCTGTATAATCGCGCGCTCCCTATGGAAACCGCGAGACCGCGTCCGCGCGCGGGGAACCTGACCGCGGCGCTGGTCGTGGTCGCCCTGCTGGAGCTGGGCCTCAACCGGCTGGCCGGACAGCTCTTTGTGCCCCGCGCCACGCTCGCGCTGGGCGGGGGCTCGCGGGCCAGCACGGCGTTGGGCGCCGCCGGACCTTTTCTCTTCCAGCTCACGGCCGTGCTGGCGCTGGTGGTGCTGGTCGGGGCGTTCGCCGGCCTGCTGCGGCGGGGCGAGCTCTACCCGCGTGCGATGCGCTTTTCGGTCGGGGTCATCGCTCTGGTCTTCGCGGTGTTCTCGGCGCAGGCGCTGGTGCGCGGGCAACTTCCGCCGCGCTTCTTTCTCTACCTCGAGACGAGCTACGGGTTCCTCGCGCTGCTCACCGCGATCGCCTTCGCGGCCACGCCCACGGCCGCGCGGGTGCCGGCACGCGTGAAGGTGGGCGTGGTGCTCCTCGCGCTGCCCGGTGTGCTGCATGCCGCCGCCGTGCTGGGCGTGGGGTGGGGAAAAGGGAGCGACTCTGCGACGGTGATCGCGGTCATCGGAGAGCTGCTCCTCATCGCCGCCGCGGCGGGCGCGCCGCTGCTCCTGCCGCCGCGCCCGTTTGCCGAGCGCCGCTGGCGCCTGCCGCTGGCGGTGGCCGCCGTGCTGGCGTCGCTCTTTATCGTGGGCCTCGCCGTCCGCTTCGATCTCATGCAGGCGAGCGCGCTCTATGGGCTGCGGATGGAGCTGCCGCCGTTGCGCTCGCTGGCCGGCGCCGCCTACGTGATCGCGCTCTTCGGTTGGGCGTACGCGACCGTCCAGCTGATCGCCGACAAAGGTGGAATGAGGCTCTGCGGCTACGGCCTCGGCCTCCTCGCCCTCGGCGGCTACGACGCGGGCTCGTCGGTGGAGCTGGCGCTGGCGCTGCTGGGCCTGGTCGCCGTCGCCGTCGGGGAGTTGCGGGCCGCCCCTTACGCCGATCGCAGCCGCTCGCGCGTCTCGCCGACCGACTGGCGGGCCTTCGTCGGCCGCCTCGCCACCGCGCTGGGCGACGGAACCGAGCCGGACGGGACGCCGCCGCAGGCGGTGATCGCCGAGGAGGAGGAGATGGAAGTGAGCCGGATCCAGACCCACCGGCGCGGCGCTCCGATCGTCGTCAAGCTGCTCCGGCGGCGCGGGAGTCTGGTGGAGATCGACGCCACCTTCGGGCAAGCAGGGCGCGAGCTCCCCGACGCCAGCGTCGAGCGCCACCGCCGCTGGTTGGCCCGCAACCCCGAGCACCGGCTGAAGCTCGGCCGCGTGAAGACGGGCGATACGGCGTTCGACCAGAAGTTCAGCGTGCATGGAACTGCCGCGCCATTCGGGGACGGGGAGATGCGCCGACGGATCGCGCGGCACCAGGGGGATGGGGTGCTCACGCTGTGGAATGGAAACGCCGCCCGCTACCAGCTCGCCAATCCGTCCTCCGTCGGCGAGGCGCCGCCGGCGTTCGCCGGTCAGGTCGACGGCGCCGCGCCTGTCGACGGCATCGTCGCCATCGTCGATACGCTGGCCGATCTAGTCGAGGCCTCGCAGCCGCCCGAAGGTTGACGCCCGACGGTTGACCGCGGCTACTGCGCGGGCGGCTCGGTCGCCGCCGGCGGCGGCAAATCGGCGGGGCGCGTGGGCGCGGCCGACGGCGCCTGGCCCTCGAGCTCGCGGACCTGGCGGCGCGCCGCCGTCGAATAGGGGCCGCCCGGCAAGGCGTCGAGATACTTCTTGTAGGCGGCGACGGCCTGCGCCGGTTGCCCTTCGTGCCGGTAGGCCTCGCCGAGCCCGAACAGAGCGGGCCCGAACGACGGCGCGATGCTCAGCGCCCGCCTGAAGGTGTCGATGGCGGCCAGCGGCTTCTCCTTGTCGAGCAGGACGTAGGCCGACCCGGCGACCGCCTCGACGCCGCTCGGATGCAGCCTGAGCGCCTCGTCATACAGCTTCTGCGCCTTGGCCGTCTGACCGTTCTCGATCGCGCGGTCACCCTCGCGGATCAGCTGGTCGTAGCTCCTCGAGTGCTCCCCCGCGGCTTCTCGGGCAGGCGCCGGCGGCGCGGCCGCGGGCGCGGGCTGTGACGGCGCCGGTGAAGGTGGTGGTGCCGCGGGCGCCGCGGCCACGGGAGGCGGCGGGACGGCAGCGGGCACCGGCGGGGCAGCGGGCGCCGGCGGGGCGGCAGCCGGCGTGGGCGGTGCGGCGGGCGCCGGCGGTGGGGCCGGAGCCGGTGCAGCCGGAGCCGGCGTGGCCGGAGGCGGCGTGGGCGCGGTCGATGCGCTCCCCGGCAGATGAAGCCCGCCCGTCCCCTTGAATCCGACGTAGGCAGCGGCCGCCACGGCGCCAGCGACCACGACGCCGATCAGGAGGTTCCGACCCGTGTGGCGCGGGCCGAGCCCCGCCAGCGCCAGATCGTCGCTGGTCATGGGCGCGTAGGAGGCGCTCACCAGGGAGCGGCCGCCTTTGCCGCCCGTGAGGACGTCGTCGTCGTCGAGATCGGCCGAGACGTAAGGGCGCGATGGGGCCGACGCGCGTGGCGTTTCCGGGCGGGTGGGGCGCGAACCGCGCGCGGCCGCGGCCGCCCGGTCGGCTTGCGCCACGACGTCGAAGAACGGGCGCAGCTCGTCGACGTCGCCCAAGCGGCGCCAGCTGCCGCCCGGCGGGCAGACGCGGTCGGCGCGGGTTACCCGCCGTTCGACCACCCACTTCTGCAGCGTCTGAGAGTCGCGAAACCGATGGGTCTTGCCCTCTTCGGTGGTCAGCATCCAGGACGGCGTCGGGTTGCTGGCGCCGCTCGGATTTCCGGCCATCGGCGTGGGCGTGCCCGCCGGTCGCTCACGCGCGACGACGAAGGTGTGACCGCAGTTGGTGCACTGGACAGAGGCGCCGCCGTCCGCGACGCTCGCGTCGTCGAGCTCGTATTCGGTCTGACAGCGATCGCAACGTACGTCCATTTATCCGAGACCTGGCGGCCCCTTCGCGTCGGCGCGACGAGGCGGCGAAACCATACCACGCCGGCAGCCAGCGATTGCCTCGCGGTGTCCGGCCGCGATCGCGGTCATAGACTTTCGGGGAACAGCGCGTAGAGCTGCGCCGGCGGCGGCGTGTACGGGCCGGCCACCATCAGGTTGCCGAGGTGGTCGACGCGGAAGCCGCGCGCGAAGGCCCGCAGCAACACCGAGGGCGCGGCCGCCGAACCGCGGATGACCGCCGCGCGTCCGGGCAAGGTGGCAGCGACGCCGTCGACCAGGTCGCCCATCGTCTCGCCCGACTCGGCGACGCCGGGCCCGATCACCACCCGGGCCGGAAGCGGGCGGTAGAAGAGATAACCTGACATCGCGCCGCCCGCGCCCAAGGCGACGAGCGCGCTGCCGGTCGAGGCGAGGAGCGCCAGGTCGCGCCGCCGGTCGGCCGCGGTGCGGGCGCGGTCGTAACGTTCCAGTGTCGGAATGTCATCGGGGCGCATGGCGCGGACACCCGCCACCGGAGCGACCGGCGGTGTCATCTTCTCGGCGAGCAGGTAGGGAGCGACGTCCGCCACCATGTAGCCGAGGCGCGCATAGAGACCGAAGGAGTCCGGGTTGAAGCTGTCCTGAAACAGCCGCAGGCTGCCAGACTGCGCCGCCACGCGCCCCAGCTCCGCCATCAACGCGCGGGCCACGCCGGGCGGGGCGCCAGGTCGCGCGGCCAGCGGCCCGATGCTGGTGACGGCGCCGCGTGGATGCGCGAACCCCACGCCCACCGCCTGGGTGGCGTCCCACGCGATGGCGCACCCCTCCGGGTCCAGATCCAGGTAGGCGCGGCAGAGCCAGGCGGCGCTGTCGCGGGTCGGGAACGGCGGCGCATGTCCGCGCTGCCGATAAACCGCGCCGAAAGCGTCGTAGAGGACGCCGGCCGCGGCCTCGACGTCGATTCGGTCCAATC
>DASYEX010000353.1:0-5973 GCA_036498765.1 Polyangia bacterium
GCGCCGCCATCTCTTCCGCGATTCGGAACCGCAGGAGCGCGACGTCACCGGTGGTCGGCGTCGCCTTCTTCACCAGCTTGCCGTAGGCCTTGGCGGCTGTCGCGCGATCTCCCTCCATCCAGAGGCAGTCGGCGATCCGGAACGGCGCCATCGCGGCCGGCCGCCCGCCGTGCGCCTTGCCCGCCCGCTCGAACGCCGCGCGCGCCGCCTTGTACTCACCGTCGTAGAACTCGCTCTCGCCCAGCAGGAACGCGGCCCAATCGTCGTTGCGGACCTTCTCGCCGAGCGCCGCCCGCAGCGCTCTCGCGGCGTCGTGATAGTTGCCGGCCCGGTAGGCCGCGAACCCGCGTCCGAGGTTCGAGGTCGCCGGGGCAGCCGCCGGAGCGGCGTGGGCCGCCCAGAGCACCATCGCGAAGCCGATGCGCAGCACGCCGACATATTAGCTCGGGGACCCGCAACTGCCGCACTTGCCGGCCCGATGACGTGGTACAAGGAGCGTGCGATGGGAAGCGTCAACAAGGTCATCCTGATCGGAAATCTGGGGGCGGATCCGGAGCTCAAGTACACGCCCTCGCAGCGGCCGCTGTGCAACCTGCGGATCGCCACCACCGAGGTCTACAAGGACAAGTCGGGCCAGCGGCAAGAGAAGACCGAGTGGCACCGGGTGACCGTGTGGGGCGACCAGGCCGAGAACTGCAACAAGTACCTGTCTAAGGGCCGCTCGGTCTACATCGAGGGGCGCCTTCAGACGCGCAGCTACGACAAGGACGGGCAGAAGCACTACGCCACTGACGTCGTCGCGGACCGCGTCGTGTTCCTGGGCAGCGGCGGGGGCGGCGAAGCGCGTGGCGGCGAAGCGCGTGGCGGCGAAGCGCGTGGAAGATCCGGCGGCTTCGGCGGCCGCGGCGACTCCGGTCCGGCCGACGAGCCGGGCGAGGGCGCGCCGCCCACACCGTCCGACGACGACATTCCGTTCTGAGCCGGCGATCCGGTGCGACGAGCTGAGTCGTCCGGATCCAACCTCGAGCTTGGAAACGGGTGGTATTCCGCTGGGTTGAGCGGCGGAAGCGCCCGTTTTCGCCCGGTTTTCTCCAGCCGAGCTATCGAAGTGCCGATGACTCCGATACGATCGCATGCTGGTGGCTCGTCGGCTCGTTGCGGCAGCGGCGCTCCTGGCGCCGCTTTTGGTTCCGGCGCTGGTCGGCGGGAGTGATGCACCCCGGACCCGCCGCGCCAAGGCGCTGACGCCCGACGCTGCGCCGTTCGGGACCTACGCGAACGATCTTCTGCCCGAGGAGCCTCCGGCCATCGCCTCGCCCGGGCACGGGCCGCATGTTGCCTTCCACGCCGCGACGGAGCCGCGCAAGCTGCTGCTCTCGTTCGATGACGGGCCCGACCTGCGCGGCACGCCGCTCATCCTCGACGAGCTCGACCGCCGCGGTCTGAAGGCGATCTTCTTCGTCACCGGCTGGCGCCTCAAGGGCGAGCGGCCGGAGGACATCGCGCGGCGCGACCTGGTCCGCAAGATCGCCGCGCATGGACACCTGGTGGCCAACCATACGATGAGCCACCACGACCTCTGCCAGAACCCGACCGAGCAGGCCGAGGAGATCGACGCCAACTCGGAGCTCATCACCGAGACGACCGGCGTGCGCCCGTTTCTGTTCCGGTCGCCGTACGGCGCCTTCTGCCACAGTCTGGAAGCGGCGCTGAACGCGCGGGGGCTGACCGACGTCGGCTGGAACCTCGACCCGCAGGACTGGAAGGTCGAGCGCGACGCCGACGCGGTGGTGGCGTACCTCACCAGCAAGCTCGGCGACCTCAAGGGGCGCGGCATCCTGCTCATGCACGACACGCACCTGGCCTCGGTGTACGCACTGCCGCGCGTGCTCGACTGGCTGGCCAAGGAGAACGCGCGCGACGTGCGCGAGCGGCGCCAGCCGATCCAGATCGTCGACTACCGCGAGCTGGTCCCGGCGCGTCCTCTCGAGGCGGGCGGGCTGCCCGAGTTGGTTGGCGCCCTGGTCGCCGACGCGGCAGGATCAGTCAGCCACCACCTGCGCTGACGCGGCCGCCGGCCGCCCGTCCAAAGCTCATGTTCCTTCTTCGCGACATCGCGCCCGCCGACCTCGACGGTCTCGAGAAGACCGCGGGCTACCTCGACTCGGTCAACCTGCCGGACGATCGCCCGGCGCTGGCGGCGATAATCGACCGCTCGCGCGCCTCGTTCGCCTCCACGCTGCCGGTCGCCGATCGTTGCTTTACGTTCGTGGCGGTCGAGGCGCGGGCGCGCGGCGTGTCGGGCGAGCCGGTCGGGACCTCGATGATCTTCGCCCAGCACGGCAGCCGCCGCGCGCCGCACATCTTCTTCGACGTGCTCGACGAGGAGCGCTACAGCGAGACGCTGGACCGGCACTTTAGCCACCGGGTGCTCCGCATCGGCTACAACTACAAAGGGTTGACCGAGATCGGAGGCCTGGTGCTGCGGCCGGAGCTGCGGCGCAACCCCGAGCGGCTCGGCCGCTCGCTGGCCTTCGTGCGGTTCCTCTACCTGGCCCGACATCGGGGTCTGTTCCGCGACGAGGTGCTGTCCGAGCTGATGCCGCCGCTCGAGACCGACGGCACCAGCCTCCTCTGGGAGTCGCTGGGGCGGAAGTTCACCGGCCTCACCTACCAGGAGGCCGACCGGCTGTCGCAGACGAACAAGGAGTTCATCCGCGCGCTGTTCCCCCAGGATCCCATCTACGCGACGCTGCTGCCGGCGCACGTGCAGGCGCTGATCGGCCAGGTCGGCCCCGAGACCAAGGGGGTCGAGAAGATGCTGCGCGAGGCGGGCTTCAGCTACGCCAACCGCATCGATCCCTTCGACGGGGGGCCACACTTCCACGCCCGCACCGACGACATCGCCATGGTGAAGGCGGCGCGGACGGCGCGCGTGGCCGACGCGAAGTTCGCTCCCATCGACGCGGGCGGGCGCCGTCTGGTCTTTCTCGTCGCGCGCGAGCGGAATGAGCCGCCCTTCTTTCTCGCGGCGCGGGTCGAGCTCCCCGCGCTCCCGGAGGGCGAGCGGGTCTCGCTGCCGGAAGACGTCCGGCGGGCGCTGGAGGTGACCGCGGGCGACGAAATCGCCATCGTCAGGATCGCCTGACGCCCACGCGCGCCGATTGTCTGTTAGGGTCAGGGCGGTCATGTCATCCACCATCTTCATCGTCGACGATGAGAAGAACATCCGCCGCACGGTGCGGATGGTGCTGGAGGGAGAGGGGTTCGGCGTCGAGGAGGCGTCGAGCGGTGAGGAGGCGCTGGCGCGACTGCCCGAGGTGGCGGCCGACGTGATGCTGCTGGACGTGCAGCTGCCGGGGATCTCGGGGCTGGAGACGCTGGAGCGCATCTCCAAGCTGAAGAACCCCGAGACGCTGCCGACGGTCATCGTGATCTCGGGGCACGCGACGCTGGCCGACGCCGTGCGCGCCACCAAGGCCGGCGCCTACGATCTCATCGAGAAGCCGCTCGATCGCGAGCGGCTGATGGTGGCGCTGCGCAACGCACTCGAGCGGCGGGCGATGGCGCGCGAGGTGCAGGGTCTTCGGGCGCTGGCCGACGAGCGCTCGGAGATGGTCGGGCAGAGCGCGGCGATGGGAGCGCTGCGGGCGCAGATCGCCAAGGTGGCGCCGACGCGGACGCGCGTCCTCATCACCGGCGAGTCGGGGACCGGCAAGGAGCTCATCGCGCGCGCCATCCACCGGCAAAGCGCCGTCGCCGACAAGGCGCTCATCAAGGTCAACTGCGCGGCCATCCCCAAGGAGCTCATCGAATCCGAGCTGTTCGGCCACGAGCGCGGCGCCTTCACCGGCGCGACGGCGCGCAAGCGGGGGCTGTTCGAGATGGCCGACGGGGGGACCATCTTCCTCGACGAGATCGGCGACATGGTCGCCTCGGCGCAGGCCAAGGTGCTGCGCGTCCTGCAGTCGGGCGAGTTCACGCGCGTGGGCGGCGAGCAGACGCTGAAGGTCGACGTTCGCGTGCTGGCCGCCACCAACCGCGACCTGCAGGCGGCGGTCGCGGCCAACGAGTTCCGCGAGGACCTCTTTTTTCGGCTCAACGTCGTCCCGCTGCGGGCGCCGCCGCTGCGCGAGCGGGCCGACGACGTGCCGCGCCTGTCCGCGACCTTCATCGAGCTCGCCTGTCGCGAGAACGGCATGAAGGTGAAGTCGATCTCCCCCGAGGCGGTGGCGCTGCTGGCCGCCTACCCCTGGCCGGGCAACGTGCGCGAGCTGCGCAACGTGATCGAGCGGCTGGTGATCCTGTCGGACGAGAGCATCGGCGTCGACGACCTGCCGGAGGAGATCATCGCCGAGGTCGAGCGCACCCGCCGCGAATCGACCACCAGCGCCTCCTCCGAGTTGCCGCGCGTCGAGCTGCCCGCAGAGGCCCGCGCGCTGCCGCTGCGCGAGTTCCGCGACCACATGGAGCGCGAGTACATCCGGATCAAGCTCGACGAGAACGGCTGGAACATCTCGCGCACGGCGTCCCTGCTGGGCATCGAGCGCACCAACCTGCACAAGAAGATGCGCGCGCTGGGCCTGTCGCGCGAGAATCAGGGGCAGCCGGCGTCATGAGGCGCGGCGGCCTCGGCGTCGCCGGCCTCCTCGGCTTCACCGCGGTGGCCTTCGGCGCCTTCGGCGCCCACGGCCTGCGCGAGCGGCTGTCCCCGCCCATGCTGGAGATCTATCGGACCGGCGCGCTCTACCACCTGGTCCACGCCGTCGCCGCGTTGGCCGTGGTGGTGGCGGGCGAGAGACTGCGCCGCGGGCCGATGATCCTGACGCTGTTCACGCTGGGGATCATCGTCTTCGCCGGAAGCCTCTACGCGCTGGCGATCACCGGCGTGATGGCGCTCGGCGCGGTGACGCCGCTCGGCGGCCTGCTCCTGCTCGGGGCCTGGGCGCTGGTGGCGCTCGAGGCCCTGTCGAGCTCCGGGCGCGCCAGCTAGGTTAGTCGACGGCGCGGCAGCCCCGGCACGTTCTTCGCAACGGATAGGCGGGTGAGTCAGCCGCCGTACCGCCACTCCAGCGCCGCCGCGGCCGTGATCCCGTTCTCCGGTCCGGGTACCGGCCGCGCGCCCGCCGATTCGGCCGAGTCGCGGCCACGCTTACTCGAGGTCGTACGCGCCGCCCTCCGCACGCGGCGATACAGCTCGCGAACCGAGAAGGCGTATGTCGGCTGGATCCGCAGGTTCATCCTGTTCCACGGCAAGCGCCACCCCGAGACAATGGGCGAGCCGGAGATCGGCGCCTATCTGTCGCACCTCGCGATTGACGCCCACGTGAGCGCGTCGACCTAGAACCAGGCGCTCGCAGCGCTCCTCTTCCTCTATCGAGAGGTTCTGGGTCGAGAGCTCGAGTGGCTGGGAGACCTGGTTCACGCGAAGCGGCCGGGGCACGTCCCCGTCGTTCTCACGCGCGACGAGGCCCGTGCCGTGCTGTCGTGTCTCGAAGGAGTCCCTCGTGTGGTCGCGGCCTTGCTGTACGGCGCGGGCCTGCGACTTCTCGAGGCCCTACAACTCCGCGCCAAGGACGTCGATCTCGCGCGCCGCGAGCTGACCGTGAGGCGCGGCAAAGGCCAGAAGGACCGCCGTACGGTCCTCCCCGGCGTCCTCGTCGAACCACTGCGGGACCAACTCGAGTCCGCGCGCGCCCAGCACGGCGAGGACATCCGCCGCGGCGCCGGCTTCGTCGCCCTCCCCGACGCCATCGCGCGCAAGTACCCCTCGGCCCCGCGCGATTGGACCTGGCAGTGGGTCTTCCCCGCCACCCGGACCTACGTCGATCGCCAGACCGGCCAGGTCCGCCGCCACCATCTCCACGAGTCCGTCATCCAGCGCGGTGTCCGCGCCGCTGTCCGCGCCGCCGGCATTTCAAAGATGGCGAGCCCTCACACCCTGCGTCACTCGTTCGCGACCCACCTGCTCGA
>DASYEX010000354.1:0-9527 GCA_036498765.1 Polyangia bacterium
CGCGATCCCGAGCCGTCCGGACGGGTGGGGCTGGCGGACCTGCGCGTCATCGAGGCGATCGAAAACGCGGCCAGGAGCGGGCGCCGCCTCGCCGTCGCCCGCGTCTTCCCCGAGCGGCGGCCGACGCCGGGCCAGGGACGCCGGCGCGGCCCGCACGGCCGCGTCGGCACCGTCAATGTCCAGCCACCGAGCCAACAAAAAAATTCCTGACCGCCATCCGCCGGCCGTCGGGGCCATAGAGCTCGACGGTGTACGCGCCCACCTCGAGCCGGTGGCGCGACCAGGTCCGCCAGCGGCGGTCCTCGCCGATCGGCATGTAGTGACGCGCCACCTCGACCCCCTCGTGGGTCCAGACGTGCTCGATGAAGCCGGCGCCGTAGCCGGCGACGTCGCTGTGGGCGTAGACCTGCTCGCCGGGAACGAAGGCGTCGTTGATCCCGGCGATGCCGACGAGCTCGCGGTTGACGATCCGGCGGCCGATCTCCAGCGTCGCGCCCCGCGCGGCCAGCCGTTCGCCCGGAAAGGCCCGGGCGGCCATGATGAACTCGAGTCCGGTCATGCCTCCCCCTCCTTGCAGCCGGTATGCCGCCGCCGGCCGCGCGCCAGGCTGCTCGGCGCGCGCCCCCGCGCGGCCGGGGCAGACGATTGGCCATATACGTTCTATCGAACGTGGAACCGGTCAGACCTTGACGGTCTTCCAGCGTCCCCGCCGGAACAGCGTGACCGACACGACGGCCACGGCGGAGAAGGCCGCCGCGATCGCGACGTACGCGCCGGTCGGACCGAGCGCCAGCGTCCGCGCCAGGAAGTACGCCAGGGGGATCTCCCCCAGCCAGAAGCAGCCCACGTTGATCCAGGTCGGGGTCCGGGTGTCGCCCGCCCCGTTGAACGCCTGGGTCACCACCATGCCGTAGGCGTAGAAGGCAAACCCGGCTGCCACGATCCGCAGGCAGCGCCCGCCCTGGGCCACCACCGCCGGATCGAGCGTGAAGAAGCGAATCACGCTCTCTCCGCAGAGGACGAGCACCAGGCCGACGGCGCCCAGAAAGACCAGGTTGTAGAAGGCCGCCTTCCAAACAGCGGCCTCCGCGCGCGCCGGATCTCCCGCGCCCAGGCTCTGCCCGACCAGCGTCGCGGCGGCGTTGCCGAGGCCCCAGGACGGCAGCAGCGTGAACATGACGACGCGCATGGCGATGGTGTAACCGGCCAGGGAGACGCTGCCGAACGCCGCCAGGATCTTCACCAGGCCGATCCAACTGGTGAAGCCGATCAGCGTCTGAACGACGCCGTTCTTGGCCAGCCGGAAGATGGTCCGCAGCGTCTCGGGATCGGGGCGCAGGTGGGCGCGCCGGAGGCCCAGCCGGCCCCGGCCGCGGGCGAGCGCGCGCAGCAGGTAGAGGACGCCGATGCTCCGCCCGACGGTGGTCGCCACCGCCGCGCCGGTGACGCCGAGCCGCGGGAACGGCCCCAGCCCGAACACGAACAGCGGCCCGAGCAAGATGTTGATCCCGTTCGCCAGCCAGAGCGCGCGCATGGTGATCGCCGCGTCGCCCGCGCCCCGGAAGGCCGAATTGATGAGGAACAGCAGGAGGACGCTGACGTCGCCCGCCAGCATGAGGCGGGCGTAGCGCGCCCCCACCGCCATGACCGCCGGAGAGGCCCCCATTGCCTGGAGCAGCGCCGGCGCGGCCAGCCCGCCGCCGACGCCGAGCACCGCGGCCAGCCCGAGGCCGATGAAGATGGCCTGGCCGGCGGCGCGCGAGGCCCCCTCGGCGTCCTTGGCCCCGGTCCGGCGCGCCACGACGGCCCCCACGCCCATGGCCATCCCCATGCCGACCGCGTAGACGATCGTCAGCAGGCTCTCGGTCAGCCCGACGGCCGCGACGGCGTCGGCGCCCAGCTTCGAGACCCAGAAGATGTCGGCGACCGCGAAGATCGACTCCATCACCATCTCCAGGACCATGGGGATGGCGAGCAGCACGATGGCGCGCGGCAGCGGCATCGCCGTCAGGTCGCGACGCGAGCCGGCCAGGGCCTCGCGCACCAGCGGCCAGAGCCGCTCAGCGGCGGCCGGTGGTCCGGCGGATTCCAGTTGCGGGCTCGGGGGCTCGCGCTCCGGGCTCGGGGGCTCCCGCTGTTCGATCGGTGACGTGGTCATCTGAATCTCTCCGTGGCGTTGCGTGCTGGCCGGCCGGAGAGGCCGCGGACCGTCATCCGACGACCCCCGGCCCATCCGGCCGGGGTCGTTCGCGAGCGTTACCCGCGCAAGACCCGGCCGGCACCGTCGATGGCGACGGCGCGCGGGAACGGAATCGAGACGCGGTTCATACCCATGGCTGCGGTCAAAGGTACGCGGCGCGATCGCCGATGACAAGTCACAACTTCACGCCGCCACCCCCCGGCGGCGCCAGATCGAGCGCCACCGCCGACCCGTGGAGGACGGCGGCGATCCGGACCGCGTCGTGGACTTGGTCCTCGGTGAGACCCGCGCCCAGGACCACGCGCTCGTGCGACTTCAAGCAGGTCTCGCAGCCGTTGATGGCGCTCACCGCCAGGCAGAAGAGCTCGAAGTCGACCTTGGACCCGGCCGGCCTGGCGATCCGGTTCATGCGCAAGCGGGCCGGCTTCTCCGAATAGGCCTCGCGACCGATGAGGTGCCGGAACCGGTAGTAGACGTTGTTCATCCCCATCAGCGCGGCGGCCGCGATGCCGTCGTCGACGGCCGCCGGGTCGGCCCCGGGGCCCCCGCGAAGGTCTGCCTTCGCGGGGTGGAGTTGCGCGCGCGCCTCGGCGATGATGGCGTCGCGCAGCCGAGCGTTGCGTGAGGCGACCGCGGCGGCCACCGCGGTCCCCCAGCGCTGCGCCGGCGAGAGCGTGCTCTCGGCCAGCACCGCTTGCAGGTTCAGCTTCAGATCGCGCGCGGTGTCCGGGAGGGCGTCACGCGCTTCGTCGAGCGCCGACACGGTCAAGCCACCTCCAGCGTCGGTTCGCCCTTCTGCCAGTTGCACGGGCAGAGCTCGTCGGTCTGGAGCGCGTCCAGCACGCGCAGCACCTCGTCGACGTTGCGGCCGACGTCGAGGTCGGTCACCGACACGAAGCGAATGATCCCCTCGGGATCGACGATGAACGTGGCCCGCATCGCGACCCCTTCGGTCGGGTGCAGGATCCCCAGCGCCTTCGACAGCTCGCGCTTGATGTCCGACAGCATGGGGAAGGGGAGGTCCTTGAGGTCGGGATGGTTCTTCCGCCAGGCCACGTGGACGAACTCGTTGTCGGTGCTCACCCCCAGCACCTGGGCGTCGCGCTCGGCGAAGTCGCGGTTCTTCTTCCCGAACGCCGCGATTTCCGTCGGACAGACGAAGGTGAAGTCCTTGGGCCAGAAGAAGACGATCTTCCACTTGCCCGGGTACTCCTCGCTGGTGACGTCCTGGAACTCCTTGCCCTTCTCCAGGCTGACGGCGGCCTTGAGCTTGAACGCCGGGAACTTGTCTCCGATGGTCAACATGTCGTGTTCCTCCTCGTGGATTGAGGGTGGGCGAGGGCGCGCGATAGGACCAAGACATCGTTGTTATCCATGTCATAGTTGTGGGCTATCAATGCAGCTCGCTCCGCACCTCTTCACCGTTCGCCAGCTCCAGTACGCGGTGGCCGTCGCCGACGCGCGCAGCTTCCGCAAGGCGGCCGGCCTCTGTGGAGTGTCCCAGCCGTCGCTCTCCGCGCAGCTCGCCCAGCTGGAGGCTGCGCTGGGCGTGCGCCTGTTCGAGCGGGATCGCCGGCGCGTGCTGCCGACCCAGGCGGGCGAGGCGGTGCTGGCCCGCGCGCGCCGCCTGCTGGTCGAGGCCGACGACCTCGTCGACGCCGCCCGGCGGCTCGCCGACCCGCGCGCCGCGACGCTGCGGCTGGGGGTGATCCCCACCGTCTCGCCGTACCTCTTGCCGCGGATCGTCCCGGCGCTGCGGCGGGCCGAGCTGACGGTCCGCTGGACGGAGGACAAGACCGCGGCGCTGGTGGCGGCGGTCGAGGCCGGGACGCTCGATGGCGCCCTGCTCGCGCTGGAGGCCGACCTCGGCGCTCTCGAGCGTGCGCCGATCGCCCGCGACCCGTTCGTGCTGGCGGCGCCGCGCGCGCACCCGCTCGGCCGCAAGGCGGCCCCGGCTGAGCTCGCCGAGCTGCGCGGGACGGACGTGCTGTTGCTCGACGACGGGCACTGCCTGCGCGACCAAGCGCTGGCGGTTTGCGCGCACGCGCGCACGCACGAGCTCGATTTCCGAGCCACCAGCCTGTCGACGCTGGCGCAGATGGTGGCCGCGGGCGCCGGGGTGACGCTGCTGCCGCGCCTGGCGGTGGCGAGCGAGAGCCGCCACGCCGCGCTGGCCATCCGTCCGCTCGCCGACGGACGGGCTTCCCGCACGCTCGGGCTCTGCTGGCGCCGGACCTCCCCGCTCGCGCCGACCCTGCGGGAAGTCGCGGCAGCGATTCGTCCGCTGGCCGAGGCCGAGATCAGCGTCCGCCGCCGGCCGCGCTGAAGCGCACCCTCGCCCGCGCCTTGCGGGTTTTTCCCTAGGGCCCCACCTTGTGTTTGAGGCGGTTGAATCGAAACGAGGAGGTGAGCCATGACCGTTCGACCGAAGTTCCTTCGGTATGTGTTGATTCCGGGCGCCCTGCTCATGGGGGAAGGGGCCAGCCAAGCCACCAATGCGCCCTCGACGGCCGAGGTGCTCGGCGGTCTTCACCAATCGGACGTGAAGGAAGTTCAGGCCGGCAAGATCGCCCAGAAGAACGGCCAGTCCGAGGCGGTCAGGGACTACGGCGCGATGCTGGTCAAGGACCACACCGCCGCCGACAAGAAGGTGGGCGAGCTGGCGACGAGGGAGAGCATCGATCTGCGTGCGGCCACCCCGGCGCCGGGCGCCAACGACATGGGCACCATGGCCAGCGGCTCCGACTTCGACAAGAAGTTCGCGCAGGAGATGCTCGACGACCACCGCAAGGATCTGGCGGCGGTGACCGGCGCGCGCAACGCCACCTCAGACCCGCAGCTCAAGAAGTTGCTCGGCGACATGATCCCGACACTCGAGAAGCACGAGGCGGCGGCAGAGAAGATCATCGACTCGCAAGCGAAGAAGTAGATTCCTCCAACAGAAGGCGCGCCGCCCGCAGATCGGCGACCAGCGCCCGCAGCGCGCTCTCCCGGTCCTCGGCCGGCGCGCGAAGGATCGCCGCGGGGTGGATGGTGGCCACGATCGGCGCTCCGAACGGCGAGGCGATCGGACGCCCGCGGTGGTGCGTGACGCGGAAATCACGGCCCAGGAGCGACTGCGCTGCGGTCGCGCCGAGGCAGACGATCGCGCGCGGCCGAATGGCGGCGATCTCCTCGACCAGCCAGGGGTGACAGGCGCGGATCTCGACGGCGTTCGGCTTCTTGTGGATGCGCGGCTTACCGCGCTCGCCGGCGACCCACTTGAAGTGCTTGACCGCGTTGGTCAGGTAGATGTCGCGCCGCTCGATGCCGGCCGCCTCGAACGCCTGGTCGAGGAGGCGACCCGCGGGGCCGACGAACGGAAGTCCCTGCCGGTCTTCCTGGTCGCCCGGCTGCTCGCCGACGACCAGCAACGCCGCCTGCGGCGTCCCGCTGCCAAAGACCGTCTGGGTCGCGTGCTCCCACAGGGGGCAGGCGCGGCAGTCCCGGGCCGCCGCCCGCAGCGCCTCCAGCTTGGTGGTCATGCCGGCAAACTAAGAACATATGGAGCGGGCGCCACCGGGCGGCCGATTTTCCGGAGCTACGGGAACCGGGACGAGATACGATTTCGCTCTCCTCGACCCTTAGCTCTCCTCGGAGGCCTCTCTTGATCCTGACTCGCCTTGGCCGCGCCGCGGCCGCAGCTTCCTTCCTTAGCGCCTTGTCTTGTGTGTCGACCGGCTCGCCGGGCGGTGCGGCCGGCGTCGGCGGGGCGACCGCCAACGGCGGCGCGACCGGTGCGGGTGGTCCTGCGGGCGGCGCGCTCGGCCAGGGGGGCGCCGGCGCCGGCGCGGTCGCTTCGGGCGGGACGACCGGGACGGCCGCCTCGGGCGGCGCGGTCGGGTCGGGCGGGGTGCTCGGCAGCGCCGGCGCGGCGCCGACGGGGCCCTACACCTGGAAGAACGTCGCCATCGGTGGCGGCGGGTTCGTCTCCGGGCTGGTCTTCAGCCCGGCGCAGAACGGTCTCGTCTACGCGCGCACCGACGTGGGCGGGTTCTACCGCTCGACCGACGGCGGCGCGCACTGGACGCCGCTCACCGATCAATACCCTTCGTCCTTGGGGAGCTACCTCGGCGGCGAGAGCATCGCCCCCGATCCGACCGACGCCAACGTCGTTTATGCCGCCGCCGGCATGTACGAGTCGGCGGGTGCCACGGGGGTCATCCTGCGTTCGACGAACCAGGGGGCGACCTGGACGGTCAACGCGATCAACCTGCCGATGGGCGGCAACGACACCGGGCGCGGCATGGGCGAGCGGCTGGCGGTAGATCCCAACAACAACGCCATCCTCTACTTCGGCAGCCGCGGCAGCGGGCTCTACAAGAGCACCAACTCGGGCGCCAACTGGTCGAAGGTGACGGCCTTCCCGACCACCGGCGACGTGGCGACCACCGGCACCAGCTGGGGGCTGCCGGTCGTCGTGTTCGACAAGCGCGGGGGCGGCGCCGCCGGCTCGACGACGATCTACGTCGCCGCCGCCACGACCGCAGCCGGCAGCAATCTCTACTGCTCGACCGACGGCGGAACGACCTGGTCGGCGATCGCCGGCGGCCCGACCGGCCTCATGGTCCACCACGCGTCGGTCGGCAGCGACGGGATGGTATGGCTCGCCTACGGCAACAACTACGGGCCGTTCAACACCAACAGCAGCGTGAAGCTCGTCGGCCAAGTTTGGACCTACGCGGCCGGCGGCACCTGGACCAACGTGACGCCCCCCGCGGCCAATTGGGGCGGCATGGCGGGCGGCATCAGCGTCGATGCGCAGGATCCGACGCACGCCATCGTCTCGACGCTCGACTGGTACGCGCCCGATCGGCTGCTCATGACCAAGGACGCGGGGGCGATCTGGACGGTGATCGGGCAGCCGCCCATCTCGGGAAACGCGGCCGGCTCGACCTACGACGACCAGGGCGCCGCCTACTGGTACTCGGCCAACGCCACGCTCATCGGCACCAACGCCACCAACTGGGTCGAGGCGGTGGCGCTCGATCCATTCAACCCCACCCACGCGATGCACGGCTCGGGCGCCGGCGTCTGGAGCAGCAGCGACATCGGCAGCGCCACCGGCGCGAACGGGCAGGGGGTCACCTGGACGTTCAGCGACGCCGGACTCGAGGAGACCGTCCCGCAGTACCTGATGCCGTCGGTGAGCGGCGCCTTTCTGGGAGCGATCGGCGACCTGGGCGGGATGCGCAACATGGATCTCGACAGCTACTCGACGACGGGCGAGTACACCAACCCGACGCAGTCGAACGTCAGCGGGATCGACTTCGCCGAGAGCGACCCCAGCGTGGTCGTGCGCGTGGGCAACAGCGGCAAGGTCGCCTCCGACGTCGCGACCTCGTCGGACAACGGCATGACCTGGAAGCCCTGCGCGGCCGCTCCCACCGGCTACACGACGGCCAACAAGATGAGGTCGGTGGCGGTGGCGGCGGACGGCAACAGCTTCGTCGTCACCTGGACTTCGGGGACGGGCTTCGCCGCCGTCGCGACCGCCGGCTGCGCCGCCTGGACGGCCACCACGGGCTTGCCCTCGGGCGCGACGGTGGCCGCCGATCGCGTGACCGCGGGGACCTTCTACGCCGTCAGCGGCACGACCCTCTACCTGAGCACCGATGGCGGCCTGACCTTCACCAGCGCCAACACGTTGGGCACCGGGAAAGGGGGTGGGGCGCCGCGCCCGGTGTTCGGCCAGGCGGGCGAGGTCTGGGTCGCCTCGGCGGGGAGCCTGTTCAAGTTCACGGGCGCCGGTGCGGTCAAGACGCAGATCTCGTCGATCACCGGTGTGGGCGGCGTCGGCTTCGGCGCGCCCGCCACGGGGACGACCCACCCGGCGCTGTTCGCGATCGGCACTGTCGGGAGCCAGTACGGGTTCTGGCGCAGCGACGACGGCGCGGGCGCCAGCTGGACGCGCATCAACGACGACCAGCATCAGTTCGGCGGCCTCCAGGGAAACTACATCGGCGGCGACGAGACCCACTTCGGCCGCGTGTTCCTCACGACCGGCGGTCGCGGTTACATCTACGGCGAGGCAAACTGATTCGGGACCCTGGCAGGGTCTCGCGCGACTGGGCGGCCATCGCTCGGTCAGTGCGTGTGGGTTTCCGTGGGGTCGGAGCCCGGCGCGCGGGGTGGCGGGCGGGCACCGCCCGGTGTCTCCTCGGCGGTGGTGGCCTTGGCGGCCGCGCCCGGGGGCATGGCGCTCGGGCGCTGCGACGGGGGCGGTGGCGCCTCACCCGGCGCGCGCGCGCCCGCGGCTTTCCCGCCCGGGGTCTTGCTCTCCAGAATCGCGTTCACCTCGCCGCCCATGAGAAAGATGAACCCGGCGATGTAGAACCAGGTCATGAGCACGATGACGCCGCCGATCGAGCCGAAGGTGACGTTGTAGCTGCCGAAGTGGCTGGCGTACTGCGCGAACCCCCAGGTCGCCAGCAGCCAGATCAGGGTCCCGAACACCGAGCCCGGCGTGATGAAACGGAACTTCTGATCGACGTCGGGCAGGAAGTAGTAGCCGAACGCGGCGCAGGACATGATGAGGAACGCGGTGACCGGCCAGCGGAGCCAGCTCCAGACGAGGACGTAGGCGCGCGCGATCTGCAGCTTGCCCGCCAGCCACAGCCCGAGGTCGCCGCCCGCGACCAGCGCCGCGATCCCGACCACCACCAGCGCCGCGCCGGCGATCGTCATCCCGAACGCGACCATCTCGGTCTTCCAGAACGGGCGCGACTCCTTGACGTCGTAGGCCAGGTTGAGCGCCTTGCGGACGGCGTCGACGCCGCGTGACGCCGAGTAGAGCGTGGCCGCGAGGCCGATCGTCAGGAGGTGCGGCCGCGGTCGCTCGACCAGCCCGCGCAGATTTCGGTCGATGATGTGCATGGCCTGCGGGGGCAAGAGCGCGTGCGCGCGCGACAGCAGGGCCTGCATCGAGACCTGCGCGTGCGGGATGTAGGCCGCCAGCGTGGTGAGGAAGAACAGGAACGGGAACAGCGAGTAGACGAAGTAATAGGCGAGGACCGCGGAGCTGTCGGCGACGCTGTCGTGCTGGTACTCCCGATAGATCTCCTTGAAGAAGTCCTTCCAGCTCAGCCGCCGAGCCCAGGGGAATCGCATCGCCTGGCTTCAAGGTAAGGGTCACTCCCAGCTCGACAAGCGCCCCGCGGGTCAAGGCACGCGTTCGAGCACCACCTGATCGCTGAGCGGACGGTTGATGGCGCGGGCGATCCGCCAGCCGCTGCGGGCCGCCAGAGTGCGGAAGACCTCGAGGCCGCGCGGCCGAATGGCGTGTCGG
>DASYEX010000355.1:0-10166 GCA_036498765.1 Polyangia bacterium
CCAACGACGGGCTCTGGGACTGGGACGTCGAGACCGGCCGCGTCTACTACTCCCCACGCTGGAAGGCGATGCTGGGGTACGAGGAGAGCGAGATCGGCGACGGGCTCGCCGAGTGGCTGGACCGCGTGCACGCCGACGACCTGCCCCGCCTGCGCGCGGACATCGACGCCCACCTCTGCCGCGAGAAGGAGAACCTCTCGTCGGAGTTTCGCATCCGCCACCGCGACGACCGCTACCGCTGGGTGCTGTGCCGGGGGATCGCCGTCAAGGACCCGGAGCGGCAGACGCTGCGGGCGGCCGGCTCGCTGACCAACATCACCGATCGCAAGCTGGCCGAGGAGCAGCTGCACTTCGAGGCCATGCACGACTCGCTGACCGGCCTCGCCAACCGGAGCTTGCTGGCCGATCGACTGACGCACACCCTGGCGCGCAGCAACCGCGATTCGGAGAACCGGTTCGCGTTGCTCTTCATCGATCTCGACGAGTTCAAGGTGATCAACGACAGCCTGGGCCACCAGGTGGGAGACAGGCTGCTCATCGAGGTGGCACGCCGCCTGTCCACCTGCGCGCGGAAGGTCGACACGATCGCCCGCATCCCCGCCGACCACGTGGCGCGCATCGGCGGCGACGAGTTCGTGATGCTGCTCGAGGATCTGGCCAAGCCCGAGGACGCCCTGCGGGTCGCGGAGCGCGTGCACCATGCACTCTCGGAGCCGTTCGTCCTGGGCGCCCACGAGCTGTTCGCGCGTGGCAGCATCGGCATCGCCACCAGCGGACCGGCGTACAGCCGGCCCGACGAGGTGCTGCGCGACGCGGACATCGCCCTCTACCAGGCCAAGCAGGCCGGCAAGGGCTGCACCTGCATGTTCGACCCGCAGATGCACGAGCGGGCCATGGTCCGCTGGTCGACGGAGACCGAGCTGCGCCACGCCATCGAGCGCGACGAGTTCGAGGTCCACTATCAGCCGATCGTCGACGGCGGCGGCCACCTCGCCGCCCTCGAGTCGCTCGTGCGGTGGCGCCACCCCACGCGGGGGCTGGTGTACCCCGACGCCTTCATCTCCATCGCCGAGGAGACCGGCCTCATCGTCCCGCTGGGGAAGCTGGTGCTCACCCAGGCCTGCCGGCAGCTCCGGCGCTGGCAGCGCGAGATTCCGTCGTTCGGGCACATGGCCGTGGGGGTGAACATCTCGCACCGGCAGTTCGTGTCCCCCGCGGTGGTCGACGACATCGCCCGCATCCTCGAGGAGACCGACCTGGCGCCGCAGAACCTGCGCCTCGAGGTCACCGAGTCGGCGGCGATGCAGAACGCCGCCCAGACCATCGAGACCATGGCCCGGCTGCGGGGCATGGGCGTGCTCATCTACATGGACGACTTCGGCACCGGCTATTCGTCGCTGGCCCAGCTGCAGCGGATGCCGCTCGACGCGCTCAAGATCGATCGCGCGTTCGTCAAGGACATGAACCACGACGAGATCAGCCGCTCGATCGTCGAATCGATCATCGCGCTGGCGCACACCATGCGGCTGCGGGTGATCGCGGAGGGCGTCGAGACCGCGGACCAGGCGTCACGCCTGGCCGCCTCCGGCTGCGACTACCTGCAGGGCTACCACTTCGGCCGCCCGATGCCGGCCGAGCGTGTCGCGGAGTTCGTCGAGGGGCGCGCGGCGCCCAGGATCTCCCGGGCGGCCGCGGTTTAAGGCCCGCCCTCAGCTCGCCGCTAGGGTCCGCGACACGCTCCGCGCGAATCGGTGGGCGAAAGAGCGGACTCCAAGGTATTCTCGCGATCCTCTAATGCGATCCAAGATTAAGTCTTTCGTTGGTGTCGAGCGCCAGCGGGCCTCGCAATTTCCAGTCCTCGCCCTCGTCGCGCTGTTGGTCGGGTGCTCCAGCGGATCGGGCAACCCCACGGGCGGCGGCGGCGCCGGCGGCAAGGCCGGGGCCGGCGGCCAGGCCGGAAGCGGCGGCAAGGGAAGCGGTGGCGCGGGAGGCGTGGCGGGGACGACCGGAAAAGCCGGCGCCGGTGGCGCGAGCGGCGCGAGCGGTACTGCCGGCACCGGTGGCCTTGGCGGCACGGCGGGCGGCGGCACCGCGGGTGGTGGCGGCGTCGCGGGCGGGACTGGAACGGGCGGAGCCGCGGGTAGCGGTGGCGTCGCAGGCGGAGCGGCCGGTGGCGGCGGCCTCGGCGGAGCGGCCGGCGGCGCCGGAACGGCGGGCGGAGCGGGCGCGGCCGGCAGCGGCCAGACCGACGCGGGCGCCGTCGACGCGGGGACGCATCCCACCGATGCCGGTTGCCAGGGCGTAGACCTGCCCGGCCGCGGGGTGCCGGTCGGAACGGTCGCGACCGCCGACAACTCTCTGGTCGTCGACGGAGGTCCCAGCTACGGCCCCTCGAACACCATCGACGGAGACCTCACGACCGAGTGGGTCGCACCCACCAGCACGGCTCAGCCGGGAGCGTCGCTCACCTTGACGTTCCCCGCTCCCGTCATGATCTCGGCGATCCGGATCCACGCCGACGCGCTCCCGGAGGTGGTCGAGGTCTACTCGCTCACGACGAGCGCGGGCACGGTGCCGATCGGTTCGGCGTCGCTCCCGGTCCCGCGGGCGCCGGGCGCTGTTCTCCCGGACATTCAGGTCACACCCGGCCTGTACTCGAACATCACGCTGTCGGTACAGAGCGAGCCCTCGTGGGTCGGCATCGACGAGATCTGGTTGCTCGCCGCGCCCGCCTGCCCCTGACACGGCGTTCCCGCTGACCGCGCTCGGGAAGCCCTCATCGCATCGCTGATAGAGGCCTGGCTGGCCAGCCGAAAAACCCTCAGGCCTGTCGATTGACGGGCTCGCTGACGGTCGCGCGCGCGATCGCGCGCAGCAAGGACTCGCAGGTGAACGGCTTGGCGACCAGCTGAACGTCGCCCATGTCTCTGCGGAGCGACTCGGCGCCTATCCCGGACGCAGTGATCACCACCACCGGGATCTCCCGCAGCGCGGGGTCGGCGAGCTGGTCCTGGCGAAAGTCCCACCCATTTCGCCCTGGCATCATCAGATCGAGAAGAATGACCACCGGCGGTGGGCCCTGTCGCAGATGCGACAGCCCCTCGTCGACGCCCTCGGCGCCGATGACGGCGAAGCCCTCGCTCTCCAGGGACTCGGCGGTCGACGCGCGGATGTCCTCGTCGTCCTCGACGAGCAAGACGACGTTGCCGGTACCGGATGACGGTGCGGTCATGCGGACTAGGCTTCCGGGCGGGCGCCCGTGTTTTCCGTTTCCGAGATGCCGTGTTGGCGCAGCTTCTCCCAGAGATTCTTCCGGGAGATCCCCAGCGACTCGGCGGTCATCGCCCGCTTCCCTTCGAAGTCGGAGAGCGCGCGCACGAGATAGCTTCGCTCGAAGGCGCGCATCGCCTCGGCGAGCGGCAGCATGGTCTCGGCCCTCGCGTCCGAGCGTCCGCCCCCGCCCATGATCGCCGAGGGGAGATGCTCGATGTCGATCTGTTCTCCGCCCGCGAGCAAGACCGCGTGCTCCACGGCGTGCATCAGCTCGCGGACGTTCCCCGGGAAGGCGTAGCCTTCGAGCGCGCTCCAGGCGCGCCAGGTGAGGCCGGCGATGGGGGTCCGGGGGTTCGAGAAGCGCCGGATGAAGTGGTTCACCAGGACGGGCAGGTCTCCGGTGCGCTCGCGCAGCGGGGGAATGGCGAGCTCGATGGTGTTGATCCGGTAGTAGAGATCCTCGCGGAATCTCCCCTCGGCGATCTCCTTGCGCAGATCGCGGTGCGTGGCCGCCACGATCCGGGCGTCGACCTCGATCGTCTGATCGCTCCCCAGCGGCTCGATGGTTCCCTCCTGAAGGACGCGCAGCAGCTTGACCTGCGCGGCCTGGGACAGCTCGGCCACCTCGTCGAGGAACAGCGTCCCGCCGTCGGCCGCCTGGAACCGTCCCACCCGGCGGCCGGTCGCGCCGGTGAACGCCCCCCGCTCGTGGCCGAACAGCTCGGACTCGAGCAGCGTGTCGGGGAACGCCGCGCAGTTGACCGCCACGAAGGCCTTCCCGGCGCGCGCGCTCCCCTCGTGCAGCGCCCGCGCCACCAGCTCCTTGCCCGTTCCGCTCTCGCCGCGGATGACCACCGAGGCGTCGCTGGGAGCCACCGCCGCCAGCCGCTTCATCAGCCGCTCGATCTCGGGCGAGTGGCCGACGATCAGTTCGTCGCCGGTCGTCTCGGCCAGCCTGGCGCGCGCGTCGGCCAGGTCCTGGTGCAGCCGGCGAAAGGTCTCGAGGCGCGACATCTGGATGCCGAGCTCGTCGATCCGCACCGGCTTGGTGAGGTAGTCGAAGGCGCCCTCCTTGAGGATGGCGACCGCCGCCGGGATGTTGGCGTACCCGGTCATGACGATGGTGTCAGTCGCGGGCGCGCGCTCCCGGATCCGGCGCAGCAGCGTCAGACCGTCGACCTTGGGGAGGCGCACGTCCGTCAGGACCACGTCGTAGACGACCTCGGCGGTCATCGAGAGGGCCTCGGCGCCGTCCGCCGCGCAGGCGACCTCGTGCCCTTGCTCGGCCAGCTCTTCCGCGAGCAGGTCGCGCAGATCCGGCTCGTCGTCGACAACCAACACTTTCAGCATTCGTCGCAGCCGAACCTAGGGATTGCCCTGAATCTGTCCAGGCCCTAAAGCGGGCCCGATCACGGCTGACGCCGATCTCGACGCGACGGTGCTCGGTCCCACCCCCGAACAGCTACGCTGCTACCCTGAGGGCATGCGCGGGCTCGTCGAGCTTCTGGGCCTCCGGCTGCCGATCGTGCAGGCGCCGATGGCGGGCGTCTCCACGCCCGCGCTGGCGGCCGCGGTGTCGGAGGCGGGCGGGCTGGGATCGATCGCGGCGGGGAGCGCGGACGTCGACGCGACGCGCGCCATGCTCCGCGAAGTCCGCGCGCGCAGCGGCCGGCCGTTCAACCTGAACGTCTTCTGCCACCGGCCGCCGCGCCGCGACCCCGCGCGAGAGGCACGTTGGCTGGAGACGCTGGCGCCCCGCTTTCGAGCGTTCGGGGCGGAGCCGCCCCGGGCGCTCGGCGAGGTCTACCGGAGCTTCGTCGGCGACGAGGCGATGCTGGCGCTCCTCCTCGACGAGCGGCCCCCGGTGGTCAGCTTTCACTTCGGCGCGCCGCCGCGCGCCACCGTGGACCTCCTGCGCGCCGCGGGGATCCTGTTGCTGGGAAGCGCGACCAACCTCGGCGAAGCCCAGACCCTGGAGGCGGGCGGCGTCGACGCGATCGTGGCGCAGGGCTACGAGGCGGGGGGCCATCGCGGCGTCACCGATCCCGACGCGCCCGACGATCGGCTGGGAACCTTCGCGCTGGTGCGCCTCCTCGCCGCGCGCTGCCGCCTCCCCGTGATCGCCGCCGGTGGAATCATGGACGGCGCGGGGATCGCGGCCGCGCAGGCCCTGGGCGCGGCGGCGGTTCAGCTGGGGACGGCCTTCATCGGCTGCCCCGAGTCGGCGGCCGACGCCGCCCACCGGACGGCGCTCGCCGGCCCCGCCGCCGCGCACACGGTGATGACCCGCCTCATCTCCGGGCGGCCGGCGCGCTGCCTTCAGAACCGATTCACCGAGCTCGCGCAGGCCGTCGACGAGGCGGGCGTGCCCGACTACCCGCTCGCCTACGCCGCCGGCAAGGCGCTGGCCGCCGCGGCGCGCGCGCACGGCGACACCGGCTTCGGCGCGCACTGGGCGGGACAGGGCGCCCCGCTGGCCCGCTTCCTGCCCGCCGCCGAGCTCGTCGCGACGCTGGAGGACGAGCGCCGCGCCGCCGCCGCCTCCTGAATCAGGACGGCGGTGCGGCCGAGCGCGCCGGTCCGCGCGAGCCGGCGACGAGAATGAGCGCGCCCAGGCCGCCCGCCAGCACCGACCCCGCCAGGACACCGATCTTGGCGATGGCGGCCACTCCCTCTCCGGGGAAAGCCCGGTCGGCCATCAGCAGGGCGACCGTGTCGCCGACGCCGCAGAGGGCGGCCGCGCCCACGAACTGAACGAGGGTGACGCCCTCGGGAGCGATCGCGATCTTCGCCTTGAGGGCCAGCCAGGAGGCGACGGAGATGCCGAGCGGCTTGCCGAGCACGAGCCCGAGGACGACACCCAGGAGGACCCGCGACGCCCCGGGGCGCGAGAGGTCGAGCGACAGCGGAACGCCCACCGCGGAAAACGCGAACAGAGGCAGCACCAGGTAGGTGCTCCAGGGACCGATGGCGAGCTCGAAGCGGTCGGCGGGCGAGAGCAACCGCGCGCTCGCCGCCGACAGGTTGCGGCTCGCCCAATCCCAGATGGGAAGCTGCTCGATCGGCGGGGCGTCACGCCCCAGCGCCTTCGCCTCGGTCTCGGCGTGCTCGAGCGCGGCCAGCGCCGTCGCCGCCTGGGCCAAAAGGACGCTGGCGGTGGGCGCCGGGCGGGTGGGCAAGAGCAGCGCCAGGACGACGCCGGTCAACGCCGCGTCGACGCCCGCCGCGTGCAGCGTCAGCCACAGGGCGATCGCCACCATCACGTACGGCCAGGTGCTGTAGACGCGCCAGCGGTTGAGCGCGAAGAGCAGCGCGATCGCCAGAGCGCTCGGCCCGAGCCAGACGAGGTTGAAGTCGTGCGGATAGAAGATCGCCAGCGTCAGAACGGAGAGGACGTCGTCGACGACCGCGAGCGCCGCCACGAAGACCCGCAGACCGGGCGGGCTCCGACTGCCGAGCAGCGCCAGGATCCCCAGCGTGAACGCCACGTCGGTGGCGGTCGGAATCGACCAGCCGGAGGCGGCGTGCCCGCGGTTGAGCGCCAGGTAGATGGCCGCCGGCGCCAGGACGCCGCCCACGGCCGCCAACACCGGCAGGGCCAAGGCGCGGCGCTCGACCAGCACCCCGGCGGTGGCTTCGCGGCGGATCTCCAGACCGACCAGGAGAAAGAACAAGGTGAGCAGCCCTTCGGCGCACCACTCGGCGACGGTCAGCGACAGTCCACGGGAGGGACCGAGGTGAAACGACGCGTGCATGACCCCGTCGTAGGCGGCGCGCAGCGGGGTGTTCGCGCACAGGAGCGCCAGCAGCGCCGAGAGCAGCAGCACGATCCCTCCCGAGGCCGGGAGGCTGGCGAACACCCGGGCGGAGCGGGCGACGCGCGCCGCGACCGGACGCTCGAGCCCCTCCAGGAGCGAATAGAAGTCCCAGGCGCCGTCGTAGCGGAGGCCGTCCACGAACAACGTCGGCGTGCCCGTGACCCCGTTGCGGCGGCCGTCGGCCAGATCTCCCTCGACCCGCGCGCGGATCTCGGGGCTCTCGAGATCGGCCGCGAACCGCGCCATGTCCAGTCCCAGGGCGCGCGCGTGCTCGACGGCGCGCGCTTCGGTGACCGGCTCGTCGCTGTCGTAGATCCAGTCGTGCATCTCCCAGAACCGCCCCTGCGCGCCGGCCGCCTCGGTGGCGAGGGCGATGCGCGTCGCGCCGGGATGCGCGCGCTCGTTCGGAAAGTGGCGAAACACGTAGACCAGCCGTTCGCCCAGCGCCTCGCGCAGCCGCACCATCACCCGCCGCAGCCGCTGGCAATACGGGCAGAGGAGATCGCCGTACCCCACGACCTCGATCCGGTCACCGACGCCGCTGCCGCGGACGTGGTCGCGCGCTCGGTCCACCGGCCGTTGGAGGCGCAGGTCCCCTCCGCCGGTCACTGAAGAGTCGCCGACGGCCATCGTCCCGGTCTCAGGGTGAGCCGGTGAAGCGTGTTTCGATCTCTATCTCGCCCTGGAGCGTCCGCGCGACCGGGCAAGCGTCGGCGGCGGCGCCGAGGCGCGTCCGCTCCGCCTCCCCCAGCTCTCCATCGATCTGAATCGACCGCCGGAACAGGTGGCGACCCGCCTTGGTCCGCGACTGCGTGAGGCGCACCTCGACGTGCCGCAACGGGAGGTGGAGCTTGTCGGCCATCCATTCGATGGTCATGGCCGTGCAAGCGCCCAGCGCCGACGCCAGCAGGTCATAGGGACTCGGGCCGGCGTCGTTCCCCTCGTCTTCGCTCGGCAGATCGGCGGTCAGCTGGTGGGGGCCCACCTCGATCACCTGTCGGCGGCGATCGTCGGTGCTCGCCACGCGCACCTCGCGGAAGACGTGCTCGACGGCGCTGGCGGCGCGCTTGGCCCGCGCGACGGCCTCGGGCAGCTGCTCGGGCGCGTCCTCGAAGCGCACCCCGTTCACGAAGAAGGTCGGCGTGCTGATCACGTGGCTGTGCCAGCCCGACAGCTCCTGGGCCCGGACCGCCGCCCGGTGGACGTGCCCGTCGAGCTCCGCCTCGACCGCTGCGCCGTCGAGCCCCAGCCCACGCGCCAGCGCGACCAGCTGCTCGCGCTCGAGCCCGGCTTCCGTCTCGAACAGGCGATCGTGCATCTCCCAGAACTTGCCGCGCGCGGCGGCGGCCTCGGCCGCTTCGGCCGCCGGCTCGGCGGCGGGGAACAAGTGGCTGCGCGGGTTCGCCCGAAACACGAACCGAACCTCGGGGAGCTTCTCCAGCAACTGGCGGACCACGCCGTACGCCCGCCGGCAGAACGGGCAGGCGAAGTCGCCGTACTCGACGACGGTGACGTCCGCCGCCGCGGGCCCACGCGCGTGATCGCGGTCGGTGACCGGATCGGCCAGCAGCGTCGGGTGCTCCGGTTTGAAGTAGCTCACGGCGCTAAAGCTCCTGCAGCGCGCGGTGCACCAGCTGGACGCAGATCGAGCCCTCGCCCACCGCGGAGGCGATCCGCTTGACGCTCCCCGCGCGCGCGTCGCCGACGCAGAACACTCCCGGAATGCTCGTCTCCATCAGATAGGGACGCCGGGTGAGCGGCCACTTCGCGGCCAGCAGCTCCTCGGGCGTCAGATCGGCGCCGGTCTTCACGAACTGCTTTTCGTCCTGCAGCAAGCACCCGGCCAGCCACCGGGTGTTGGGATCGGCGCCGGTCATCAGGAAGAGGCTCCCGATCTCGCGTTTGACGGCGTCGCCGCTGTCGAGGCGCTTCCAGGTGACTTGCTCGAGGCGGTCTTTGCCCTGCAGCTCGATGACCTGACAGCGCGTGCGGAGGTCGATGTTCGGGGTCCCCTCGATGCGCTGGATCAGGTAGCGCGACATGCTCTCCGCCAGCCCCGGACCGCGCACCAGAACCTGGACTCGCCTGGCGATCTGGGAGAGATAGACGGCGGCCTGGCCGGCCGAATTGCCCCCGCCGACGATGGCGATCTCCTGTCCGGCGCAGAGCTGCCCCTCGAGCCGGGTGGCGCTGTAGTAGACGCCCGCGCCTTCGAACCGCCCCAGCGACGGAAGATCGAGCTTCCGGTACTTCACGCCGGTGGCGATCACGATGGAGCGGGTGCGGATCTCCTGTCCGTCGGAGAGGAAGATCCGGTAGGGCCGGCTGTCGCAATCGAGCCGCACCGCGGTCAGGCCGACCGCCACCTCGGCGCCGAACTTTTGCGCCTGCGCGAGCGCACGCCCGGACAGCGCCTGCCCGGAGATGCCGGTGGGAAACCCCAGGTAGTTCTCGATGCGCGAGCTCGTGCCCGCCTGGCCGCCGGGCGCGGTCCCTTCGAGGACCAGGACGTCGAGCCCCTCCGAGGCGCCGTACACCGCCGCCGCCAGGCCGGCCGGCCCCGCCCCCACCACCACGACGTCGCGCACCGCCGCCGAATCGAGCTTGGGCTCGAGACCCGTCATCTGGGCCAGCAGATCGATGGACGGGTTCCGCAGGATGTGCCCGGCCTGGCAGATGACGATGGGGATCTCGTTGACGCCGACGTGAAAGCCTTCCAGCAGCGCCTCGACACCCGGGTCGGTCTCCACGTCCTGATACCGGAACGGCTGGCTGTTGCGGCTCAGGAACTCCTTGATCCGCAGGGTGTCGGCGGAGTTGCGCGAGCCGACCAGCACCAGGTCCTGGGCCGCGATGTCCAGCAGCTGGACGCGCCTCAAGATGAAGGCGCGCATGAAGAGCTCGCTCAGCTCCGCGTCCCGCTGCACCAGCGTGCGCAGGGCGGTGTTGTCGACGACGAGCAGCTCGCTCGGCACGGTGGTCCGTCCCCGAACCAGGCTGCGGCGCGCGGAGAGCATGTTGATCTCCCCGCTGAACTGGCCGGGCCCGTGGACCACGATGGGGGTCTCGAGGTTG
>DASYEX010000356.1:0-10274 GCA_036498765.1 Polyangia bacterium
GACGGCCGCGTCGCTCGACGGCGTCCAGGTGACGATGAGCGGCGCGCCGGCGGGACGCCCGGTGAAGTCCTGTTCCTCGTCCGCCAGCTGGGCTTCCGAGTCGGCGTACACCTCGACCTTCACCTTGCCGGCCGGGTGCGACATCTTCACCTCCAGCCGGTGCTGCTTGAGGTCGACCTTGGTCTTGTCGACCTGCACCTTGAGGGGCGAGCCGGCGGCCAAGGCGGGCCCCTCGGCAACGGCGACGGCGGCGACCACGGAAACGGCGGCGAGCGCGGCCCTGATCACGGCGGCATCCTATCACTTTGCGTGCGGGGCCGGCGGGCCGGGACCGCGGGGCGTGGTAGCGTTCCTCTGTGCGGTTCTCGCCGGCGCTTCTCCTCGCCGTCTATTCAACCTGGGCCTGGTCGGGGTGCGCGACGGCGCCGCGGCCGCTGGTCGACTCGGGCTACGCGGCGCGCGCCTACACGCCGGGGCGCATCGCCGTGCTCCCGCCCGACGTGTTCGTCGTTCTCGACCAGGTCGGCGACGACGATCCGGTGAAGTCGGCGGCGCTGGGCCAGGTGGTCGGCGCCGAGACCGCGCGGGCGATCGACCGGTCACTGCGCGCGCGCGGTTACGACGTCGACATGCTCGGCCGCTGGGACGGCGTCTACGGGCCCGACGGGGCGCCGGTTCCGGGCGGCGAGGCGCTGGAGGGGCTGGCGCGCGGGATCATCGCCTTCGCCAGCAGCCGCGACGGCGCCCGCCAGGGGCCGACCCCGCTGCCGCCCCGCGTGGCGCCCGAGCTGGCCGCCGCGGTGGGCTCGGCGGCGCAGGCCGACGCCGTGCTTTACGTGAACGTCAAAGGCGTGGTCACGACGCCGGGGCGCCAGACGGCGACGGTGCTGACGGCCGTCTTCATCGTGGTGATCGTGGCGGCGATCGTGCTGGCGCTCGCGTCGCAGAAAGGGGGCGGCGGCGGTCGCGGCCTCGGCGGCGGGGCACACGCCTCGCGGCCCGCGCCGGCCGCGGGCGCCTGGAGGGCCGCTCCCGTCGGGGCGACGGTGCGTCCGGCGGTCCGCCCGGCGGCGTTTCGCCCGGGTGCGGTGTCGGCGGTCGCGGTGCGGCCGGCGCCGCCCGTGGGCGCCTGGCGCGGCGCGGGCCGCCCGGTGGTCGTCCGGGGTGGTCCGGTCGGTCCGGTCGGTCCGGTCGGTCCGATCTATGTCGGCGGCTTCGGGAACCTCAACCTGATCGTGCCGCTCGACGAGCCGATCTACACCCACGACGGCAGCGTCGCTTACGACGATCCCATCTTCGCCGGCGACGAGCTCTACGTCTCGATGACCCTGGTCTCGACCGTCGACGGGCGCGTGCTCTGGCACGCGCGTGATTCGCTCGATCTGGAGGCGAACAACCCGGCTCACGTCGATCGCATGGTGCAGGGATTCCTGAACACGCTTCCGCCGGCCTTGCCGCCGCCTGTCCCGTCCACCGCCGCCAACCCGTGACCGACGCCGCCAGCCCCGCCGCGCGCCAACCGCGCGGCATCTACCTGCTCTTCACCGTCGAGATGTGGGAGCGCTTCTCGTTCTACGGGATGCGCGCCATCCTGGTGCTCTTCATCGCCGACAGCCTGCGGGGCGGCATGGGGTGGTCACCGGCATCGGCCAGCCGGCTGTTCGGCGTGTACGGGTTCTTCGCCTATGCGCTTCCGGTGCTGGGCGGTTACATCGCCGATCGGTACTGGGGGACGCACCGGTCGCTGGTGGTGGGGGCGGTGGTGATCGCGGCCGGGCATTTTTCGATGGCCGCGCCCACCACGCCGACGTTCTTTCTCGGCCTGGGGCTGGTGGCGATCGGGACCGGCTTCTTCAAGGTCAACGCCTCGACGATGGTCGGGCAGCTCTACCGGCCGGGGGACGCGCGCCGGGACAGCGGGTTCACGATCTTCTACATGGGGGTGAACGTCGGCGCCTTCTTCGGCCAGATCGCCTGCGGCTACCTCGGCGAGAGCCCGCGCTGGGGGTGGCACTACGGCTTCGGCGCCGCCGGCATCGGGATGCTCTGCGGCCTGGCGTTCTACCTCCGGCTGCGCTCGCGCTACCTGGGCGGCATCGGCGATCCGCCGCCGCGCGTCCCCGCGGGCGAGCGACGGGCGGCCGAGCCGCTCACGCGCGAGGAGCGCGATCGGATGACGGCGCTCCTGGTGATCATGTTCCTCACCATCCCGTTCTGGATGGCCTACGAGCAGGCGGCCTCGTCGATGAACTTCTTCGCCGAGCAGCGGACCGACCGGCTGGTCCATGGATTCCTGGTCCCGGCCTCCTGGTTCCAGTCGGTGAACCCGCTGGTGCTGATGCTGGCCAGTCCCCTATTCGCCGCGCTCTGGACGATGCTGGGGCGGCGGCGGCGCGAGCCGAGCACGCCGGCGAAGATGGCGGCGGCGATGGTCCTGCTCGGCATCGGGTTCGTCTTCATGGTGGCCGGCGCGCGCGCCAGCGATCACGGCGCGCTGGTCAGCCCCTGGTGGCTGGTGGGCGCTTACAGCTTTCACACCTTCGGCGAGCTCTGCCTGTCGCCCATCGGCCTGTCGCTGGTGACCAAGCTGACGCCGGTGAAGCTCGCGGCCGTGACGATGGGTCTCTGGTTCCTGTCGACCGGAATCGCCGAGCTGCTCGCGGGGCAGGTGGCAGCCACGACCGACCGAGTGGCACGCGGCGAGCTCTATCATCTGTTCGGCGGCCAGGCCGACTTCTATTTCATCTTCGTGGTCCTCTCGGCGGTGACGGCGCTGATCTTGGCCCTCGCGGCCCCGGCCCTCGAGCGCCGGATGCACGGGCTCGACCGGTGAGGATCGGCGCGGGCGCCTTCGCTTTGCTACTGTGGTCGGCCGTGAGCGTCGCAGGCAACCCACCCCAGGATCCCTACCGCTGGCTCGAGGACGGCGACGCGCCGGCCGTGGTGCGCTGGACCGAGCAGCAGAACGCGGCGACCCGCAAGGTGTTGGACGCGATCCCCGGACGCGCGGCGCTGGCGGCGCGGTTCGAGCGCCTGTACGCGATTGGCTCGCTGGGGACGCCGCTGTCGCGGCCGCGCGGTCACGACCAGCCGCGCCGCTTCTTCTATACCCGCCGCGACGGCGCGCAGAACCAGGCGGTGCTCTACGTTCGCGACGGACGCGACGGCCCCGACCGCGCGCTCGTCGACGTCAACCAGGAGCGGGCCGACGGAACGCGGGCGCTCGACTGGTGGTTTCCCACCGACGACGGCGCGCGCGTCGCCTTCGGCACCTCCGACGACGGCAGCGAGGAGTCGGTCCTCCGCGTGCGCGACGTGGCCACCGGCCACGACCTCCCCGATCGAATCCCGCGCACCCGCGCCTGCTCGCTGGCCTGGACGCCCGATGGGAGCGGCTTCTACTACACCCGCTATCCCGCCCGCGGCGAGGTCCCCGCCGGCGAGGAGGCCTACCACCGCAGCGTCTTCTTCCATCGCCTCGGCGAGGATCCCCCGCACGACCGGAAGATCTTCGGCGAGGGGCGGGACCGCACGGATTGGCCGGGCGTAGATCTGTCGCCCGACGGCCGCTGGCTGGCGATCGGCGTCTCCCAGGGCTGGACCAAGAGCGAGATCCACCTCCTCGACACGCACGGCGACGGCGAGCCGGTGCCGGTGGCGACCGGCGAGGACGCGCGCTTCGAGGTGATCGAGGCGCTCGACGATCGCCTCTACGTCTTCACCACCAGCGGCGCGCCGCGGGGGCGGATCTTCTCGCTCGACCCCCGGCACCCGGCGCGCGCGCGCTGGCACGAGATCGTCCGGGAGGGCGACGACGTGCTCGAGCGGGCGGTCTACTTTCACGGCGGCCTGGCGCTCGGCTTCCTGCACGACGCGGCCGCCCGGCTGCGCCTCGTCGATCGCAACGGACACCCGCGCGGCGAGGTGCCGCTCCCCGGGTTGGGCGTGCTGACCGGGATCTCCGGTGCCCGCGACGTCGCCGACCTCTACTACGGTTTCAGCGGATTCCTGGCGCCCACCACGGTCTACGAGGCGCAGCTCGGCGCGCGTCCCCGGAGCGTCGTCTGGCGGGCGCTGGCCGCGCCCGTCGACGCGGCCGCGTTCGAGGTCGAGCGGGTGATGGTCACCTCGCGCGACGGGACCAAGCTGCCGCTGTTCCTCGCCAGCCGCAAAGGCGCGCCCCGCGACGGCACCCGCCCGGCCCTGCTCACCGGCTACGGCGGCTTCGACGTCAACATGCTGCCCGCCTGGACGCCGTCGGCGATTCCCTTCCTCGACAGCGGCGGCACCTACGCGCTGGCGGTCCTGCGCGGCGGCGGCGAGTACGGCGAGAGCTGGCACCGCGCCGGCATGCTCGGGAGCAAGCAGAACGTGTTCGACGACTTCATCGCCGCCGCGACCTGGCTGGTCGAGCACCACGTGACCTCCCCCGAGCGGCTGGCCATCTCCGGCGGCTCGAACGGCGGGCTGCTCGTCGGCGCCGCGCTCACCCAGCGCCCGGACCTCTTCCGCGCCGTGGTCTGCAACGTCCCGCTGCTGGACATGCTCCGCTATCACCTCTTCCGCCTGGCCCAGCTCTGGATCCCCGAGTACGGCTCGCCCGACGATCCGGCCGCCGCGCGCTGGCTCGCCGCCTACTCGCCGTATCAGAACGTACGCGACGGCGTGAAGTACCCGGCCGTCTACCTGCACACCGCGGCCTCCGACACCCGCGTCGATCCGATGCACGCCCGCAAGATGGCCGCGCGGCTGCAGGCGGCGACGGCCAGTGGGCGCCCCATCCTGCTCTCCGTCGAGAGCAAGGCCGGCCACGGCCAGGGCAAGCCGCTCGCCAAGGTGATCGCCGAGCTGGTCGATCAGTGGAGCTTTTTGTTTGCGCAGCTCGGGATTTCGTACGATCAAAACACGGGTACCAAGGACTCCGCCGGGCCCAGCCCGGCTCCGTCCAGGCGAGACAACACGAAGTGAAGAAGACGCGGGTCATCATCCTGTTCGGCGGCCGCTCGGCGGAGCACGAGATCTCCCTGCTCTCGGCGCGCAACGTCCTGGCGGCGCTCGATCGCCAGCGCTTCGACCCCGTGCTCATCGGCATCGATCGGGCCGGCCGCTGGCACCAGGAGTCGGAGCGGACACTGGCGGGCGCGACCGGCGATCCGCGCGCGCTGGCCCTCGATCCGGCGGCCCCGGCCGTCGGCATCGAGGAGGGGCTGGTCCCGCGCGGCGCCGACGCGGCCGACGACCTGGTGGTGTTCCCCGTCCTCCACGGCACCTTCGGCGAGGACGGGACGGTTCAGGGGCTGCTCGAGCTGGGCGACGTCGCCTACGTGGGGGCGGGCGTCCTGGGCTCGGCGATCGGCATGGACAAGGAGGTCGCCAAGCGCCTGCTGCGCGACGCCGGGATCCCGGTGGTCGACTTCGCCGTGGTGACCGCGTCGGGCTTCGCGCGCGATCCGGCGGCCGCGCTGGCGGGCACGGCGCGCCTCGGGCTCCCGATGTTCGTCAAGCCGGTGAACGCCGGCTCGTCGGTCGGCGTGTCACGCGTCAACGATCCGGCGGGCCTCGCCCCGGCCGTACGCGCCGCACTGGCCTTCGACCGCAAGGTCCTGATCGAGCGCGCCGTCGACGCGCGCGAGATCGAGTGTGCGGTCCTGGGAAACGACGATCCGGTGGCCTCGATCCCCGGCGAGATCCTGGTCCACCACGAGGATGGGTTCTATTCCTACGACGCCAAGTACGTCGATCCCGCCGGCGCCAGCTGGAAGATCCCGGCCGACATCCCCGCGGCGACCATGGCGCGCGTGAAGGAGCTGGCGGTGGCCACCTTCCGGACGCTGGAGCTCTCGGGGCTGGCGCGCGTCGACTTCTTCCTCTCGCGCACCGACGGCGCGCTGTACGTGAACGAGGTGAACACCATCCCCGGCTTCACCGCGGTCTCGATGTACCCGAAGATGTGGGAGGCCTCGGGCCTTTCGCAGACGGACCTCCTCACGCGCCTCATCGAGCTGGCGATCGAGCGGCGAGACGGGCGGCGCGCCCTGCTGACCGGGATCGCGCCCCGTTAGCTCTCAGCTAGCTCGCGACGGCCGAATCAGTTGCCCGCGCCCGCGTCGGTCACGGGGGCGGGCTCCAGCCAGAGGTCGTCGATCGAGACGGTGACCGGCGCCAGCGTACCGGCGTCGCCGTTCGGCAGGCTCACCGCCAGCGCAATCACGTCGACGTCCTTCAGATCCTGCGCAGAGGGAAAGGTCGTCAGGTCGAGGACCAGCTCGTGAAACCCGCCGTCGGTGAACGCGGAGCCGACGACATCTTGATAGTCAGAAACCTTGTCCGTGAAGCCGTTGGTCTGCACGTAGAGCAACAGCGAGGTGCCCGCCGCGTAGTGCGTGGTCTGGACGCTCACCCAGACGTGAAGCTTGGAAGCTCCGACCCAGTTCGCGCTGGGAAGGAAGTTGTAGAGCACCGAGGTCGCGCTGGACACGCCGGGGAGCACCAGCTGCACCGCGCCTAGGCAGGTGTGCCCGGCGGCGCCGCTCCAGACGATCGACTGCCCCTGCCCGTTGAACGCCCAGCCGTCGACTTTCCCGTCGGAGAAGTCGTAGAGGACCTCGTTCGCCGCCCCGAACGAGGTGGTGCACCCCGCGTCCGGCGCGCTGCCGGCCGCGCCCGCGCTGCCCGAGGTCCCCGCGCCGCCGTTCCCGCCCGCGCCGGCCGTGCCCGTGGCCCCCGCGGAGCCGCCGGCCGCGCCGCCGTTCCCGCCCGCGCCGGCCGTGCTGCCGGCCGCGCCGCCGTTCCCGCCCGCGCCAGCCGTGCCCGTACTGCCCGCGGCGCCGCCACCCGCACCGCCACCACCAGACGCGCCCGCGACGCCCCCGCCCGCGCCGGCGCCTGGGTGGCCGGCGGCCGCGCCCGCGAGGCCGCCGGCACCCGCACCGCCGTCGGACTTCGGCGATCCGCCGCCGCATCCCGGGGTCATCAACCAGCCGAGAGCGGCCAGCCCGGAGACCAGGACCCCTGACGTGAACGGCGTCCGTCGTGTCATGCGCCCGATCAAACACGCTGGGACAGCCGATTGTCAAAAGGATGCACGAGATCCAGGCTGTTTTTTGCCGAGAGCGGGCTCACCGGACCTCGGGGCGTTTCCCGAGGTCCTTCGCGGCGTTGGGTGGCTCCGTCCGGTGCGCGCCCCGGCTCAGCTGAGCGCGAGGCGGTGCTGGCCGCACCATTTCAAGAGCACGTAGGGTGCCCACACGCGCGACCAGTAGAGGCCCGGCGCACCGCCGCGGAAAGCGCGCCAGAGACGCAGCAGCGTGTCCGAACGAAGCCCCACGCGCCGGGTGGCGTCCGGGTCGGCGAACGTCGCCTCGATGTCGGCCGCGAGCTGATCCTTCGCCCACACCTCGATCGGCAGCACGAACCCCGACTTGGGACGCTCGAACAGCGCCGGATCGAGCTCCGGCATGCCGAGCTGCTTGAGCAGCTGCTTCTTGCCGAGCGGCTGGTAGCGCGTCGCCGCCTCGACGGAGAGGGCCGCCTCCACCACCCGGTGATCGAGCAGCGGGACGCGCACCTCGAGCGAGACGGCCATGCTGGCGGCGTCGGTGTCGCGCAGCAAGCGCTCGCCGATGAAGAGGGACAGCTCGAGCAAGCTGGTCCCGGTGAGGGCGTCAGCGCCGCGCACGCTGCGCCCGAGCGCGTCGGCGAACGCCGGGGACAGCCCGTGGGGGGCCCGGTCGAGCACCGCGCGGTCGGCCAGCTCCGCCAGGAAGTCGGTGGTGTAGAGCCCGTAAAACACCTGGTAGAGGGCGACCAGATCCGTCCCGCCCGCGATGAGGTCGCCGAGCTTGCCCCAGCGCGTCTGCGGCGGGACCCGCTCGCGCCCGCGGGCAAACGCCGCCTGGGCGCGCCCGATCCCCCGTCCCACCAGCGCGCGCGGCAAGAGGCGCGTCCAACGTCCGAGCCGCTCCGCCTTGGGCAGGTCGCGAAAGCTCCGGTAGCCCCCGAACAGCTCGTCGCCGCCCGTCCCCGCCAGCGCCACCGTCAGCCCCGCCTCCCGCACCACCCGGCTCACGACGTAACTGTTGATCGCGTCGAAGGTGGGTTGGTCGAGGCCGGCCAAGGCGGGCTCGATGAGCCCCCGAAAACGTTCCTGCGTGAGCCTGAACTCCGCGTGCTCGGTGCCGAGCGCGTCTGCCACGCGCTTCGCGTACACCGATTCGTTGAACTCGCCCTCGTCGAAGCCGATGTGGAACGTCTTGACGCGCCCCATTCCGCTGCGCACCGCGAGCGAGGTGACCGCGCTCGAATCGACGCCGCCCGACAGGAAGACGCCGAGCGGCACGTCGCTCACCATGTGCTGGCGCATGGCGAGCTCGAGCTCGTGCTTGAGCGCGGCGACGGACTCCTCGGCTGGGCGCGTGGGCTGCGCCTCGAGGCGCCAGTAGGGGCGCGGCGCGATCTCCGGCGCGTCGACGGCGACGGTGGCCGCGGCGCCGGCCGGCAGCGAGGAGACGCCCGCGACCATCGTCCCCGGCCCGACCACGAATCCGTTCCACAGGTAGGTCGCGAGCCCCGTTGGGTCGAGCGCGCGGCCGCACAGGCCGGTCGCCAGCAGCGACCTCAGCTCGGAGGCGAAGAGCAGCGTCTTGCCGCCCGGCCGGCGGATCTCCGCGTGGTAGAGCGGCTTGATGCCCAGCCGATCGCGCGCGACCAGGACGCTGCCGCGCCGAGGGTCGTAGATGGCGAGCGCGAACATGCCGCGGAGGCGGCGGAGCATGTCCGGTCCCCAGTGGGCGTAGGCGCGCAGGATGACCTCGGTGTCGCCGGTCGAGCGGAACGAGGCGCCCGCCGCCGCGAGCTCGCCGCGCAGCTCCGCGAAGTTGTAGATCTCGCCGTTGAAGACGATGACCGCGCCGGTCTGCTCGTCGACCATCGGCTGGTGGCCGCTCGGCGAGAGGTCCATGATGGCCAGCCGGCGGAAGCCGAAGCAAGCGCCCGCCGCGCCCGGGCTTCTGAAGAAGCCGGCGTCGTCCGGGCCGCGGTGGGCCTGCGCGTCCGTCATCGCGCGCACGGCGCGCTCGACGTCGTCGTCGATCGTGCCGATCGCTCCGGCGACTCCACACATGGGTGGGCGAGTCTATGCGCGTGGCCCGTCCGGAGCGCAAGGTGGGAAGTCCGCCGACCGTCGGACGTTCATGTTATGGGTAAATTGCCGGACTGTCGGACTGCTGGATAAAGGGGACCTCGCTTTGAAGAAGATTCACGTTGGGTTGTTGGCCAGCTTGCTCGCGGGCGGCTGCGGCGGGACCAAGGCCAGCCAGCGGACGCCGCCGCCGATCCTCACCGGGAGCATCGCCGGCGCGGCGATGGCCTGCGCCGAGATGCCGCTGCCCACCAAGGGATCGATCTACTACGCCTGCGACTGCGGAACGGGCGCCGACCCGGGCTGCCAGGCCGGCAGCGACTCCAACCCCGGCACCAGCCCGGACAAGCCCTGGCAAACCTACAAGAAGGCGCAGGGCCAGTTCGCGGCGCTCGCCGCCGGTGACACGATCGCGTTCTGCAAAGGGGGAGCGTTCACCGGGAACAAGAGCGCCTGGGTGAACTCCAACTGCCGCGCCGACAACGTCTGCACCGTCCGTGAGTACACGCCGTCCTGGGCCGGCAGCTCGACGGCGATGCCCAAGGTCGCCGGCGGCGAGGTGAGCTTCGCCAACGAAGGCGGGTCGGCGCACGAGGAGGGGTATCAATTCTTGAACCTCGAGTTCGACGGGTCGGGGGGCACGGGCGTCTTCATCTACAACGACATCAAGGACGTCCTGCTCTGCAACCTGGTCCTGAACGGATTCGAGGACGCCATCGACGCCGAGTCGTCTCTCCCACCGCTGGCTTCGGGGAGCGACGGGCTGAACGCGCGGATCACCGTGCGCGGGTCCCAGATCATCAACAACAGCGACATGGGCTTCATCGGGGCGTGTAGCGGCTGCACCCTCGAATACAACTACTTCGACCACAACGGCGGAAACTCGCCGACCCAGCACAGCATCTACTTCGAGGGCGAGCACGACGCGTCGGGGAGCGACCTCACGCCGACCGGTGAGCAGATCATCGGCAACGAGATGCACCACAGCGTTCAGGGGAGCGGCACCGGCTGCGGCGGGACCATCTTCGTCGTGCACGGACTGCACGATCAGATGCTGATCGAGGGGAACCTGATCGTGGAGGACGACGGGACGGCGCAGGAGGGGTGCTGGGGGATCTCGCTGGCCCCGGCATAC
>DASYEX010000357.1:0-3523 GCA_036498765.1 Polyangia bacterium
ATCGGCACCATCGGCGAGTCGAAGGACGAGGCCGGCATGATGGCCGACTTCGGCGACTTCATGACCAAGTGGAAGCCGCAGGTCATCACCTGGAATGGGCGCGGGTTCGACCTCCCGGTGCTGGCGCTGCGCGGCCTGCGCTTCGGGCTCGACTTCCGCTGGTACTACCGCGGCGAAGGCTACCGCTACCGCTTCAGCGAGGAAGGACACCTCGACCTTTGCGACGTCATCTCCGATCACGGCGCGGCCAAGATGACCTCGCTCGACGGTGCCGCCCGGCTCATCGGGCTGCCGGGGAAAGACGGCGTCGACGGCAGCCAGGTCGAGGGGCTGTTCCACGCCGGACAGATCGAGGCGCTGCGCCGCTACTGCCTCTCCGACGTGGCGCAGACCGCGTTCCTCTTCCTGCGCTATCGCCTGGTGGCGGGCGATCTCGATCGCGACGGGTACCGGCACGCGGCGGGCGGGCTGCTCGGCGCCTGCGAGGCGGACGGGCGGTTCAGCAAGTTGCTCGACGGCGTCGACCGGAGGCGGCTGCTGCTCGGTGACTGAGACCGAACGTCTGTGGGCGCCGCTGCCGCGCGCGTTCTATGCCCGTCCGACCGTCGAGGTGGCGCACGCGCTGCTCGGCAAGCTGCTGGTGCGAAAGCCCGCCGTCACCGACGGACCGCCGCGGCTGGCCCGCCTGGTCGAGGTCGAGGCCTACCTGGGCGAACGCGACGCCGCCTCGCACGCCCGCCGCGGACCCACCCCGCGCGCCGCGATCATGTTCGGCCCCCCGGGCTTCCTCTACGTCTACCTGATCTACGGCATGCACCACTGCATGAACGTCGTGACCGAGACGGACGGCGTCGCCGGCGCGGTGCTGCTGCGTGCCGGCGCGCCGGTCGCGGGCGTCGACGACCACAAGCGGCCGCTCACCGGCCCCGGGAAGCTCTGCGCGGGACTCGGAATTACCCGCAACGACAACGGGCTGGACCTCACCACAGGCGGCGCCTTCTACCTGGCGGACGACGGCGCGCCGACACCGCGCCGCGCCGCCTCGAGGCGCGTCGGCGTCGAGTACGCCGGGGCCTGGGCGGCGCGCAAGCTGCGCTTCTACGTCCCCGGGAACCCCTACGTCTCCAAGGGCTGAGACGGATGCGACGCCTGGCGCTTGCGCACCTCGCGCTCGATGGCCGAGAACATGCTGGGGATCGACGCGGACACCAGACCGTCGGTCACCTTGCGCAGCACGAACCCCGGGACCGGCGCCTTGACGTCCAGCGAGACGCGGTAGTCCATCGTCGTCCCCTCGCCTTCCGCCGCGAACCGCCAGCCGCCGACCGAGTTGGTGACGATCTCCCCTTCGACGTACGTCCACTCGACCGTGTGCGCGGCCGGATCGCAGACCAGGTCGAGCACGTAGCGCACCGGCAGCACGACCTGCGCGCGAAACTCGACCCGGATCACCGACTTGCCGTCCGGTCCGGGCGCGCCGGCCTCAATAATCCGCGTCCCCTTGATCTCGGGGAAGAGGCCCGGGTAAGCGCCGAAGTCCGTCACCACGCCGTAGACGTCCTGCGGCCGCGCTCGGGTCAGCAGGTAACGCCGTTGAACTGGCTCGCGTCCGCTCATCGCGAAGGATTTCAGCACGCCGCCCGCCCCACGCCAAGCACGGCCCACCCGCCAAGCGCGGACGGCTCCACGCGCCACGCGCGGACGGCTCCACGCGCCACGCGCGGCCTGCTCAACGCCGGCCGGCACGAAGGTTGACCTGGGAGGACCGGGGCGCTTAACGTGACGCGCCCATGCCGCCTCGCCCCTTCGCACCCGCGGGGACCCGCACGAACTTCGTCGGAGATCGGCCGTTCCGGCTCGACCACGCCCGGCTCGAGTGGGAGATCGATCTCGCGGCCAAGCGCCTCTCCGGCACGGCGACGCTGACGGTGTCCGCTCGGCGCGCGGGGCTCAACGCCGTCAGCTTCGACGCCGTCGACCTGGACGTCGACAGCGTGACCGCGGGCGGACATCCGGCGGCGTTCAGCAACGACGGCCAGACGCTGCGGGTGGCGCTCGCCGAGGCGCCGGCCGAGAACGACGCGGTCGACATCGCCGTGCGCTACGCCTGCCGGCCGCGCCGCGGGCTCTACTTCGTCGGGCCGACAGCCGCGCACCCCGACCGCGCGCCGCAGTGCTGGACGCAGGGACAGGACGACGACGCGCGCTGCTTCTGGCCCTGCCTCGACCAGCCGATCGACAAATTCACCACCGAGGTCGTCTGCACCGCGCCCGCCGGTCTGTTCGTGCTTTCGAACGGCGATCTGCGCGAGCGCGTCGACCTGCCGGGCGGGAAGGTGACCCGCTGGCACTACGCGCTGGCGCTGCCGCAGCCGGCGTACTTGCTCACCTTGGTCGTCGGCCCGTTCGCCGAGCTCACCGACCGAGCGCCCAAGACCGGCGTCAACGTGTTCGGTTATTGCGCCCCGGGGCGCGAGGCCGACGCCCGCCGCAGCATCGCCCGCACGGGCGCGATGATCGACCACTTCTCCGAGAAGATCGGCCTGCCCTACCCGCACGCGCGCTATAGCCAGATCTTCGTCCCCGAGTTCATTTTCGGCGGGATGGAGAACACCAGCGCCACCACGCTGACCGAGCTGGCGCTGCTCGACGAGCGCGCGGCGCTGGACCACGACATGGACGGCCTCGTCTCGCACGAGCTGGCGCACCAGTGGTGGGGCGATCTGCTCACCTGCCGCGAGTGGTCCGAGGCCTGGCTCAACGAAGGGTTCGCCACCTACTTCGAGTACGTCTGGCGCGAGCACGCCAAGGGGCGCGACGAAGCGGACCACGAGCTGCTCGCCGACACCGACGGCTACCTGGCCGAGGCGTCGGGGCGATACCTGCGCCCGGTCGTCTGCCGCCAGTACGACGAGCCCATTCACCTGTTCGACGCGCACCTCTACGAAAAAGGCGGGCGGGTGCTGCACATGCTCCGCCACGAGCTCGGCGACGGTCCGTTCTGGCGGGCCATCGGACACTACGCCCAGAAGCACGCCAAGGGCTCGGTCGAGACGCGGGACCTGGCGCGCGCCATCGAGGACGTCACCGGCCGCAGCGTCGAGGCCCTGCTCGATCGCTGGATCGCTCGGCCCGGCCACCCGGAGCTCGAGGCGCGCTGGAGCTGGGACGACGACCGCCAGCTGGGGACGCTGGCGCTGGCCCAGAAGCAGGCGGTGACGCCGGAGGCGCCCCTGTTCGAGTTCGGGGCGACGGTGCGCTTCGAGGTCGACGGCCGCGCGCGCGACGTGCGGGTCGACGTCAGCGAGGCGACGCACAGCTTCGAGCTCGCGCTGCCGTCCCGCCCGACGCAGGTGATCTTCGATCCCGGCGACGTGCTGCTCAAGTCGATCAGGTTCGAGAAGAGCGGCGCCCTCTGGCGGCGGCAGCTGGCGGCGGCCGAGCTGGGCATCGACCGGATCCTGGCGGCGCTGGCGCTCGGCGAGCTGCCCGATCCTGCGAATATCGAGGCGCTGGTCGCCGC
>DASYEX010000358.1:0-29919 GCA_036498765.1 Polyangia bacterium
CGCGAGCTCGCCGCTGCTCGGCCGGAAGTGCGGCCCCAGCTGGCGAAGGAGCTGGCGGATCCCCGGCGGCAGCTCCTCCGGATAAGCGCGCTCGTCGACCTCGGGGCGGCGGAGCGCGGCGAGGCTCCGCGTGGGTCGCGCGGCCGCCCGCACCCCCTCCTTCGCGCCCGCGCCCAGCGCCGCCACCAGCTGCGCGGCAGCCAGCGCCGCGTGGGGACGCTCGCGCAGTGAGAGCAAGCTGGCCAGCCCGCGCAGCGTCTCCAGCGTCGGTCCGGCCGGCCCGCCGAGATCGTGGCGCAGAAGACCGATGGCCCGATCGAGAACGCCGCGGCGCCCGGCCTGATCGCGCGCCCGATCGAGGAGCTGGGCCAGCGCGCCGACCGCCGTGACGTCGCGGGGCACCTCGTCGACCGCGCGGCGCAGCTCGACGGCGGCCCTCCGCAGATCGCTGTGCACCAGGATCTCGCCCAGGCGAACGCGCGTCGTTTGCCGACGAACCGCGTCCGGCTCGCGCGCCACCAACCGCTCGGTGACGGGGAGCGCGCGCCTCCAATCGCTGTCAGCCACGGTCAGATCGGAGAGCGCGCGCAGCGCCTCGAGGTTGTCGGCGTCGACCGAGAGTACGCGTTCGTAGGCGGTCGTGGCGCGTTTCGGATCGGGGACACGGTGGAGGTAGATGTCGCCGAGGCGCAGGAAGATCGACCGCAACGTCGCCGGGTCACGTTCGACCACCGCGCGCCGCAGGTAGATCTCGCCGGCCTCGCCCCAGGCCTCGCGCGTCCAGAGGAGCTCCGAGAGGCGCTCGAGCCCGCGCGCGTGCTCGGGCTGCTTGCGCAGCACCGCCTCCAGCTCCTCGCGCGCGGCCCCCGGGTCGCCGAGCCTGCTCGAAAGAAGCTCGGCGCGCGCCAGCCGGAGCGAGGTGACCTCGAACGGATTTTGCGCTACCTCGATCCGCGCGGCCAGCGCGGCCGACAGCGCGGCGGCGTCATCCTGCTCGACCAGCAGCGCGCGCAATCGCTCGAACGCGGCGTCATGAGCCGGGTCGACGGCCAACGCCGCGCGCACGAGGCCCAGCGCCCGCGCCCGCTCCGGGGGGATCACCTCGAGCGCCAGCGCCGCGGCCAGCATGAGCGCCCGCACGCGGTGCCCGGCCACCAGCAGGCACGACGCCTCGGTCTCCGACGCCGCGCTGGCCGCCGCCACCTCCCCGGCGCGCGCGACCGCCACCCGGAGCGAGCGCGCCGCGCCGAGGAAGCTCGGCTCGATGGCCAGCGCCGCCCGCCAGCTCTCGATCGCCGCCGCCGCGTCGCCCGACGCCGCCTCGAGCCGGCCGCGCTCGGTCAGCGCGGCGGCCGCCGAGCGACGATCCGACTCGGCGGGACCGAGGTGCGGGGCCATCAATGTCAGAGCTCGACGCCGAATAGCAACCTCGGCGCCCGAATCGGCGACGCGCTCCAGGATGGGGAGCGGCGCCGCGACCCCCGACGTCTCCGCCGTGTCGGCCTGACCAACGGCCGCCACGGCGAGACGGTCACTGACGGGCTGGAGCCCCTGCCCTTCGGCGATGAGCGCCGCAAAAGCCAAGGTCGCCGGCGTCGCGACCGCCTCGTGCGGCGGCCGTTCTGCGAGCGTCTGCGCCAGCTCGCCCCACCGGGCGGCGGCCGCCGCGTCGCCCGCGGCCCGGATCGCGGCGCGCGCATCCGCGGCCTCCCCGTCGGAAGGACCAGACAGGAGAGCAGGCGGCAAGCCCGCGGCAACACCGCCCCCGAGGCGCGTCGCAGCCCGCCGCACGTCGCCCGCGAACCGTCCGCCGCCGAGAGCCCGCAACGCCTCCCCCGCGGCGTCGAGCCGTCCCGCCGCGAGGCGCGCCTCGGCGATGGCCAGCGCGCGGGGCTCGTCCCGCTCTGCCGGATCGACGGAGAGCGCGGCCAACGCCTCGGCGCCCGTGGTGCCCCCGACGCCGGTGGCGGCGCGTGCCACTGCGGCGTGCGCCTCCCGATCGTTGGGCGAGGTGGTCAGGATCTTCACCGCTTGGCGGAGCTCGCCTTGACGATCCCCCGCCAGGGCCAGCGTGCTCGCCGCGGCGAACGCCGCCGTTCGGCGGAAGGACTGTAGCTCCGAAGGGGTGGTGGCCAGGCGGGCGAGCACCCCGGCGGCGTGGGGGGGCTCGACGCCGGGCTCGGCCAGCGAGAGCGCGACCGCCAAGGGATGTCCCGGAGAGGCTTCGCGCGCGGCCTCCAGCGCGGCCGCGTGCGCCTCGACCTCCGCCGCGGGGATGGCGGAGGCCCGCCGCAGCGCCACCCAGGTCCGCTGCCCGGGATCGCTCGCCTGCTCCGCGGCGACCGCCAGCGCCGCCTCGAGCGCCGCGCGATCGCCGGCGCGCTCCGCGAGGCGCGCCACCGCCTCGGCGCCCAGCGCCCGAGCCACATCGGAGAGCGCGCCGGTCCCCGAGACGCCCAACGCCGCCAGCACGCGGGCCGGATCACTCGCGCCGTGCTTGACGGCCGCCATCGCGCGTAGCGCCGGGGCGAGAGCGCTCGCCTCCCAGAGCTCCGCGCCATAGTCCAGCACCGCCGCGGCGTCGCTCCGCCGCCCGGAGCGCGCGTCGGCCGCGGCGGCGATCCAGAAGGCGAGCGATTCGGGCGCCGACTCCATCGCCGTCTGCAGGGCCGCCCGAGCCCCGAGATCGCTGCCGATGGCCTCACGCACCGACGCCAGCCGGAACGCGGCCTCGGCCCGCCGCGCCGGATCCCCTCGCAACCAGACGTCGAGCGCCTCGGCCTCGACCGCCGGATCATCGGCCTCCGTGGCGATCCCCTCGGCGAGGAGCGCCAGGGGGACCGCGTCTCCGTGTTCCTCGATGGCGCGGCCGAGCAGCGTGGCCGCCTCGGCCCAGGCCTCTTGTCGCACGAGATTCCCCGCTTCGATCCAGGTGAGGTTCGCGGCCGCGGCCGGCGCCGTCGCCCGTTCGCGCAACCGCGCCAGGCTCGGCTCGTCGAGCGGAACGTTCGTCGCGATCTCCAGATCGATCCGGTCGCGGGCCGCCGCGACGGTGGTGGCGCCCAGGCCGGCGAGCAGCTCCAGCGCCCCCGTCGCGTCCCCGCGCTGGCGCGCGAGCGCGACCGCCCAGCGCCCCACCGCCTGCGCCAGCGCCGAACCGGGCGGGAGCGCCGCCAGCAACTCGCCGACCTTGGCCGCGACGCCGCGCCGATCCGCCTCGGCGGCCGCGCGCAAACGAACGAGGGGCGCCGCCGCTCCCTCCGGATCGACCTTCCGTGCTGCCAGACGATAGGCGGTCGCCGAGGCGGCGTCGCGCGCGGCCGCAGCGAAGCGGGCCGCTTGATCGAGGAAGGCAGCCCCGAGGCGCCCGCCGAACGCGCGCCCCGCCGCCGCGAACGCGCCGGCGGCCGCCCCCGGGGTACCGCCGCGCAGCGCCTCCTCCGCGACGGCCAGCGCCCGCGCCGCGCCCGCGGGAATCGCGTCGAGGGCGACGGCCGGCAGCGCGCCCCGGCGCGCCAGGGTCCACTCCGCTGAGAACGCGCCGTAAAAGGCCCGCTCCTCCGCGCTGCCAGCGGCGATCGCCAGCCGCGCCCAGTGCGCGTGCGCCTCGTCGACGTCGGCGACGCTCTCCGCCAGCCGGGCCCGGGCCCGCAGCGCGTCGGGCGCGTTCGGGGCCCGCGTCAGCGCGTCGTCATATCCGTTGGCCGCCTCCGCCGCCTCACCGGCGATCTCCGCCGCGCGCGCCGCGGCCGTCAGCAACGCCGCCGCTTTCTCGGGCGTGTCCGCCGATCGGCTCTCCGTCTGGTAGAGCCGCGCCTCCGCGAGCCAGGCCTCCCGCGAGGTCTCCGGCGGCTCGACCCGGTCGGGAACGGTCACCAGCGCCTGGATCCCGGCCTGCCAGATCTCGGCGTCCATCTCGGGCAAGAGGGGCGCGAACAGCGTGGGGGCCTCGACCTCCGGGGGACCCACGACGTCGGCGCTGGCGGCGCTCCCGGCCCCCGGCACCTCCAGCGTCACCTCCTCGCCGAGCGCGGGGGCGGTGGGATCGGTGGGCGGCGCATCGTCGAAGAGCTCGCCGAAGAGCCCCTCGACGTCGACGGTGTCGTCGTCGTTCGAGCCGGGCGGCTTTTTGCTGGTCGGCATCAGCGCGGGCTCCCTTGCCCTTGCCCTGGCTCTTGCCCTTCGACCGCCCGCCGGAGGGCCGGATAACTCTCGCCGACCGCGAAGCCGAGCAGATCGAGCGCCGCCCCGTTGCCCGCCACCGCGCGGGCGCCGCCCGCCAGCGCCACCGCCGCCTGCGCCGGGTCGCCAGCGACGAGGAGACCGAATCGATCCGCCACCCGCAAGGTCGCCGTTCGCCAGGCCTCGAGATCGAAGGGCTCGAATCCGAACCGAGACGCCTGCAGCGCCAGCGCCTTGCGATCCCGGCGCCCGACCGCGCGGCCCACGTCGCGCAGCAGAGCCTCCGAAGGCGTCGGCAGCCCGGTGGGGACCGGCGCCCCGGCGAGGACGGCGGCCGCGGCAAACAGCGGCGCCAGCTCGGCGGCGGTCGCCCGTTCGAGGACGGTGCTGCGCGCCGCGATGGCCCCCAGCGCCCGGCCCACGTGAAAACGCAGCGCCGGCGAGGCGAGCGCGTCGACCCGCAAGATCACCGCCGCGTCCGGCTCTTCGACCGCCGTCGCGATGGGGCCGTCGGCCGCGCGCGCCGCCAGCAGCGCGAGGCGCGGAATCCCCAGCGCCGCTGCGACGGCGCCGATCCACCCGAGGCGTCCCGCCTCCGCCGCGCCCAGCGGCGCCGGGCGGGCCCGGGCGGGCGCCGGGAAGAGCGCCGCCACCGCCTCGGCGAGGTGAGGCCAGACCTCGGCGACGAAGCCCCCCGCCGCCGGATCGCCGATCTCGGCCAGGAAGGCCCGCCCCGATTTCGGCGCGACCACGGCGGGCGGCGGCAGGGGCGAGGCCCGCCCGCCGACGAGACCCCGCACGCTCTCGACCGCCGCCTCCGCCTCGGGCAGCGCCGCCGGGCTCCCGCGGCGGCGCGCGTCCGCCAGCCAGTCCCCGAGCCGTTCCAGCCGGCGTGCGTCGAGCGGATCGCCTGCCAGCGCCCGCCGCAGGTCGGCGACCTCCCGTTCGACCACCTGCAGCGCGCCGCGCGCGTCGGACGCGGCGTCGTGAAGCGCGACGAGCATGGTGGCGCCGGCCCCCAGCGGATCGAGGTCGGCTGCCTGCCGGAACGCGACCGCGGCTCCCGCCGCATCGCGCGCCTGGTCCCGCAGGATGGTCCCCGCTCGCAGCGCCAGGGTGGCGCGCGCGTGCGGATCCGCGAGCCGTTCGGCGGCCCGCCCCAGCGCCTCGACGGCGCCCCGGGCGTCCCGCCGTCCAAGCTGGATGTCGGCCATCCGCTCGAGCGGGGTCGGATCGCTCGGCCGGTCCTGGGCCGCCCGGCGAAGGGTCTCGATGGCGCGGACCGGCTCGCCGCGCGCGTCGTAACAGGCCGCGAGATCGAGCTTGGCGGCGGCCACCCCTTGCTCCTCGTCGCTCCCCGCCGCCGCCAGGTAGCGCTCGAGCCAGGTGGTGGCCGCGCGCGTGTCCTTGTCGGCCAGCGCCCCCTCGGCCAATTTGTGCAAGGAGGCGACGTGCTCGGGGTTGATCTTCAAGATCTGCTTTAAGTCCGCGAACGCCGCCGCCCGATCGCCGAGCTGACTCAGCCGGTGCTCGGCCCGCTCGAACAGGAGCGCGATCCGCGCGCGGCCCCCCAGCGTGCCGGCAGCCAGCCGATAGGAGAGCAGCCCGTCGAAGGTCTCCGCGCGCCCCGGCGCCGCCAGATCGGCGGACAGAAGCGCGTGGGCCCGGGCATAGGCGGCCGGATCGTCGGGATCGAGCTCGACGGCGCGCGCCAGGACCGCGATGGCGTCGTCGAGCCGCCCGGCCTGCTCGTAGGCGGCCCCCGCCTCCGCCGAGAGCGCCGCGCCCTGGGCCGGATCTCGAACGAGGACGCCGAGCCGCGCCAGCGCGCGCGCCTCCCCCAGACGATCGCCCCCCGCGCGAGCCACCCGCCGCACGCCGGTCCAGGCCTCGAGCCGGTCCGGCTCGAGCGCGATGACGCTTCCGTACGCCTGAAGCGCGGCCCCCAGATGGCCCGCGCGCTCGGCGTCGACCGCCGCCTCGAGGTGGAGCGCCACGCCGAGCGCCCCGCCGGCCCGGCGGGCCCGCGCGCGACGCGGATCGGGGCGGTCCGCCGGCCAGGGGGCCGCGCCCGCCACCGGGAGATCGGCCAGCGCGGGCGCCAGCGCCGGAACGCGCGAGACCGCCCAGACCGCGCGCGCCGTCGTCTCCGCCGCCCCGGCGCCGCCGAGTCTTGCGCGCGCCGCAGCCCGCCCGAGCAAGGGGATGACGTCGGGCGGCGGCGGCCCGTCAGGCCCGGTCAGCTCTCGGGCCATCTCCACCATCGCCGCGGCCACCACGGCGGCATCCCCGGCCCGGGCCCCGGCCATGAACCGCAGCAACGCGAGCTCGTGCGGCGTGGTCCCGTCGTCGAGCCGCGCGTCGTTCGGCACGGCTGCGCCGACCGCGGCCGCGGAGAGCGCCGCCTCGCGCCCCACCGCCGCTGCGAGCGCCGGGTCGTCGCCGAGCGCGTCGCGGAGCGCGTCGAGCGTGTCGGGGAGCGCCGCGGCCCCGCCGACCGGATCGCCCGTCGCCAGCCGGTAGAGCCCGAGCGCGGCGTCCGCGGCCGTCTCGCCATCGGGCGCACGCGCCACCGCCCGACGGAGCGACTCGGCCGCCCCCTGTGGATCCCCCGCCCGGGCCAGCGCCTCACCGTGCGCCAGCAGCACGCGCGCCTCGTCGCCGAGCGCGCCGTCGGGGGCGCGGGTCTCCTCGGACAGCACGGCGACCTCGAGGAACGCATCGCCCGCTCGGCGCGCCAGCTCGTAGCTCCAGGCTCGCGCCAAGGGATCCCCCTCGGACCGCAGCGGCGTCAGCGCGGCGATCGCCTCGGCGAACGCGCCCGCGGAGGCGCGGTGGTGGGCCAGGCGGAACCGCAGCGCCCGGGTCCGCTCGGCCGACGGGTCGGCCTCCGCGATCGCCAGCTCGGCGGCGACGGTGTCTGCGCGCTCCACCGGCGACGCCGCCAGCCGCTCGAGGGTCGCGGCGGCGAGGCCGGTCAGATCTTCGGGGGCGAGCTCGCGGAGCAGGGCGAGGCCACGAACCACCTCGTCGCGGGTGGCCGATTCGGCCAGGGCCCGTCCGGCGGCGACGTCGAGCGCGATCGCCGCCCCCACGTCGCCCGCCCCCGCGGCCAGGGCCCGGAGGTTCTCGGCCTGGGCGGCCAGGGGCAGGCGGTCGGCGCCGCTGGCGAGGTCGAGATCGCACAGGCGCACCCGGCGCTCGAGCTCTAGGGGCCGGAGCTCGACGAGACACTTCTGGTGCGGGAGCGCCGCGCCCGGCGCCCCCAGCTGGTCGGCGTAGAAGGACACGAGCACCTCGCGCGTCCAGATCTCGAACGCCTCGCCCGCCGGACCCTCGCCGGCGCCGGGCATCGCCAGCGCCGCCTCCAGCGTCGCCGCCGCCTCCTCCACCCGCCCCCCGGCTGCCTGGAGCGCGACCAGCGCCTGCACCGCCGGGCGGCTGCGCGCCGCCGTGTCGGCCCCGGCGATCGCCGCGCGGTAGAGATCCGCGGCGGCCTCCGTTTCGCCGAGCGGACCGGCGTGAATCGCGGCCGCAGCGATGAGCGCCGCGGTCTTCGAGGCACCGTCGCCCGCGGTCCCGGCGTCGGCCTCGACGACGAACGCCTCGGCCAGGGCGTGGGGATCGCCCTTGCGGACGGCGATGGCGATCTCGGCGGCGCGCAGATCGGAGCGCACCGGGTGCCGCGCCCGGATGCGGGGGGCCTGCAGGATCTCGATCGCCGGATCGGCATGGGCGGGATCGAAGATCGCTTCCGCATAGGCGAGCGCCAGGTCGACCGCCTCGTCGTCCCGCGCAGCGTCGGCGACGAAGGCCCGCGCGACGTCGCCCGCGGCCTCGCGCTGATCGAGCGCCAGCGCCAGCTCGATCCGCTCCGCCGCCAGCAGCGGATGAGCCGGATCGAGGCGGGCTGCCTCGTCCAGCACCTCGAGCGCCGCCTCGGGCGCCTCCAGGGCCTGTCGCAGGAGTCGCGCTCGCTCGCGCGCCAGGGCCACCGCCAGGCGGGGATCCGTCGGTGCGGCGCGCCTGGCCAGCTCCTCCAGCGCACGCACCGCGATCGCCGGCGAGACGTCGGCGCGGGTGAGCGCGTCGAGCTCGCCCAGCAGCATCCCCAGCGGCGCCTCCGGATCCTGGCGGGCGAGCTCCCCTTCGAGCGCGACGAGCGCGCGCTCGTCGGCGTCGGCGCTGGCGGCGCCCCGCCAGGCCAGCGCCGCCTCGAGCACCAGGGCCCCACGCCGCACCCCCTGGGCACCCCGCGCGAGCCCTCCCAGCGCCTCGGCTCGCAACGCCTCCTCCTGTCTCGCCCCGGCGACCAACAGCGCCAGGAGCCCCCCCGGATGATCGGGCGCCGCCGCCAGGGCCGCGCGATAAGCCTCGACCGCCTCGGCGGCCCGCCCCAATCGATCGTCGAGGAGGCGCCCGCGCTCGATCAGCAGGTCGGCCCGCTCACGCGGGTCGGCGGCGGCCGATTGCGCCGCGATGGCCTGCTCGGAGATCTCCGCCAGCTCGCCCCAGCGCCCCGCGCGCGAGAGCATCCGCCGCATGACCCAACGCGCGCGCGCCGAGGCGGGATCGGCGGCGAACGCCGCCCGCGCCTTCTCCAGAGCGTCCGCCGCGCCTGCGCCGCTGGCCACGCCGGCCTCCTCACGCAGCCGGGCCGCTTCCAGCAGCAGCGCGGCGCGGCGCCCGCCTTCAGCGGCCGAGGCCTCCTCCTCATAGAGAGTCGAGGCGACAGCCGGATCGTCCTCGGACGCCTCCATCAGCGGCGGCTGCAGCTCGACCGCGTCGGAGATCTCCAGCAGGTCGGGAAGCGGCGGCGCGTCGGTCCGGTTCGGCTGCGTGGTCTCGCCGGCATCGACCAGCGCCGGAACGTCCTCGGGGGCTCCCGCGTGCCCCGTGCCGGCCGGCAGCGGTGGCGGCCTCACCGTCGCGTCGGCGTCGGCGATCTCGACATCGATCTCGACCAGCTCTTCGTCGTCGCCGTCGGGTCCTTGGGGCATGCCGCGGGTGCCGGAGCCGCATTATCGCGGCCGTTGGATCAGCATGTCAATGGACAGCTCCGGCGCCCGTGGGCATGATAGACGCCTCGTCCGCCCGCGAGGCGCTCCCTGCCCAACCTGCTCGTTCCCATCGACCTCCGTGACGGCGAACCCACGGGCCCGTCGTTGTTCGCGCTCTCCGAGGGCCGGCGGGTCGCGCGCGGCGCGGGCACGACGGTGTTCGCCGTCGTGATGCACGACCGCGAGATCGACGGCGCGCTGGTGGCGCGTCTCGGCCGCGCCGGCGCCGACAAGGTCCTGCTCTGCGAGGGCCCGGGCCTCGCAGACCCGCCACTGCAGGCGACGCACGGCGCCGCTCTGCAGGCCGCGGTGGAGCGCATCGCCCCCCTCCTGGTGCTGTTCCCGGCCGGCGGCGCCGGCCCGGCATTGGGCCCCAGCCTGGCGGCGCGCATCGGCGCCGCCTACGCCGGCGCCGCGGATCTCGAGGTCAGCGAGGCCGGGACCCCGCTCGACGACGGGATCGGTCGGGTCTTTCTCCGCCGCTGGCGGGCCAACCGTGCCGGCTATCGCCGCCTCGATCCGGTCGAGATCGAACGTCCCGTCGTGGCCATCGTCGGCGCCGGCATCGCGGCGCCCCAGATCGGCGACGCGGAGATCGACGTCGACGTGATCACCACGGCGCCCAAGGAGATCCCTCTCCGGGAGATCGCCTCGGAGCCCGATCCCGACGCCGCCGTCCCGCTCGCCCGCGTGCTGGTGCTGGTCGATCCGGCGCTGGGCGCCGACGCGGTCGCGCGCCTGTCGGCCGCAGCGCCGCACGACGTGGCGGTGGTCGACCGCGCGCGCGCCGACGCCTTGCTGGCCGCCAGCGCCCCCGAGGTCGTGGTCGGGATCGGCGACGTCGAGCTCCCCGTTCTCGGCACGCCGCGCGGGCGGGTGGGCGCGATCCTGATTGGGGACGGCGCGACGCCCCCCACCCGCGCCGTCGACGTTCTCTGGCGGGTCCCGAGCACCTCCGCCGGGGACGCGCTCTGGGAAGAGATCGCCCGGGCGCTCTCCGCCTTTGCCTCGAGAGGGCCGGCGTGAACATCATCGTCTGCTTGCGCGCGCCGCCGCCCGATCCCGAGGGAGATGCCCTGGGACGCTCCGAGGCGTACGCGCTCGCCCACGCCCTCGCGCTGGCCGGCACCGAGCACAAGGTGACCGCGGTCCTCGGGGGGACATCGATGGAGGCCGGCCCGCTCCGCCTGGCGCTTGCCGCGGGCGCCGACCGCGCCGTGCGGGTGGCCGCCGACGATCTGGCGAGCGCCGACTTCCACACCATCGGTCAGGTGCTCTCGATCGCGCTCCGGCGCGTCGGCAGCGATCTGGTGCTGACCGGCGTCCGCTCCGACGACGAAGGGCTCGGCGCGGCGCCGGCCGCGCTGGCCCGCCACCTCGGCGTCCCGTACCTGACCGGCGTCGAGGAGATCGCCATCCTCAATACCCAGACGGCCGAGGTCGTCCTGCGCGGCGGCGGCCGCAAGCGGCGGCTGCAGGTGAAGCTGCCGGCGGTCCTGGCGGTGGCCGCCCCGCCCCGCCCCCCCGCGCCGCGTCCGGCGCGCACCGGCGAGGCGCCGGCCATCGAGGTCATCGCGCTCGGAGATCCGGAGTCGACCGTCGTTCGCCGTCGCACCGAGCTACTCGGCCGGCCCGAGCCCGCGTCGCGCGGCATCGAGACGGTGACCTCGGCGGCGGCGCTGGTGGCCGCGCTCGAGCGCCGTTAGTCCTTCCGCCGTTAGTCCTTCTTGGAGGGCTCGTACAGCTCGCGCAGCAGCGACTCGAGCTCCTCGCGCTCGTTGAGCGAGGGATCGTCGAGCACCCGCTCGAGGAGACGCTCGAGGAGGACGCCGAGCTCGCGGCTCGGCGGGATGCCCAGGATCCGCATGACGTCGCGGCCGTCGATCGCCAGGTCGGTCACCTTCAGCGCCGCGTCGGCGTCGGCCACCACGGCGATGCGGCTCTTGAGCTCGCCGAGCTCGACCACGGGATCTTCCCCGAACCCGCGGCCGCGCACGTCCCCCTCGCGCAGCGCGAACAGGTCGGAGAGCCCCGCCTGCCCCCCTACCCGACGCACGAACCGGCGGATGGTCCCGTCCGACCAGTCGGGCATGTAGAAGAACATGTGGTTCTTCACCAGCGCCACCACCCGGTCGCGGTCGGCGTTGGCCAGCTTGAGCCGCCGGCAGATCGCGTCGGCCATCTCGGCGCCGACGTACTCGTGCTTGAAGAAGCTGTACTCGCCCGGCGCCCCCTCGCGTGGCTGGCGCGCGCGCGGCTTGCCGACGTCGTGCAGAAGCGCGCCCAGGCGCACGACCGCGTCTCCCTTGGTCTCGTCCACCACCGACAGCGTGTGCTCGAAGACGTCGTGCTTGTGGAAGCGGTTCTGGACGCAGCCCACCCCCTCGAGCAGCTCCGGGATCACCTCGCCGAGCAGACCGGTCTCGTGCATCAGCGCCAAGCCCCGTGAGGGGTGAGGCGCCGCCAACATCTTGTACAGCTCGTCGCGGATCCGCTCCGCCGACACCTTGCGAAAAACGTCGAGGGTCTGCGGGATCGCGGCCAGCGTGGGCGGATCGACCTCGAACTCCAGCTGCGCGGCCTGTCGCACGGCGCGCATCGGGCGCAGCCCGTCCTCGCGGAAGCGGACCAGCGGATCGCCGACCGCGCGAATGAGCCGGCGTGAAAGGTCGCCCTGGCCGTCGAAGGGATCGGTGAGCTGGCGGTCGAGCGGCTCGAAGGCGATGGCGTTCATCGTGAAGTCGCGCCGGCTCAGATCCTCGGTGAGCGAGTCGACGTAGGTGACCGAGACGGGCCGCCGCCCGTCGAGGTACTCCCCTTCTCCACGAAAGGTGGTGACCTCGACCGGCCGCCGCGTCTCGGTCAGGACCGTCACCGTGCCGTGCTTGAGGCCGGTGGGGATGGCGAAGGTGTTGAACAGCGCCACCACGGCGTCGGGGCGCGCGTCGGTCGCCAGATCGAAGTCGGCGGGCGGACGGCCGGCGAACATGTCGCGCACGCCGCCTCCCACCAGGTGCGCCTGGTGGCCCGCGGCGCGCAGGCGCCGGCAGAGCGCCAGCACGTCGGGCGGGATCTCCGAGAGCAGCCTCTCCAGCGAAGGCGCGATCACCGCGGACCTCCGACTAGATCAGGTTTCGGCTCGCGCTCGAGCACGATGAGCGCCGCCGCGGCCGCGCTCTGCTCGGCCTCCTTCTTCGATCGGCCGCTCGCGCGCGCCCACTCGCGACCCGCGAACGACAGCGCGACCTCGAACCGCTTGTCGTGGTCGGGGCCGCTCTCGGCGACGACCTGATAGACGGGCGCGGACTGCCAGAGCGCCTGCGCCCGCTCCTGCAAGCGCGACTTGTAGTCGAGGCGGGCATGCGACTCCACGTCGGCCAGCTCCTTCTGAAACAGACGCTGCGCAACGCCTGCCGCGGCGTCGAGCCCCCCGTCGAGATAGACCGCGCCCATGAGCGCCTCCAGCGCGTCGGCCAGGATCGACGGGCGCGCGCGCCCGCCGGTCCGCTCCTCGCCACGCCCGACGAACAGGAAACGCCCGAGCTCGAGCGCCGTCGCCGCGCGCGCCAGGCCCCCCTCGCTGACGAGCGCCGCGCGCGCCCGCGTCAGATCGCCCTCCGCGCTGTCGGGCAACCGGCGCATCAGGAGATCGCTGACCACCAGCGCCAGCACGGCGTCACCCAGGAACTCGAGCCGCTCGTTGTCGGCCCGCCCCGGCGTCGCGGCTTCGTTCAGCCAGGAGGTGTGCGTGAGCGCGGTCGCGGCCAGCCCGCGGTCGCGGAAGGCGTACCCGAGGCGCGCCTCCAACTCCGGGAGGGCCTTGGTCTGTTCCGGTTCCGCGCGGGTCATGGGACTGCTAGTATCTCGCCCATGCCGGACGCCACCAACATCTGCTGCGTGAAATGCAACTCCATCCTGGACAAGGCGACCTTCCAGGGGCTGGAGGTGGACCTCTGCCCGAAGTGCGGCGGCCTGTGGTTGGACCGGGGTGAGATCACCCGCGCGGCCAAGCTTCCGGAGGCCGAGCTGGCGCGGCTGCGGGGCCTGCTGGCCGGCAAGGCCGGGCCGCCGCCGGTCCCGACGGAGTCGGTCGCCCCCTGCCCCGCCTGCCCGGGGAGCCTCTCCGAGGTCATGCTGGGCGCCGTCCGCGTCGACTACTGCACCCGCTGCCAGGGGATCTTCCTCGACAAGGGCGAGCTCGAGGAGGCCGTCGCGGCCGTCCGCGAGCGCGATCAGAACACGCGCCCCGAGCAGGTCGTCGCCGCGATCTCCAGCGTGCGCTAGTCTCGGAACCCTGGGAGGGTTCCGAACCTCCCGCGATGAGCTTCAGCCGGCAAAGCCGGCCTACGCGGCACGCGATCGGCGCTAACCTTCGATCCAGCCGCCGCCCAGCACGCGATCGTCGGCGCCGTAGAAGACGGCCGCCTGCCCGGGCGCGACGCCGAAGGCCGGCGCGTCGAGGCGAACCAGCGTCGCGCCATCGCCGGCCGGTTCGATCCAGGCGGGCGCCGCCTGCGCGTGATGGCGGATCTGCACGGCGCAGCGGGTGGGCGCGGCGGCCACGTGCGCGTCGAGCCAGCGGACGTCGGCCACCCGCAACCGATCGCGCCCCAGCCGGTCGCGCGGCCCGACCCGCACCTCGCCCGTGGCGGCGTCGATGCGCAGCACGAACCGCCGCTCGGTGGCCGCGGGCAGGCCACGGCGCTGGCCGACCGTGAAGGTGTGCGTGCCGGCGTGAGCGCCCAGCGGCGCGCCGGTCGCGTCGTCGACGATCGTGCCGGCCGGCCCGGCGCCGCCGCGCGCGGCCAGAAAGCCGCGGTGGTCGCCGTCGGGGATGAAGCAGATCTCCTGCGACTCCGGCTTGTCGGCGTTCGGCAAGCCGTGACGGCGCGCCAGCGCGCGAACTTCGTCCTTGGTCATGTCTCCGAGCGGGAACCGGACGCGCGCCAGCACCTCGGGACGGACGCCGAACAGGAAGTAGGACTGGTCCTTGTCGGCGTCGCGCGCCCGGCCGAGAGCGACGCCGCCCGAACCGTCGGCCTCGAGACGCGCGTAGTGCCCGGTAGCCAGGGCGCCGGCGCCGACCGCGTCGACGAAGGCCAGGAGCGGGCCAAACTTGATCCGCTCGTTGCAGCGGACGCAGGGGTTGGGCGTCCGTCCCGCGCGGTACTCGGCGACGAAGTCGTCGATGACCGCCGCCGAGAAGGCCGCGCTCTCGTCGATCACGTGGTGCGGGATGCCGAGGTGGGCGGCGGTGGCGCGCGCGTCCTCGATGTCGCGCGGCCCGCAGCAGCGGCCGCCGATGCTGGCCGCCGTGCCGCTCGCGTCGTAGAGCCGCAGCGTCACGCCCACGACGTCGTGACCAGCGTCGACCAGCAAGGCCGCGGCGGCCGACGAATCGACGCCGCCCGACATGGCGATCACGATCCGCTCGCGCCTTCCACCGGATTTGACGCCGGGCTCGCCGCGGCGCCGGACGCGGGCGATCACCTCGGCACCGAGCTCTGCCGCGCGGTCGATCTCCTCGGGCGTGGTGCCACGCCCGAGCCCGAAGCGCAGCCCGCACGCCGCCTCCTCGCGCGACATCCCCAGCGCCAGCAGGACCGGCGATGGATCGATCGAGCCCGACGTACAGGCCGCTCCCGTCGAGACGGCCACCCCTTCGAGATCGAGCGCCGCCGCGACCAGCTGGCCCGGCGCCCCCGCGAAGCCGACGTTGAGGGTCCCCGGCAGCGCCGCCCGCGGGGCGCCGTGCCGGCGGAAGCCCGGGATGTCGCGCAGCCGCGCCTCGAGCCGATCCCGGAGCGCGGAGATCCGCGCCGCGCCCGCCACCAGCTCCGCGCGCGCCAGCCGCGCCGCCACGCCGAACCCGACGATGCCCGCGACGTTCTCGGTGCCCGCCCGCCGTTCACGCTCCTGGTGCCCGCCCCGTCCCGGCGGTTCGAACGGCGCCCCCCGGCGCAGGAAGACGGCCCCCACCCCCTTGGGGCCGTGAATCTTGTGCGCCGAGATCGTGAGCGCGTCGACGCCGAGCGCCGCAACGTCGATCGGGATCTTGCCCGCCGCCTGGACGGCGTCGGCGTGGACCAGGGCGCCTCCCGCCCGCGCGATCGCCGCCAGCGCCGCGACGTCGTAGACGTTTCCGATCTCGTGATTGGCGAGCGCCAGCGTCACCAGCGCCGTCCCCGGGCGCAAGGCGGCGCGCAGTGACTCCGGATCGAGGCTGCCGTCCGCGGCCAGCGGCAACAACGTCAGCTCGACGTCAGCCACCGCCAGGGCCCCCAGGACCGAGGGGTGCTCGATGGGCGACGACACGACGTGCAGCCGCGCGCCGTCGCCCGCGCCGCGCCGGCCGGCCAGCAGCCCGCGGAGCGCGAGCTCGTTCGCTTCGGTCCCGCCCGACGTGAACACGATCTCCTCGCTGGTGCCGCCGAGGAGCGCCGCCACCTCGGCGCGCGCCGCCTCGAGCGCCGCCCGCGCCGCCCGTCCCGGCCCGTGCGGGCTGGAGGGGTTGCCGGGCAGGTCGCGCAGCGCGGCCGCCACGGCGTCCAGGACCTCGGGCGCCGGCGGCGTGGTCGCGTTGTGGTCGAGGTAGATCCCCATCGAGCGGCGGATTCTGGCGCGCCGCCGCCCCCCTTTGCAAGGAGGCGGCGACCAGTACCGTCGCTACCGATCGCGGACGGGCGGCAGGTTGGTGAGTGCCCGGACGGCGATGCCGCCCAGGAGGTGGCGTTCGATCACCCGATCGAGGTCGGGAACCGTCATCCGGTTGTAGAGCACGGCGCGCGGCGACAGGAGGCCGTCCGGATCGTCTGCGTCGCCGACCAGGACGTTGGGCCCGCGCAGGCAGTGGCCGAGGCAGATCTCCTCGCACACGCTCACCCGATCGGCGAGTCCGCGGGCCGCGACGGTGGCCTGGAGGTGGGCCGTCAGCGCCGCCGAGCCTCGCTTGTCACCGCAGGTCGGGCCGCGGCAGACGACGACGTTCAGCCTCGTCACGAGACCGACTACTTTGCCGCGGTGGCCGTCTCGCCGAGCGCCCTGCCGAGGTGCGCGCGCAGGCCGGCCGCCGTGTGCGGCTCCTCGGAGACGAAGAGGAGAAGCTCGCGATCGCTGGTGCCGCCGAGCTTGAGCAGCGCCTCCGCCGCGGCCACCAGCGCCGTGGGGTCCCGATCGTAGACGGTGTCGGCCCGATACATGGTCAGGAAGTCGCGCAGCGCCCCGACCGACTCGCTGGCGCCGATCTGCACCAGCGCCCGCGCGATCTCCGCCGCCGCCGCGGGCGACGTCTCGGGCAGGCGCAGATGAACCTCGAGATCCGGGGCCACCGACCGCGCCAGCGGCCCCAGCGCGCCGACCGCGCGGGCCAGGACCTCGACGGGCGGCGCCGGCCGCTTCTCGGTGTAGTCGGCGTGCGCCCGCAGCGCCGCCGTCAGCAGGTCGATCGCGCCGGCGTCGCGCCGCGCCACCAGCATCTCGCCGGCCTTCTGGACGGCGAGCGGCGCCGTCCTGTCGGACTGAAGGATCTCGATCAGCTTGGCGGTCACCTCGCGCCCGGGCTGGCGACCGAGCTCTTCGATGGCGAACAGCTTCATGGCCGGGAACCGCTGATCGGGGTCGGCGATGATCGCCGTCAGGGCGCTCAGCAGATCGGGCGGCGCGCTGGCGCCCGGGCCCGCCGGCGGCGCGAACCCCTCGGCGTCGAAGGTGGCGCCGCGTACCACCTCGCCCGGCAGCTCGGCGCGCCAGGTCCGCGCGCCGGTGAGCGGGTCGAGCGCGCCCAGCTCTCCGCCCGCGGTGACGAACAGGATGGCGCGCCCCGTGTCGGTGGAGGCGACGGCGTCGTCGGGGCTGGCGTAGGCCCAGCGCAGGGCCGCGCTCGTCGCGTCGAACGCGAAGAAGAAGCGGTAGTCGTGCACGAAGACCAGCCCGTCGCGGAACTGCGGTTTGCCTCCGTCGACCGTCACGCGCCAGAGGACGCGGTTGCGGTCGAGCGCGGAGTACTCGGCCTGCTCGGGCCGGTAGTGGTCGTAGTCGTAGGTCGGCCGCACGAAGGCCGGGAGCTGCGCCGCCAGGTACCCGGGGGCGTGCCGCGAGCCGCGCGCGGTGTCGCGGCCCAGGAGGAAGACGCCGCGCGAGCCGTAGAAGAGGCCCTCGGGGAGCGCGCGCACGAAGGTGGCCGCCTCCTCGGTGGAGAGCACCTGCGCGAGCGCCATCCCCGTCGTGCCGTCGTAGATCAGCACGTACTGCGACTCGAGCGGAACCGCGACGATGCCCCCGCCCGCCGCCGGCGCGGCCACGCGCGCCGAGGGGAGCGTCACCTGCCAGCGCAGGAGGCCCGTGCGGGCGTCATAGGCGGCGAGCTGGCCGGTCGGCTTTTGGGGCTTGGTCGCCTCGCGGGTGACGACGAAAAGCGCATCGCCGTCGAGCGCATACCCGTAGAGGTGCTCCGACGAAGGGAACGGACGCTGCCAGAGCAGCGCCCCCGTCCCGAGCTCGCGGGCCACCATCTGACCGTTGGGCGTGGTCCCCTTGCTTCCGTGGACGATGACGCTCGCGCCGACCGCCACCCGGGTCGTCACGTCGGTCGGCTGCGACCAGACGAGGTGCGAGGTGGCGAGGTCGTACTCGCAGAGCCGCGCGCCGGCGGCGCCGGCCAGGGCGAGAAAAGCCAGGCTTCTATTTGACGCTGTCGACGCTGTCGACGCTGTCGACGCTGTCGACGCCGCCGACGGGTGCAACCGGGCCACGACGCCGGCCACGTCGTCGGCGTTGCCGGCGCGCTGGAACGGGCTGGTGGCGCAGGCGACCGCCCCCAGCGCCAGCGCCGCCGAAAGGCCGCCACGACCGATGCCCCGGCGAATCCGCGCGCCGCTCACTCCGACGCTCCCCGCGCATCGATCAGCTTCTGCGCTTCCTTCTTGGACGGCCGATCCTCCTTGGCCGGGATCGAGGCGACGTATTCGACCAGCGCCGTGGTGGCCACCGCGCCCGAAAGGCGCCCGATCGTGCGCAGCACGTCGATGCGCAGCTTGTCGGGGACGTCGGCTCGCTTGACGTACTCGCCGAGCGCGTCGGCGACGATGCCGTCGTCGATGGTGCCGGTCAGCTCGGCGACGCGCGGGATCATGTCCGGCGTGGCCAGCAGCGCCAGCGGCGCCGCGACGCCCGCATCGCCGCGCGCGAGGAGCGCGAACATCCGTGGGGCCGCCTTGGCCTCGTGCCGCTCGGCGAGCGACGCCGCGGCGGCCGCGCGCACGTCGGAGGCCGCGTCGCCCAGCCGGTCGCTGAGCGCCGGAATCACGCGCGGGTCGTTGATCGTTCCCAGCACCTTCAGCGCCCGCCGGCGTACGTCGGGGGCGCGGTGCCCGGCATAGAGCGTGAGCGCGTCGATCGTCGTCTGGTCGGCGCGTAGCGCGTGCGCCTCACCCAGCTTGGCGAGCGCGTCCAGCGCCGCTTGCAGGCGGGCCGCCGTGGCCCCGTCCGCCAGGATCTCGACGAGCGGTTCGGCGGCGGCGGTCGATCCCGACGCGCCCAGCGTGCCCGCCGCCTCGATGGCGGCCGCGTCGTCGGCGCCGACCAGCGCGAGGCGGAGGCCCTCCAGCTTGTCGGCGGGCAAGGACGCCGCCGGCGCGGGCGCGCCCGGAGCCCCCTTGGCCGCCTTGGCCGCCTTGGCCGCCTTGGCCGCCTTGGCTTTCTTGTCTTGTTTGCTCGAGGCCGCTGGCGCGGGCGCGGCGGTCTCTTGGGCGTGCGAAACAGTCGCCCACGCGGCGCCGCCCGCCACCATCACCAGCGCGAGGAGGAGTCGCGCGCTTCTCAAGGAGAGGACCGGTTCACGTTGGCGTCGTCGTCCTATTTGGCGCGCGCGTCCGAGTCGGAGAACTCGACCTTGCCGCTGTAGTTGGCGCCCTTGCCGAGCAGCCAGAACTGCGTGGTGGCGATGATCTGCCCGCGCGACTCGATGGTCATCTGGTAGTGCTTGCGCACGTCGAAGTCGGGCTTGGCGAGGTCGATGCTGGACCCGAAGATGCGCGAGCCCTTCTCGCGCGTGTACTGCGGGTCGCCGGCCACGTACTTCTTCCCCTGGGTGATGTCGTAGAACTTCACCTGGATCTCGCTGTCATCGAGCGGGTGGGCGAAAAAGGCCAGGTACTCGAGGTGCCAGGTCCCCTTGTCGTCGCCGTGTTCTTCGACCGGCCAGATCTTGTCGATCTTACCGTGCTGGAGCGCGCTGACGAACGCCCCCGGCGAGGAGAAGTGCATCGGCAGCCGGTTCTTGGTGATGATGATCTTCCCCTTGAAGACATCCTCGGGCTTGGCCGCCGAGGCCGTGCCGGCGAACCCCAGCAGGGTCAGGGCAAGAACAGTCCCAAATCGGAGCGCGGATCCCTTGTGCATTCGGTAGCTCCTGCGCCGTCAGCGCGACGGCTGAAACGGGAACCGATATTAGGCGAAGAGTCGGGCGAAATGCCAGGCTCGTCACACTGTTGACCGCTGTTTTAGGCGCCGGGACGGCCGCTGCCGTTCGATCCGGACGCCGCCGCCGGGGCCGCCCCCGAGAAAAGGGCCTCCAGGCGGGCCGCGCTCCCCGGGTCCAGCTTGGATTTCTCGCGCGCCAGCCGCAGCACGTCTCGCCCCACCAGACGGTAGAGCTCGATGAGCTCCGGCGCCCGCGCCGCCAGCGTCCCCAGGTGCCGCTCGACCGAGGTGACGTCCCCGCGCTCGACCGGACCGGTGAGCGCGCCCGGCAGCCCGACCTGAGCCAGGTTCTGGACCACGCTCGACAGCAGAGGGATCAGCACCGGCAAGGCCTGATCGGCCGGCACGCCCGCCTTGATGAGCAGCGACTGGGCCGTGTCGGCCAAGGCCACCACGTAGTTCGAGGCCATGACCGCGCCTGCGTGATAGAGCGCCAGGTTCTCGGCCTCCAGGAACACCGCGCGCGCGCCCAGCGCCCGCACGATCCGTTTGGCGATCGCCCGCGCTGGCTCGTCACCCTCGATCCCGAACGCGACCTCGCGCAGCCCCTCGACGGCCACGCGCGCGTCGGCGAACGAGACCAGCGGGTGCAGCGTCCCCACCGCGCGCACGTGGGAGAGGGCGGGCTTGAGGATCGTGCGCGCCGGGTTGGCGCCCGAGGTGTGGAGAAGGATCTGCGTGGGCCGCAGCCGCCCCTCCTTGGCCAGCCGCTCGGCCACCTCGGGCACCCGCTCGTCGCGGACCGAGATGATCACCACGTCGGACTCCGAAAGAATGCCCGGGATCTCGCCGGTGGATCCGACCACCCCCGAGATCGCGCGCGCCGCGTCCGTCAGCTCGACCTGCCGGCCATGCAGCCCGATCACGGGGACGGACGATCGGACCAGCCGGGCCGCCAGCGCGGTGCCCACGATCCCGGCGCCCATGATGAAGACCGAGGGGGTCGGCTCGGCCGGCCCTTCGGCCATGGCCCGGGCGTTCACTTCAGCTTCGGACATGTAGCTCATGCGAGTCCCTTATACAGGTTGTGTGCCTTGATGTAATCGAGAACCGAGCCGGGGACGAGCCCGTCGACGGGGCGGCCCGCGAGGAGAGCGTCGCGCACCTCCGTGGAGCTGAGCCGAGGCAGGGCCAGCTTCCCCGGAACGTCGAAGCCGGTCCGTCCGACGACGATGAAGGGGACCGTCCGCTGCAGCTCCTCGCCGGCGTACCAGGTGGCGAGCTCGGAGATCAGGTCGGCGCCAATCACCAGCGAGAAGGTGTGCTCGGGGAATTGCTGCTGCAAGCGGCGGATGGTGCGCAGGGTGCGGCTCCGGGCGCCGAGGTCGCGCTCGATGGCGCTCACCCGGACGCGCAGGCCGAGCGCGGCCGCCGCGGCCTCGCACATGGCCAGCCGGTGGGCGAACGACTCCAGCGACTTGCCGAACGGGTGCTGGAACGCCGGGACCATCCAGAGCTCGTCGACGGGGGCCGTCTCGAGCACGTAGAGCGCGACCATCTGGTGCGCGACGTGGGGCGGGTTGAAGCTCCCTCCGAAGATCGCGACGCGCATCAGCGCTAAGGATAGTCGGAGATCAGCGCCGCGCGGCGGTGCTCGGCGAAGGCGCGCTCGAAGGGCTCGAAGCCGGCGATCAGCGCGCCGATCGATCCGCCCCCGTCGATGGTCCGGCGCACGTCGGCGTTGCCGGTGAGCAGATCGATGGCCGGCGGATCCGCGACGAACTCGTACGGCTCCGTTCGCCAGCGGAAGTCGGCCGCCGCCAGCCGGCGCGCCGTCGCCAAGAGCGCGATCCCCGTGGCGTAGGGACGGAACGCGGTCCGATCGCTCACGTGCAGCTGCACGCCGCCGCAGGAGCGGCCGGCGAACTTGTGGAACGTCGGCCGCAGCGACAGCGGCCGGAAGCGCACCCCCGGCAGCGGCAGCTCCTCGCGGGCCATTCGCGCGAGCGCCGCGACCCACGCGTAGCCGTCGAGAAAGGGCGCGCCGACGATCTCGAACGGCCGCGTCGTCCCCCGCCCCTCCGACAGGTTGGTCGCCTCGAACAGACACTGGCCCGGGTAGACCAGCGCCGTCGCCGGCGTCGGCATGTTCGGCGAGGGCATGACCCAGGGGAGCCCCGCCTCGACGTAGCTCATCGCCCGCCGCCAGCCGCGCATCGGTACGACCGTCAGATCGCCCGCAATCGGCTTGGCGAAACGCTTCCCACCCCAGGGCAGTCCAGGGAGGCGCAAACGCGCCACCTCGCCGATCGTCAGCCCGTGGCGGACCGGAATCGCGCCCAGCCCCACGAACGACTGGCAGCCCTCCGTGACGGTCCCGCCCTCGATGGCCACACCACCAAGCGGGTTCGGCCGATCGAGCACGATGACCGCTACGCCGGCCCGGAAGGCGGCCTCCAGCGCCAACACCATCGTCCAGATGTACGTGTAGTAGCGGCTGCCCACGTCCTGCAGATCGATCACCAGCACGTCGACGCCGGCCAGATCACCCGCGGTCGGCGCCAGCGACTCGAAGGTCTCGCCGTAGAGGCTGACCACCGGGATCCCCGTGCGGCGGTCGTGGTCGTCGTCGACGCCGATCATGTCCTGTGCCTCGCCGCGCACCCCGTGCTCGGGCCCGTAGAGCCGCACCGGCCGCACGCCCACTTCGATGAGGCGGTCGACGATGTGGGTCAGGTCGGACGCGACGCTCGCCGGGTGGCAGAGGACGCCCACGCGCCGCCCCTTGAGGAGGTCGAGGCGCTCGCGGCAGAGGATGTCGAGGCCGCTCTCTACGGTCACCTCCCCACCTTACACCACCGCCCCGACCGCACCAGTTATGGGACCCTTGGTTATCGACCCTTCATGGTCGGGAGCCCGGAGAACCCACAAAACCCCGCTCCGTGGGGAATCGAGCCGCGCCCGCTCGAGCTTCGCGACCCTCAGACCGAGCGCCAGCGCTCAACCCGCGCGCGGTCTGCGATGACCGGCGTTCAAGGCCGATGGCCTAGGGCCGTAGGCCCAGGCCGAGGCCCACCGCATCCCTCAATTAATCGGGATGGGCTTCAGCGTGGCCTGCTCGCCCTGGGTGTTGACCTTGAAGCGGACCATGCGGCACTTCCACTTCTGCTTCAGCCCACCCTCGATGAGACGCAGCTTCGCCGTGAAGGCCTGAACGGTGATCCCCTTGGTGGGCTTCCCCTGACTCTTCAGCGCCGCGACGTACTCGTTGAAGATGCGCATGTAGTAGACCGGCTCGCCCTCTTGCGCCAGCGCGCTCGCCTCGGGCGACGACGCTGCCGAGGGGCCCGAGCCCTCCTCGACCAGCATCTGATCCGATCGCCAGCGCGAGGTCTCGTCCTGCTCTTCCTCGGGCTCGTCCTCGTTCGGCTCCTCCCGCCCGAGCAGGCGGGCCAGCATCACGTTGAGGCCGTTCGAGAGACCCTCGAAGTCCGGGCCCACCGGCTTGAACTGGTAGTCGATGTTGCCGTTGATGATCTCGGCGACGCCGAGCTCGATCTTGTCGAGCGGTCGGATGAACCGCTGGGCGGTCAACATCGCCACGCCCAGCATCACCAGGATGGCGAGCACGCCGAAGCCGATGATCTTCATCCCCACCGAAGAGACGGAGTCGAGCGCGTCGGAGATCGAGGACAGCGTCACCACGCCACTGGTCTTGTCGAACGCATTGCCGTGCAGTGGCGCCGCCACCGCCGCGTACTCGCGCCCGTCGAGGGTGAGCATGAAGACCTCGGACGGGGCGTTCTTGGCCAGGGCCTGCGGCCCCCACTGCTCGGGCGACTGGAACAGCACGGCGTTGAGCGCCTGGGTCTTGTTCCCGTCCTCTTTTGCGTTCTCGCCCGTCCCCTCGGAGACGAAGCTGGAGGTGTGGACCTTGCCGTTGTGGAAGTAGGCGACCTCGGTCCCGAGCAGATCGCGCTTGGCCTGCGCGTCGCGCGCGGTCACCACGTAGCCGACCAGCAGCGCACCGTCGATCGTCCCGTCCGGCTGAACGACCGGTGCGACCGCGACGCGGGTCATGCTCCCCGACAGCGTCCAGATGTCCTTGGTCGCCTCGCCGCGCAGCGCGGTGGCCACCGCCGGATACTTGGAACGGAGATCCTCGCCAAACATGGCATTGACGTTCAGGTCGCGCGCCACGACCTTGCCGCCCCCGTCCAGAATCGCGACGATGTCGGCCTTGCGGGCGCCGCCGGTCTGCAGGAAGCCATTGAGCTGCTCACACTGCTCGAACGCCGCCTGGCGCTGGGCGGTCACGTCGGACTTGGAGAAGACCGCCACCACGGCCGGCCGGCGGGCGAGGCCGGCCACCAGGTTCGCGAACTCGAGCGCCTCGAGGCGGGCGATGTCGCCGTGCATCCGCTGGGCGCGGGAGACGTCCGCCTCCACGCTGTGAATGGTCGAATCCTTGAGCTCGCGGGTGACGACGGAATAGATGCCCGCCGTGAACGCAAGTAAGACGATGGCGGCGACAAGCCCGATCTTCATGCGGTGCATGCCTGGCTCCTCTGCTCGGCTTTGGGGGATGGAACGGGGATGGGGACGAACGAATTGGCGCGCTGTGCAATTGAGTGGCGGCGCCTCGAGATTCTGCGAGGCCCCGGATTATCGGTACCCCGGCGGCGCGAGTCAAACTCTGCGGAGACAGCCAAAAATTTGACCGCGAACGCACTTGAGCCTACATGTAGGACAACCCCGAAGGAGGGCCTCATGCTCAAGGAAAAGACTTCGAATCGCATTCTCGATCGGCGCGGTCAGCGGCGGGCACACGGCCCAGACCGACGGACGAATCGGCGGGTCAACGTCGACCTTTACATGAATCGGTTCCTGGACGGTCAGCCCTATCTCTGTCGGATGGTCGATCTGAGTCGCACCGGGGCCCGCCTGGTCCCGATGATCGAGCCCGAGCAGAGCCGCGCGCCCCGCTACATGGGCCTGCAGTTTCAGCTGCCCGACAGCAAGGAGATCCTCACTGCATCGGGCGAGACGATCACGAAGGGCGGGCGGACGGTCGGTGTTCGCTTCTCCAACCTGCCGCCGGACACCGCCTGGGCCATCGAGTCGTACCTCAGCTTCGTCTGAGCCGAGCTCGTCCGCGCGCGAAAAAAACTCAACCGTCCCGCCCTCGTAAGAGAACCTTGAGCTCTTTTGCGAGGGTGGACGTGTATCCGTGCGTCGTTCGCTTGACAGGTTCGGAGGCCGTCAGTATGGTCCGCTCTCCCCTTGTTTCTGCTCGCTTTGTCCGTCCTATCGCCAGACAAGCGCGCGTGATGTTGACCGCGCCGGAGGAGCTCAGTGGATCAGAATAGGAAGCCAGGCGTCCCGCCGACCAAGGACATCAGTGATCTCAAGGCCCGCCTCGGGCTAAAGCGACCGGACGGTGGACCCGCCGGCGCACCAGCGCCCGGTGGGATGCCACCCGGCCCGGGTCGTCCGGGCCCTGCCCCGGGACAGCCGTTTGCGCAGCCGGGACGAGCGCCCGGCGCGCCGGCGCCTGGCCCTGGTCCCGCCGCAGCAGCCGCGCCCCGCGCGGCCGCTCCCCCCCCGGCCGGCATGAATCCGTACGCCAACATGCGCGCCCCCACCGGCGGCTTCGACCTGCGCTCGGCCGATGACGGCATGCCGGTCCAGAACGTCGGCGCCAGCCGCGGCAAGAGCGTGATCATCGCCTCCGTGATCGTCGGCGCCGCCGCGTTCGCCCTGGGCGGCGGCCTCGGCATGGCCGACGTGGGTCGCAAGAACATGAACACCGCGAACCACGCGGCCAAGGTGGTGCAGACCGAGCTCGAGGGGATGCAGAAGACGCTCTCCTCGATCGGTCTGGCCGTCGCGCGCAGCCAGCAGCGCCTCCAGGCGGCCAAGAAAGAGCCGGTCGCCTACGACCCGCAGCTCCTCACCGAGCTCAAGGCGATCAAGCTCGAGCCGCGGCCCACGACGTCGACCATCTTCCGCGTCGACTTCTTTCGCCTCCCCGACGCCGACGTCGATAAGTTGTTCAACTACTATTACGACACCATCGCCCTCTACAACGAGGTCGAGCGCCACATCCGCCGCAGCGACAACGACGCCGAGGCCCTCAAGAGCTACGCCGAGAAGTCAGCCGCCGCGACCGGCAAGAATTACGGCGTGGTGTTCGACACGGCGGGAAAGATCGTCGTGGCTAACCTGGTGGAGGTCGGCGACCCGACCTGCAAAGGCGGCAAGTCCGGCAAGGACTGCGGCTCGGACATCACCGGCTTCAAGATCCGCTCTGGCTCGGGCGCGCCCTGGGTCGACCGCGGCATCGGCGCCAAGCCCGACGGCGGCAACGTGGTCCCCATCAAGCCGACGCCGTTCATGGATGCGGTGATGATGGGCTCGCCCGACCAGGTCCGCCAGGAGAGCTACAAGCAGCGCGTGGCCAGCATCCGCATTCTGGTCAGCCAGCTCACCGTGATGCAGAAGGAGCTGGTCGAAGGCATCAGCAAGGACGCGTCCCGGCCCGACATCTTTACCGTGTTCTAGGCCCGGGTCGGTCGTCGGTCCGTCGGTCGTCGGTCGTCAGTCCTCGGGAGGGGCTGCTGCCCCTCCCATTCCCTCCCCGCGGACTTTGCGCCTTGGGCGCTCAGCAGCCCTTGGCGCGCAGCGGACCGCAACGTCCCGCGGCGACCTTGTCCGAGCCCCGGCCGAATCCGCGCGTCCGGCGAGCGCGAAACAAGCGGCGGTTCAGGCTGTTTTTCGAGCCGCAACCTCCTCGCCGCGCGTTAGCCTCGGTTATCCGCCACCGGACCGGGCGCTAACGGACGTTGGCCCCCGTTTCGTGCGGGCTTGAACGCTACGGCTCGGCGCCCTACCGCCGCCCGCACGAGGGCGCTCGTCGGACGCGCGGATTCGGCCTCGCCTTACGAGTGCTGGGCACCGCCGGAAATGGCGCTGAGCCAAGGTGGTGTTGGCGGGCGTCAGCGCGAGGAGATCGCGCGCAACGCCGTGCGGACAGCAGCACGGGCCACGTCCGAGCGCGCCAGCGCACCCGCCAGCGGCGGCGACGAGCGGTAGTAGAGATCGACCGCGGCCTTGGCGAAGGCGCTGCGGACAATGGCGGCGTCCCTGAGCTGGCGCAAGGCCGCCACCTCGGGCGCGAGGTCGGAGCCGAAGGCCGCGGTGGCGATGAAGCAGCCGGAGAGCTGGGTAAACTTGCGCGCGGGCGTGTAGATGATCTGGAAGGTCGGCATCGAGGCGCCGCAGACGCCCAGGGCGCGGATGCCGATGCCGTAGGTGGAGCTGGGCGAGAGGCCATCGATATGGGCGCTGGTCGTCGTCCCCGGGGCGGCGACGGGGAGCGGATCGGCCGGGGTCCAGGCGGAGAAGGAGGTCGGATCGATCATCGCGCTCGTCCCCAGGACCGAGTAGCGGATGTCGTAGCCGACCACCGGCTGACCGCCGCTCTCGCTCGACTGCAGCACGGACAGCGTCGCCGAGGTGCCGTCGCCGCCGGCGGCGGCGGTGAAGGAGACCGGCATCGGCATCGGAACGGGCGTCGCCGTGCAATCGACGGAGGCCGGACAGGCCCCGAGACTGACCACCACGCGCGCCGGACCGCTCGGGCCGTCGACGAGCGCGAGGCGCCCCGCCCCGCTCCCGGGATCGCCGCTGATCGTCCCGTCCGCCGGCGACACGTCGCCCGTGGCGCCGCTCCAGTCCCCGTAGCCGACGATGTCGCTGGCGGCGGCCGTGGCGCCGACGTCGGCCGCCGTCCCGGTCAACGTGAACGGCACACGGAACAGCACCGACGGCTGGCCGACGTTCCCGGATTGACCGTCGGCGCTGTAGTACTGCAGGTCGAACGCGCTCTGCTCGCTCGGGTGCTGGTTGGCGGCGTTGGTATCGAACTCCTTGGCCACCTCGACCGCGAGGGCGTAGTCGCCCGGGGCGAGATCGGCCGGGACGACCCAGTGCCCGGTGAAGGCGGCGCCGTAGGGCGGCGTCGCGGCGGCCACCACGTCGACGTCGTTCATGGCGAAGTACTTCGCGGAGTCTCCGAAATCGCAGGAGCCGGGATAGCCGATACGGGCGAAGCACGGGCTGCCGCCGAAGTCGTAGAGGTCGGCGCGCGGCGGGTAGTACGACGCCGGCTGCGTCGCATCGAGCAGCCCCTTGGCGCTGCGAAAGAGGCCGCTCGGACAGGTGATCGCGTCGACGATCTCGTACTCGGCCATCGGCCGGCAGAAGTAAGGCTCGGGCGACGAGATGTTCTCGTGGTTGCTGAGCTGGTCGTCATCGCCGTCGTTCATGGTCACCAGCGTGTAGAGCTCGCCGCGCGCGTGGGCCCAGATCGGCAGCGCCATCTGCCGGCGCCCGTAGGGAAAGCGCGGCCCGGACAGCAGGTCCCAGCTGCCGGGCCGGTTGCCGATGCCGTGGATCGCCACGGCGTCGGTGACCATGAGCGTATCCACGAACGACGTCCCGTCGGCGCTCTCCAGCCAGACGGCGATCTGGGGGCCCAAGTCGGGGTGCGTCTTGTCGAAGACGCAGGTCGTGTCACCCGCGGCCCGGAAGCAGTCGGGCTGGAAGGTGTAGTCGAGGACGGTACAACTGGCGGCGGCGGCGCCCGAGGCGCGCCCCGCCACCAGGAGGGCGGCGCCCGCTATCGCAGCCGCGCGCCTCATGTCATGCCCAGATGACTAGAGCTCGAGCCCGTCCATCGGATCGTTCGACTTCTTCGAAGCTTTCTTCTTGCTCTCGCCCGAGGAGGACGAAGAGCCGGAGCTCTTGGAGTTCACCTCGGACGGCGAGACGGACTTGCCCGTGGTCGACGGCACGACGATGTCGGCGTGCTCCTCGGTTCCCGGCTTCTTGGTCTCGTGGCCGACGACGCGATCGATGATGTCGTCGTTCTCGTCGTTGCCCTTCTCGTTGCCGCGGTTGGCGACCGCCTCGACGAGCTCGTCCTTCTCGACCGTGCCGGGGTTGACGATCTTGCGCTTCTCGACGACGCGCTCGTGCGTCGCCTGATCGTAGAGCACCAGGCAGTAGACGCCGTAGAACTCGGACCGGTCGACCAGCTTCAGCCGATCGGGGCCGGCGGTCCAGGCGAAGTGATCGAGCACGTGGTTGACGCCGCCGCGGGTCTTGTCGTCACGGTAGACGGCGCGGGCCTTGCCGTAGCGGGCCTGCATCCCCTGGCCGAAGTCGGTGAACGACTTGCCCTGCAGCGCGTCCTTGTTGAACGCCAGGAACATCTTGTAGAGCCCGTCCTCGTAGAAGAAGAAGTAGCGGGTCCACTGGTCTTCCTTGGTCACCAGCACCGCCTCGCCCGTCCCCTGCTGGAACTCCGTGCCGATGATGGAGACGTCCCAGCCGCTCTTCTGCCCCTCGAACTTGGTGTAGCTCTTCTTGACCGCGTTGATCTCGTGCAGCTGCTCGTCGTGGATGCGCTGCTGCTTGCCGGGATCGGCGGACGCGTCGGCGATCCGCTTCTTGTACTTCCCCTCGACGGCCAGGCGCGCGGCGGCCATGACCTCCTCGGGGTGCATCCCCCACTTGAAGGTCCCCGCGTCGGGATCGCCGAGGCGCACCGCCTTCAGCTTGTCGACCTCTTTGGTGCTGGCAGCCGGCGTGCTCCCCTCGCCGCCCTTCTTCTTGCCTTTGGCGTAACTCGGCGTGCTGGCGGCAACCACCACGCCCAGCGACAGAGAGAGCACAAAAGCACCACTGGTTCTCATCGGAGCCTCCTCGTGACGATCCCGGCGTCGCGCGCCGGAGGGACCTCGCACGTTAGCACAGAAAACTTCCCCGATATCACGGGGTTTCTGGGTCGTTTTCGGAATCTGGCGCCGGCGCACCTGAGCCGTCGTCGACCCAGCTTCCGTCGATCTTGGTGGGGTGATACTGGTCCGCGCGGCCCGACCGGAGGTCCTGGTCGGGCGTGGCCGAGTAGACCGAGCGCTCGCCGGGGCCGGAGTAGTCAATCCAGAACGCCGAGCGGTCCTTGCGCACGTCGAGGTGCACGAAGCTCGAGTTGGGGTAGTAGCCGACCCCCACCTTGTCGAAGGTGCGGCGCAGGTAGTCGCGAAGCTCGGCCGTCTTGACCCCCTCGACGCGGAAGTCGCAGGCCAGCCCCTTCATATGCGGGCTGTGCGGGTTCTTGGCCACGTCGGGATGGCGGTATCCCGAGACGACCTCCAGCCGCCGCCCGGGCCAGTGGTGGCCCGTCTGGAAC
>DASYEX010000359.1:0-7539 GCA_036498765.1 Polyangia bacterium
CGCCAACGTGGTCCGCTGGCGGGGCGAGGATCCCGATCTCGACGCCGCGGCGCGGGACTACGAAGCGGCGCTGACGCGGGGCGCGTCGGCCCCCTGGCTCGACCTGGCGCTCCTGGGTCTCGGCCCCGATGGGCACACCGCCTCCCTGTTTCCGGGAACCTCGGCGCTGGCCGAGGAGGGTCGGCTGGCCGTCGCCCTGGACGTCGCCGAGATGGGGACCCGCCGGCTGACCCTCACCTACCCCACCCTCTGCGGCGCGCGCGACGTCTGCTTCCTGGTGACCGGTCACGACAAGGCGCCGGCGCTGGCGAGCGTGGTCGAGGGCGGCTATCTGCCGGCAGCGCGGATCGTGCACCGGGTCGGCCCGGTGACCATCTTTTGCGACGAGGCGGCGGCGAGCGCGCTCGCCGCCACGACGCGGGACGAACGCCCATGACGGTGCTGGCGGGCGACATCGGCGGGACCAACGCGCGGCTGGCCATCTTCGAGGCCGGCCCTGGGGGAACGCCCGGTCCGGCCCTGTTCGAGCAGATCTATCCGTCGCGATCGTACCCGTCGCTCGACGTCATCGCCGAGGAGTTTCTGGCCGCGGCGACCGCGAAGATCGGGTCTGGCGGCAAGATCGCCAGCGCCTGTCTGGGCATCGCGGGCCCGATCGAGAACAACATGTGCCGCGCCACCAACCTCCCCTGGGTCATCGACGGGCGGACGCTGTCGCATCGGCTGGGGATCGCGCGCGTCACCCTGGTCAACGACTTTCACGCGGCGGCGCTGGGCGTCACCGCCGTGGGGCCCGAGCAGCTGGTGGCGCTGGGCGGAGGTACTCCCGTCCCGCAGGGCCCCGTCGCCGTCCTCGGCGCCGGCACGGGTCTCGGTCAGGCCTTTCTCCACTGGTCGACCACCGAGAACGCCTACCAGGTCTTCCCCTCGGAAGGCGGCCACGTCGATCTCGCCGCCCGCACGCCGCTCGAGCTCGGCCTGGTGCAGTTCCTGATCACCAAGTACGGGCGCGTCTCGTGCGAGCGCGTGCTCTCCGGCCACGGCCTGGTCGACGTCTTCACCTTCCTCTCCGAGGAGCCGGCCTGCCGCGGCCTGATCCGGCCGGACACCGCCGCCGCGTTGGCCGCGCAGGGGAACGATCCGGCGGCCGTGATCTCGCAGCGGGCGATGGCGGGGACCGATCCGGTCTGCGAGATGGCGCTGGCAATCTTCTGTTCGGTGCTGGGGTCGACGGCCGGGAACCTCGGCCTCATGCTGCTCGCCACCGGCGGCGTGTTCGTGGCGGGCGGGATCGCGCCGCGGATCCTGAGCTACCTCCAGCGGAGCGGTTTTCGCGAGGCCTTCGAGCGCAAGGGGCGGCTGCACACGCTGGTCGAGCGGCTCCCCGCCTACGTCGTGACGCACCCGCAGCCGGGCCTGCTGGGCGCGGCAAAGATCGCCTTCGGGCGCTGAGCGGCCAAACGCAGCGCGGCGCGGCGGCCACAAACTGCCCGCGTTTGGTCAAGGATCACCCGGCAACGGTCGATGTCGGAGCCGTGGGGAACGGTCACCAGGAGGCCCGCGCCGCGTTCAGCGTGGGCGGCGTCCCCGTCCGTCTCGAGACCAGCGACTCGGGACGCACCCAAGTCGTGGGGAACGAGCGTTTCGGTCGGATGCTGGGCCGCTCCACCGCGATGCAGACGGTCTTCGAGGTGCTCTCCAAGGCCGCCCCCAGCGACGCGACCATTCTGCTCGAGGGCGAGACCGGCACCGGCAAGGAGGTGTCGGCGGAGGCGATTCACCTCGGCAGCCCGCGCAAAGAAAAGCCGTTCCTGGTCGTCGACTGCGGCGCGATGCCGCCCAACTTGCTCGAGAGCGAGCTGTTTGGCCACGAGCGCGGCGCCTTCACCGGCGCCGTCTCCTCGCGGCAGGGGGTGTTCGAGGCGGCGGGCGGCGGGACGGTGTTCCTCGACGAGATCGGCGAGCTGTCGATCGATCTGCAGCCCAAGCTCTTGCGCGTGCTCGAGCGGCGCGAGGTCCGGCGCGTCGGCACCAACAACCACGTGCCGGTCAACGTCCGCCTGGTGGCCGCCACCAACCGGAGCTTGCGCGACCAGGTGGCCGCCGGGAAGTTCCGCTCCGACCTCTACTACCGGCTGGCCGTCGTCGAGGTGAAGCTGCCGCCGCTGCGCGAACGCCTCTCGGACCTGGGGCTCCTCGTCGACCACGTGGTGCGGGGGCTGGGCGCGGTCGACGCCGCCAGCGCCGCGCGCGTGCGCTCGCCGGAGTTCGTCGAGGCGCTCAGCCGCCACACCTGGCCGGGCAACATCCGCGAGCTGCGCAACTACCTCGAGCGCTGCCTGGCACTGCGCGACTTCTCCCCGCCGCGCAGCGCGACCGGGTCGATGCAGTCGGTGTCCGGGCCGGAGAGCGCGGTCAACGTCGGCCAGCCGCTGCGTGAGGCGCGCGAGGCCTGGGTGAGCGCGTTCGAGCGACGGTACCTCGAGGAGCTCCTGCGTCAACACGAGAACCGGGTCAGCGCGGCGGCGCGGGCGGCGGGCGTCGACCGGATCTACTTTTACCGGCTGCTCTGGAAGCACGGCCTGCGGACCCGCGAGCCCTCGGGCCGCGAGCCCGAAGATCTCCCGTGAGTGTCCTCCCGTGAGTGTCCTCCCGTGAGCGTCGCGGCCCCGGCCCCGGCCGCGGTAGAACCGACCCCGGTGGAGACCTCCCCGCCCCTCGAGCTGACCGCGCGCGCGCTGGTCGTTGGCGGGGTGATCGGCGCCGTGCTGGCGGCAGGGAACGTCTACACCGGCCTCAAGATCTCGATGATCGACGGCGGTAGCATCACCGCCGCGCTCGTCGGGTTCATGCTGTTCGCCACCTTCACCCGGCTCGCGCGCCGCCCCTACAGCGCGCTCGAGAACAACGTCACGCAGACGGTCGCGGCCTCGGCCGCCATCATGGGCTACGCCGCCGGCGTGGGTGGGCCGGTGCCCGCGATGGCGCTCATGGGGAGCAACTTTCCGGGGTGGGCGCTCTGCCTGTGGGGTCTGGCGATCGCGGGCGCCGGGATCGTGGCGGGCACCCTGCTCCGCCGCAAGCTGGTCGACGTCGAGGCGCTGCCGTTTCCGACGGGCAACGCGACGGGCGCGCTCATCGGGACGATCTTCGCGGCCCGCGCCAGCGCCCTCCGCCGCGCGCGCTTCCTGTTCGGTGGTGCCGTCTTGGCGGCGGCCGTGACCTGGCTCCGCGACGGGCGCCCACAGCTCATCCCCCAGGTGACGGCGCTGGGCGGGGCGGTCGGCGGAGTGTCTCTCGCCGCGCTCACGGTCGGGATGAGCTGGAGCCCGCTCCTGCTCTCGACCGGCGTCATGATGGGCCTCCGGGCGGCGACCAGCCTGGCTCTGGGGGCGGCGGTGGCCTGGCTGGGGCTGGCCCCCTGGCTGGTCCGCACTCATGTGGTGGCGGACGCCTCGTTCGCCGCCTGTGCGGGCTGGCTGGTCTGGCCGGGCCTGAGCCTCCTCCTGGCCGGCAGCTTCCTACCGCTGATCCTCGACTGGCGTTCGATGGTGCGCGCGGCGAGCGATCTCGGATCGCTGGTCCGCCAGCGCGCGGGTGGGAAGACGGATCCGCGGCGCTCGGCGCCGGTCGGGGGTGCGACCAGGCTCGCGGTCCCCGCGCTGCTACTGTCCTTCGCGGTCATCGCCGTGATCGGAAAGGCGGTCTTCGGCTTCCACCCCGCCGCCGCTCTGGCCGCGCTCCTGGTGGCGTTGATCCTGGCCGTCGTCTCGTCGCGTGCGACCGGCGAGACGGATCTGGCGCCGGTCGGCCAGGTCGGGACCCTGACCCAGATCGTGTTCTCCGGCTTCGGCCCGATCCTCTCTATCCTGGCGGGCGCGGTCTCGATGGGGACCTCGACGCAGGCGGCGCAGACACTGTGGGCGTTCAAGGCCGGCCAGCGGGTCGGCGGGTCGCCGCGCGCGCAGTTGATGGCGCAGCTCTTGGGTGCGCTCGTCGGCGGGATCGTCGTCGTCCCGGTCTATCTGGTGATCGTCAAGGCCTACGGGATCGGGACCGAGAGCCTCCCCGCGCCCTCGGCCATCTCCTGGCGGGCGACCGCAGAGGCCGTGCGGGGCGGGTTCTCGTCCCTGCCGGCCCACGCCGCGATGGCGGGAGCCATCGGGCTGGGCCTCGGCGTTGCGCTGTCTCTCGCCGCCCGCCGTCCCTGGGGGAGCGTCCTGCCGTCGCCGGCGGCGATGGGGATCGCCATGGTCATGCCGGCGTCGCTGTCGTTGGCCGCGCTGGCGGGGGCAGTCCTGGCCGCGCTGGCGAGGCGGGCGCGCCCGTCGCTCGATCAGGAGTCGCTCACCTCGCTGGCGGCCGGTGGGATCGCGGGCGAGTCGGTCATGGGCGTCATCATCGCGATCCTCGTGGTCACGGGGATCCTCAAGTAGCGCGCGCGGGCGCGGCGAAGCTGCCTAGCCTGCGGCCGCCGGGGTCAGGTGGACGCCCGGCACGTCTTCCTGCGGCGCCCAGTCGCCGGTCGACATCACCTCGCCGCCGACGATCTCCTTGCCATCCGGCGCCTCGGCCGATTCCTTGAACGCCGCCTGGGCGACATGGACGGCAATGTTGACGTGCACGCCCGCCACCTCGGTCGGACGTCCCGCCAGTTCCTCGGAGAGGCCGGTCGCGACCGCCACCACCTCGGCGCGCTGGCCTGTTGCGACAGCGGGGTCGTCGGAGAGCACCCGCGCCCCGATGAGGGCGCTGCCGGTCTGCAGCGGCAGCCCGAGCCCGGCGCCGCGGAAGCTTTGCTCAGCTGCGTCGAGGATGGCCGAGGTGTCGTCCAGGACCTGGTCGCTCTCGGCGTCCACGCCGTCGCCGATCCGGATCTCCAGGTAGATGGCCGCGGCGCGCGCCGTCGTCTCCGCCGACTTGGTGCCGACCGCTTCGCGGAGCGCCTCGAGGAAGGCCTTGGCGCTCTGGAACCTCCGCTCGGGCGTCTTCTCCATGCAGCGCAGAACGACGGCGTCGAACGCGGGCGAGACGGGCGCCCCCTGGCTGGGGCGCGGTGGCGGCGCCTCCAGGTGCTGCCGCTCGATGTCGGTCATGGTCTCGGCCCGGAACGGGTACTGCCCGGTCAAGAGGTGGTAGAGGACGACGCCGAGCGCGTAGACGTCAGTGCGCGGGTCGACGCCGTCGCCGCGGATCTGCTCCGGGGCCATGGTGTAGGACGTGCCGAGGCGGGTGCCGACCACGGTCAGGCCGGCCTCCGAGGCGTCGGGGTGCATCAGCTTGGCGATGCCGAAGTCGAGCAGCTTGATGGTGCGCTTCTCGCCGCCGGTCGCCATGAAGATGTTGCTGGCCTTGAGATCGCGGTGGACGATGCCGTGCTCGTGCGCGACCTGCAGGGCCGAGCAGACCGGGTCGAGGATCTCCAGCACCTCCGCCGGCGTGAAGCGGCCGCGCTCGTTGAGCAGCGAACGGACGTCGGTCCCGTCGAGCAGCTCCATCACGTAGAACGGGCGCCCGTCGGGGAGCGTGTCGAACTCGAAGATGTCGACGATGGCCGGGTGCTTGATCATGTTGACGGCCTGCGCCTCGCGCACGAACCGCGTCACCATCTGTGGCGAGGCCGCCAGCTGCCGGCGCAGGACCTTCACCGCCGCCCGACGCCCCAGCACCTTGTGCTGGGCCTCGTAGACCGTCCCGCCGCCGCCCGAGGCGATCTCCTTCTTCAAGACGTAGGCGCCCGCGATCGTGCCGGGCGAGAGCGCGTCGGCGTCGACGACGGCCCCCATCCCAGACGGCGTCTGGTTCGGGCCGAGCGCCCGGGTCTTGTCCTGGTCGTCGGGTTTGGGAAGCACGTTGACGTTCTCTCTCGGGCGCGGTCGAACCCCGCCCCTTCCGGTACAATCGGAAGCTGTGTGCCAAACATTTAGCGCATGATTGACTCGCATTGTCATCTGGATCAGTCGTATTTCGGTGAGGAGCGGTCGGCCGTCCTCGACCGGGGCCGCCAGGCCGGGGTGACCGCGTTCGTCTGCGTGGGGGTCGGGCGAGGCAGCGCGGCCGCCGAGGAGGCCGCCGCCATCGCGGCCGCCGAGCCGGACGTCTACGCCACGGTGGGCGTCCACCCACACGACACCGCGGAGGCCACCGAGGCGCACTGGGCGACCTTCGAGCGGCTGGCTCGGGCGCCCCGGGTGGTCGGCATCGGCGAGACCGGGCTCGACTACTACTACCAGCACGCCCCGCGCGACGTGCAGCAGGCGGCCTACCGGCGCTCGATCGCGCTCGGGCGCGCGGCGGGGTTGCCGGTGGTGTCCCATATCCGCGACGCCCACGCGGACGCCGCGACCATCCTCGGCGAGGCGGCGAGGGATCTGCCGGGCGTCATCCACTGCTTCACGGGAGGGGTCGCCGAGGCCCGCGCTTACCTGGACCTGGGCCAGATGCTGTCGTTCTCCGGCATCGTCACCTTCAAGAACGCTGGAAACGTCCGCGAGGCGGCGGCGTTCGCCCCGCTCGACCGCATCCTCGTCGAGACGGACGCGCCCTACCTGGCGCCGATTCCGCATCGAGGTGGGCGGAACGAGCCCGCCTACCTCGTCGAGACGCTGAAGGTGGTGGCCGGCCTGCGCGGCATCGCTCCGGACGAGCTCGACGCGGCGACCACGGCGAACACGCGCCAGCTGTTCCGCCTGCCGGACCTCGGGAGCGATTGACGGGAGCAGATCGTACGGCGGATACTGAAATTCTTTCGTGAGCTCGGATCAGTCCTCCTCCCAGAACGGTGTCACGCCGCCCGCCGCGCCGGTTCGCGTGCGGCTCCGATACGCGGCGTTCGAGACGTTCATCGAGAGGTTCGCCCCCAACGTGACGCGGGGCGGGCTCTTCCTGGCCAGCCGGACGCCGCGCCCCGTGGGCGAGGTGTTTCAATTCGAGGTGCAGCTCGCCGGCGGCGAGGTGGCGCTGGCCGGAGACGGCAAGGTCACCTGGGTGCGGGAGTTCGATCCGGCGGCGCCCAACAAGCCGCACGGTATGGGCGTGCAGTTTCTGCGGCTCGACGGGCCCTCGCGCGAGGTCGTGAACCAGATGCTGGCGCGCAAGGCGGGGAACCACTCGGGCGGCATCCGCGCGCCGATGCCGGCGCCTGGATCGGGACGCGCGCGCAGTGGCGCCAACGGGACCGCCGCGCTGGCCGCGCGGATCGACACCAGCGTCGACCTCGCTTCGGAGATGGGGATCGACGAGACGCGCCTCAAGCGGGCGGTCGAGCGCAACCGGCTCGGCAACGGACGCGCGAGCGGCGAGGCCGACGAGCTCGAGGCGTTGCTGCGGCCCGAGCCGACCGAGACGGTCAGCGTGGCGCAGGCGCTCATCGAGCTGCCACGGTTGCTCGATCCGGCCGCGCGTCGGATGAGCGGCGCGTTTCGCCCGCTCGCCGAGCTCTACCCGAATCAGGCACTCGGGGCCAAGGACGACGACCGCGGCGACGGCTGACCGGCGGCCACAGTACGGCCGCCCGTTCGACGGCCGCCTCTGGCAGGT
>DASYEX010000360.1:0-8212 GCA_036498765.1 Polyangia bacterium
ACAAGTTCGGCTACGGCGGCCTCTCCGTCGACGCCAAGCACCCCGGCACGCTGCTGGTCAGCACCATCGATCGCTGGTCGAAGCACGACGACGTCTTCCGCACCACCGACGGCGGCAAGAAGTGGAAGCCGCTGTTCGAAAAGGCCACCCGCGACGACATGGGGGCCAAGTATCTCTACTGGCACAAGTCCGACCCGATCGGCCGCGGCTGGATGGGCGACATCGCCATCGATCCCTTCCATCCCGAGCGCGCCATGTACGTCACCGGGGCAGGGCTGTGGGCCAGCGACAACGTCACCGACGCGGACGCCGACAAGCCGACGCACTGGAAGTTCCTCGACCAGGGCCTCGAGGAGACGGTCATCAAGGAGCTGGTCAGCCCGCCCGCCGGTCCGCCGCTGCTCTCCGCGATGGGCGATCTCTGCGGCTTCCGGCACGACGACATCGACAAGCCGTCCGCCGACGGGATGTTCACCAACCCGCTGTGCGGCTCGGCCAGCGGCATCGACGTCGCCTGGAGCAAGCCCGACGTCGTCGCGCGCGTCGGCTGGGACGACCACAAGCAGTGGGGCGCCACCTCCGCGGACGGCGGCAAGACCTGGACGCCGTTCAAGTCGATGCCCAAGGGCAAGGGCGCCGGATCGATCGCGGTGTCGGCCGACGGCAGCGCGCTGGTCTGGGCGCCGCTCGAGGGGCCGGTCGTCTTCTCGCACGACAACGGGACGACCTGGACGCGCGCGGAGGGGCTGCCCGACGCCGAGACCTCGCCCGACTGGGCGCCGGTGCCGTTCCGGCCCGCCGCCGATCGTGTGAACCCCAAGAAGCTCTACGTGCTCGACGCCAAGGGCGGTCAGTCCTTCACCAGCACCGACGGCGGCGCGCACTTCACCGCCTCGCCGACGGGGCTGCCCGGGCTGGCCGACTACCAGTACAGCTCGGCTTCGGCACAGGCGACGCCCGGCATCGAGGGCGATCTCTGGCTGACGAACTTCAAGGAGCTCAACCACTCGACCGACTCGGGCAAGAGCTTCGACGCGGTCGGCAGCGTGACCGAGGCCTACGCGCTCGGCTTCGGCAAGGCGGCCGAGGGGAAGACCTACCCGGCGCTCTACCTCATCGGCAAGATCGGCGACGTGACCGGCTACTTCCGCTCCGACGACAAGGGCGAGAGCTGGGTGCGCATCAACGACGATCAGCACCAGTGGGGCTTCTGCACGATCATCATCGGCGATCCGCGCGTCCCCGGCCGCGTCTACATCGGCACCGGCGGCCGCGGGATCATCGTCGGCGAGCCCAAGAAGTAACTCGGCCAGATCCGGTTAAGATGCCCGGATGAGGGTCGCCGGGCTCGGGCTGCTTCTGGCGTGCGCGATCTCCGCGGTCTCCTGTGGCAGAGGGGGCGCCGGCGGCACCTCGTCGTGTCTCTACACCTTCGCGAGCGGACCCGGCGACCAGCCGCCCGCCGATGCCACCAGCTGTCGCGAGTGGAAGGGGGCCTCCGACCAGGTCGCGGCGCGCCAGCAGGACTGCGATTCAGCGGCCGGCCCGGCCGACGGCGGCATCACGGTCCATTCGATGTTCTCGGAGGGCCCCTGTCCGGTGGCGAACATCGCGGGCGGTTGCCGGGACACCGTCGGCGGCATCACCTACACGGACTGGTACTACGGTCCCAACCTGCCGGCCGTCGAGGTCGCGGCCGCCTGCGCCGAAGAGGGAGCGTCGTTCGTTCCAGCGCCGTGAGCGGAGAGCAGGTCAGAGCAGGCGCGCGCCGGCGCTCGGTTTGAAGACGTGGACCTCGGCCGCGCGACCCACGCGCCGCTGATACCCATCGGAGACGAACGCCGAGAACGCCGCGACGGCGCCGGCGTCGACCAGGTTGACGGTGCTGCCGCCGAAGCCGGCGCCGGTCAGGCGCGCCCCGTGGCAGGCGGGGTGCGCCAGCGCCAGGTCGACGAGCACGTCGAGCTCGGGGCAGCTGACCTGGTAGTCGTCGCGCAGGCTGAAGTGCGACGCCGCCAGCAGCGTCTTCAGCTTCGCCAGGTCGCCCGCGCGCAGCGCCTTCACCGCCTCGAGCACGCGGGCGTTCTCGGAGACGACATGGCGGCAGCGCTGGCGGACGATCGGCGGCAGCTTCGGGAAGAAGCGGGTCTCGTCCTCCGGCTCGACGTCGCGCAGCGCGCGCACGCCGGCCCGAAATGACGACAGGATGCGCACCCCCTCCTCGCACTCGGCCCGGCGCTTGTTGTACTCCGACGAGGCGAGCTCGTGGTGGACGCCGCTGCCGGCGACGACGATGGCCAGCCCGGCGGGGATCTCCACCGTCTGGTGCGCGAGCGATCGGCAGTCGAGCAGCAGGGCGCTGCCGGCCGCCCCGAACGTCGAGGCCATCTGGTCCATGATCCCGCAGGCGACGCCCACGAACCCGTTCTCGGCCTCGCGCGCCAGCTTGGCCACGTCCAGCGACGACAGCGCCAGGTTGCCCAGCGCGCGCAGCACCAGCGCCGTGGCGACTTCGTAGGCCGCCGAGGAGCTCAGGCCGGCGCCGCGCGGCAGATCGCCGGTGACGGCGGCCTCGCAGGCGGGGACCTCGAGCCCGCGGCCGGAGAGCGCCCAGATCACGCCCTGGAAGTAGTTGGCCCAGGGATGGTCGGGATCGCGCTGGAAGCGCCCGCGCGGGAAGGTGCAGCGGGCGCCCAGATCGAGCGCCTGCAGCGTGAAGGTCTCGCCCGGGACGCGTCGCGCGGCGACAGCCACGCCGCGATCGATCGCGGCGGGGAGGACGAACCCTTCGTTGTAGTCGGTGTGCTCGCCGATCAAATTCGCGCGACCGGGCGCGAACGCCGCCACCTCCGCGTCGTGGCCGGTGGCCGCGCGAAAGGCGGACAGCAGCGCCGCCCGTTCGATCATCGTGTCTCGGTCCAGATCGGCGACGGGTAGTCGCCACGCGCCACCATCTCGCGCAGCGTCCGCATCACGGTGGGCTTGTCCTCCGGGTGGGTGACGCCGAACCAGGCGTCGGAGGTCGGCAGGACGCGCACGCGCGCGGCCTTCTCGCGCAGGAGCTCGCCGACGACGACGGGGAGGAGACACTCGGCGTTCGAGGGCGCCCGGCGCTGCTCCTCGAGGAATTGGGCCAGATGGCGTTCCAGCATGGGGAACACGGCAGGCGTGAAGCCCCAGATGTTCATCGAGACCACCTCCCGGCCGGTCAGGGCCTGCGCCGCTCCCGTCTCGTCGAGGGTGCGCGCGCCGGCCGGGGTCCGTTCGACCTTCATCCGCTCGACGATTGCCTGGAGGTCGCCCGCGGCGTCCACCTCGCAGATCCCGCGCGTCACCGCGGCGTGGTCGGAGAGCGTGCCCAGGATCGGGTAGCCGACCATCGCGTAGGCCGGGGGGCCGCCGGCGGCCGGCCGCGCCAGTTCCGCGGCCAGCTCCTGGAACGCCTGCTTGCCGTAGTAGTCGTCGGCGTTGATCGAGACGAACGGCCCGGCGATGGCGCGGCGGGCGCACCAGACGGCGTGCGCGGTCCCCCACGGCTTGCTCCGCCCCGGCGTCACCGCGAACCCGGGCGGCAGGTCGTCGAGCTGCTGGAACACGTAGTCGACGGCGACGCGGCGTGAAACCTGGGCGCCGGTCGCCGCGCGGAAGGCGGCCTCGAAGTCGCGGCGGATGACGAAGACCACCTTGTCGAACCCCGCCGCCAGCGCGTCGTGGATCGAGTAGTCCATGATCGTCTCGCCGCTCGGTCCGAAGCCTTCGATCTGTTTGAGGCCGGCGTAGCGGCTGCCCATTCCGGCGGCGAGGACGAGGAGCGTCGGCATGGGCTCGAGGGTAGCTCGTAAGGTCCGGGCACGGCGCCGCTTTTTCGATTTCTCGAGCCTTCGTGGCTCGGCGGGGCTTCATTCCCAGAACAACATGAGCTCGTCGTACGGCCGGGTCATGGTCGACGTGTACCTGACGACTTGACCGCTGGCCCAGGGCGGCAGGATGTCGCCCGTGCCGGTGCAGCTCGCCAGATCGCAGCCGTCGCAGACGTCGGCGTAGCCGTCCCCGTAGAGGACCGGTTCGAACACCGGCTGCGCTCCGTCGGCCAGCGGCGCCCGCAGCGGCAGGAACCAGATCTGCTGCGACGACGGCACCGCCACGTAGAGCATGGCGGCGTTGCTCAGCGCCGCCACGTCGGTGGCGCTGGTACAGGCCGGGTTCAGCGCGCCCGGGGCCAGACCGGCGGTGATGGTCCCGCGCAGCGGGTTGTGGTCGAGGTAGTAGGTCCCGGCCGGCAGGTCGTAGAGCGCCGTGACGCCGCCGCTCGGAAACGTCCCGTTGAGCGCGCTCGTGGGCGGGTCGATCTGGCCGCACGGACCGAGCTGGAGATCGGCGCCGCTCGTCGCAAACGAGACCACCGACTCCGCCGTGAGCGTGAACGGCCGCTGGCTGTCGGTGCCGCACACGCCGGTCGTGTCGAACGCGGTGCCGTCGAGGGCGATGGGCGGCCGCGAGCACTGCCAGACGCAGACGTTGCGCGGCTGACTGTCGGTCAGCGCGGCCGCCCAGATGCTGGCCAGGCTCTGGCCGTAGATGGTCTGGAACGCGGCGTCCATCGCGGTGGCGTCGGCGCTGCTCTTCAGCGTCTCGTAGAGGGTCATGAACGGCTGCGGCCCGAACACGTCCAGGAGGTACCCGACCAGCCAGGCGCCGTCCCGATAGATGGTCACCGTGTCCTTGCTGCTGAACATGTCGTCGGCCAGCTGATCCCAGGTCTCGGTCGGCTTCTCCGGGTAGCCGTTCGACGTGCAGGAGAGCGCGACCGCCGCCCCTTCGATGAGCACGTTCGGTGGATCCCCGTCCGCGAACAGATAGGCGTGCACCAGCTCGTGCGTATCGAGGCCGTTCGGCGACTGGACGACGCTGTTCTGGTCGGTGCATCCGCCGGAGTTGTCCGGGCATTGTCGGTTGTTGGCGGTGAAGTCCGCCGTGTCGGTGAACTTGTAGTACTTCACCTTGCGCCCGGCCGGCCAGTCGAAGCCGAAGTAGCTCTGGAGCGTGGCGAAGTGATCCTCGAGTGGCCCGGCGAGATCGGGACAGATCGTGTCGTCCGACGCGCGGCTGTAGTACTCGAAGTGGGCCGTCTGGAAGCGCAGGTCCGAGGGAAGGTTCTCGCTGTTGCAGGCCGCGAGCACGATCGGCGCGAGCAACACGGGCGCGTGCAACAGCGGCGCGAGCAACACGATCGACCGCCGCAGCCACGCCGCGCCCACGCGGGCAGCATAGCGTATGCCGGGCGTCGTGCGGCGAGGCGGGCGCCTATCATGACGAACAACTGAGCGCAGCCGACGAGAGGGGGGGGGGCCTGTGAGCGGCGGCAATCGGTGATCCCCAAAACGCCCTCCCAAGTGATACCCTGTGCGCGCAATGATTGTGCGCCTCCTTAGAATCCCGATCGTTCTCGTTGCCGTCACCCTCCTGGCCGCGCCGGTGCACGCGCGCGAGAAGCCGGGGCAGAAGGCAATCGAGCAAGCGCGCCGCAACTACAACCTCGGTCACTTCCCGGAGGCGCTGGCCGCCTTCGAGAAGGCCTACGAGGACTCGGGGGACTCGGCGCTGTTGTTCAATCTGGCTGAGACGCACCGCCAGTTGGGCCACACCGCCGATGCGCTCCGCCTCTACAACGCCTACCTGCGCGAGCTGCCGAACGGTCCCGACCACGAGGCGGCGGCGGCGGAGATCAAGGACCTGACCGGCGGCGGTGGGGCCTCCGTCAAGGCGCCGCCGGCGGCCACGGCGCCGCCGCCGGTGGCGATCGCGCCCGCTAAGCCGGCGCAGCCGGCCCCGCCGCCGGTGGCGACCGCGCCCGCCAAGCCCGCACCCGCGCCCACCCCTGCGCCCCCGCCCCCGGCAAACAATCCCTGGCCGCCGCCCGCCGCGGCCGCGCCACTGCCGCCCGCGAGCGGACCTCCGCCCGCCGGCCCGGCTCCGATCGCGCCGATCGGGACCGCGGCGCCGGGCGCCGCCCCTCCGCTGGGCGCGACGGCGCCTGGCCCGGAGTCGTCACCTCTGCTCGTGAGCCAACCGCCGCCCCCGGCGACCCGCCGGTCGAAGGTGCCCGTGATCGTGGGCGCTGCCGCCACCGGCGTGTTCGCGGCGGGGGCGATCGCCTTCGGCATCAGCAGCAACAGCCTCTACAACGATCTCAAGTCATCGTGCGGCGGCACCGCGATGGGCTGCTCGCAGAGTCAGGTGGACGGCGTGAAGACGCGAGACCACCTGTCGACCGCCTTCTGGATCGCGGCCGGCGCCGCCGCCGTCGCGACCAGCGTTCTCCTGATCGTCCGCTTCTGATCGCCGCGCCCGTCGGCGGAAAAAATCAGCCCGGCGTCCCGAGGGCGACGTTGTCGAGGCAGATCGTCGTCGTGCCGTAGTTGAGGCCGATGTTGAACGCCAGGCCCGCGACTGCATCGGCTGCCGTCGGCGTGAACGTGTGCGTGAACGTCTGCAACCCAACTCCCGCCACGGGCGCGGGCTGAGTGGTGGGGGTCTGGAAGTCGACCTGGGTATAGGGCGTCGTGGCCTGGCCGACCTTGACTTGGTACGTGTAGAACGAGGCGGAGGTGGAGATCTGGTAGGAGAGCTCATACGTCACCCCGGCCTTGAGCATCGCCACGGGCGAACCCGAGGACGGCCACCCGATGGTGATCGCGTAGTAGCCCAAAGGAACCGCCACGCACAATTGCCCGTTCATCACCGTTCCGGTGAGGGTCCCGGTACTGGGCGACTGAACGGTGATCCCCCACGGGGCCGTGCTCCCGCTGGAAAAGTCGCCGTTGACGATCTGATTGTCGAGCACCGGCGGTGCCGAGCCGCCCGTGCCGCTCACGCCGCCCGAGGCGAGGATGCCGCCGGTGCCGAGGATGCCGCCGGTGCCGAGGATGCCGCCCGAACCGAGGCCCCCGCCCGCGCCGAGGCCCCCGCCCGCGCCGCCGTCGCCTCCGCTGCCGCCGACGCCGCCCGAGCCGGTCACCCCGCCCAACCCGATGGTGCCGCCCCCGCCGATCGCGCCACCCGCACCGCCTGAGCCGCTCGGAGCGATGAAGCCACCGGCGCCGTCGCTGCCACCGCTCCCCGTTCCGGGCTGCACGCAACGGTTCGAGTAGCAGATGAGCCCGAGGTCGCACGTTCGGTTGAGGTTACAGGCGCAGGTCTCCGTTCCCGCCGGGCAGTTCGCGCCGCCGTCAGCCTTCTCGAGCCCGCCGTAGTCGTGGGTGCACCCCCAGCCGACCGGGAACAGAAGCAGAGCCAGCCCCAGTCCGAGCCGCTTCGGGATAAGCAACGTCATTCCCCCCAACACAAAATGCACGGGCGGCATTGTACAACAATTCACGCGTTTCCGAATGGCTCGGGGAAGCGCGCGCCGCGCGCCTACTGCGAGGGCTGCTCGACCGTCACCGGCCAGGTGATCGAGGCTGCTCCGATCATCGCGGAGAAGCTCACCTCGCCAATCCGGTAGCACTGCGGGTCGAGGGCGGTCTCCTGGATGAACCCTCCGGTCTGATCCTGGGGATTCGCGTAGAAGTAGCAGATCTCCGGATGATCGGAGGTGAAGAGGCCGCCGCCACCGTAGGCCTCGGTGCCGTCCGCCAGGGTCAGCCGGGGGAGGATCATCTGGGTGCCGTCGTCGCCGTCGAACGGGATGTGCGGGATTGGGTACCAGCGCGTGGGCGCCGGGCCCAGGTCGGCGATGGGCTGCTCGATCCCGTCGGAGAGCGTCACCAGGCGGACCTCGCCGCTCACGACGTCCGCCGGCAAGACGACCTTCACCGGGACGTCCTCGGCGAAGAGCCGCGAGGCGATCACCACCTCCGCCGTGCCGTCCGTGGCGCCGGACTGGAACCAGTCGTTCGTGTCGTCGAAGGTGACGGCGCTTCCCTGGACGGTGATCGATGGGTTGTAGACCGGCAGCGGACCGGCGTCGGAATCGAAGCTGAAGGTCCAGCGCCAGGACGAGTTGGTGAACACGGGGGAGTGCCCGCCGCACTGCCCGTAGGGCGCCCCGTCGGCGTACCCGCCCAGCAGGGCCTGGGAACACGTGACGTGCAGCCCGGTCGGTGTCGCGAAGGCGATCGAAGAGGTCGCGCTCATCTCCGAGCCGTCGTCGAGCCGCGCGCGCAGGCGGAGGACCGTCGGTCCCACCACGCTGCCCACCAGATTGATGCTC
>DASYEX010000361.1:0-4366 GCA_036498765.1 Polyangia bacterium
GCGGGCGCCGCGCAGACGACCATCACGATCTCGATGGCCGCGCCGCCGGCGGCACCCCGCGTCCAGCCGCCGTTCGTGGTGGGCGCCACGCCTGCCGCGCCCTTTCTCTACGCGATCCCGGCGACCGGACAGACGCCGCTCAGCTTCACGGCCAGCGGATTGCCGGCCGGCCTGACGATCACCTCCACCGGCACGATCTCGGGGACGGCCCCCGCGGCCGGCTCGTACACCATCACGATCACCGTGAGCAACGGCGCCGGCAGCGCCATGGCCACGCTGACCCTGGTGTCCGGCGCGATGCTGCGTCCGACGCCCCCCATGGGCTGGAACAGCTACGACGCGTACGGGGCCAGCATCAAGGAGAGCGAGGTCGTTGCGCAGGCGCAGGCCCTGAAGGCGACGCTGCAGCCCTTCGGCTGGAACACGGTGGTCATCGACTACCGCTGGTACGATCCCGAGGACACGCTCGACAGCAACGGCCGCTACCTGCCGTCGAGCTCGAAGTACCCGTCAGCGACGGGGACGAACGGCCTGAAGTCGGTCGCCGCTCAGGTCCACGCGCTGGGCCTCGGCTTCGGGATCCACATCATGCGCGGCATCCCGCGCGCGGCGGTGACCGCCAACGCGCCCATCGCCAACTCGACGTACCACGCCGCCGACGCGGCCAACACCAACGATCCCTGTCCCTGGGATCAGCACATGTGGGGTGTCAACGGCAGCAGCGCCGCCGGTCAGGCCTGGTACGACGCCCTGTTCGCCCAGTACGCGCAGTGGGGGATCGACTTCATCAAGATCGACGACATGCTGAACAACTCGACGAAGACGTATCACCAGGCCGAGGCCGACGCGATCCGCAAGTCGGTGAACAAGTCGGGCCGCGCGATCGTGGTGAGCTTCTCGCCGGGCGCGGACGATCCGTCGTGGCTGCCGAGCTCGGTCGCCGACCTCAACGCCGACGCCGACATGTGGCGGATCGTCGACGACTTCTGGGATTTCAATGCCATCACCAACCTGCCGGGCGTCTTCACCGCGGCGGGAACCTGGCAGGCGGCGAGCGGCCTCGCGCAGGGGCACTGGCCCGACACCGACATGCTGCCGCTCGGGTACCTCGGGCCGCGCTGCGAGTGGCACGCCTCCGGCGAGACGACGTTCACGCACAATGACCAGGTCACCATCCTGTCGCTCTGGAGCATCCTGCCGTCACCGCTGATCTTCGGCGGCAACGTCCAGTCATTGACCAGCGATACCACGACCGGACCCTGGACCGTCGCGCTGCTCACCAACGAAGAGGTGCTGGCGGTGAACCAGGACGCGCTCGGCACGCACGCCAAACGGATCGCCCAGCAGGGGACCACCGAGGTGTGGGCGCGCGATCTGAGCGGTGGCCGCAAGGCGGTGGCGCTGTTCAATCGGGGCACCGCGGACGCCACGGTCTCGGCCACCTTCTCGCAGCTCGGCGTCTCGGGGACCCCGGCCGTCCGCGATCTCTGGAACCGGGCGAACGTCAGCGGAATGACCACCGGGATCTCCGTGAACGTCCCCTACGGCGCCGCGATGATGTACGTGCTCTCGCCGGCCTCGACCGGCACCGGCGGCTCGGGCGGAGCGGCCGGACACGACGGGACGGGCGGGACCGGCTCGGGCGCGGCCGGTGCCGGCGGGACCGGTGGCGCCACCGGCACGGCTGGCAGGGGCGGTTCCGGCGGGACAGGAACGGGAGGCGCATCCGGACTCGGCGGTTCGGCCGGGCAGGGGGCCTCGGCGTCCGGCGGCAAGACGGGCAGCGGTGGGGCGTCCGGCGGCACCACGGGCTCGGGCGGTAACACCGGCACCGGCGGCAATGGCTCGGGCGGCAACGGCTCGGGCGGCAAGGGCTCGGGCGGGACGACCGGCTCGGGTGGGAGCACCGGCAGCGGCGGCGCGCCGGCGACCGGCGGAGCCACCGGCGCCGGTGGAAGCGCGGCGACAGGCGGGAGCTCCGGCACGGCGGGCGACGCCTCGGCAAGCGGATGCAACTGCGAGGTCGGCGCGGGAGAGCAGGGCGAGCTGTCGGGCCTGCTTCTCCTGGCCGCGCTCGGGCTGGTTCGCCGCAAGCGCCGGTTCGTCTAGACCGCGATCACGGACGGCCCCAACCTTCCCTCCGGAGGAGCTCGGCGACGCGCGCCCGCACCTCGTCGCGGATCTCGCGCACGCGCGCGATCGGCTTCTCCTTCGGATCCTCGAGCGGCCAGTCGTCGCGCCGGAGGCCGGGCACGACCGGACACTCCTCGCCGCAGCCCATGGTGATCAACATCTGCGCACCGCGGGCCAGGTCGTCGGTGAGCTTCTGCGGCTTTCGGTCGCCAAGATCGATGCCGACCTCGCGCATCGCCTCCAGAACCTCGGGGTGGACCTTGGTCCCCGGGTCCGTGCCGGCAGAGACGGCGCGGGCCTTCCTGGCGTCGGCGAGCGCGTTGAACCACGCGGCGGCCATCTGTGACCGGCCGGCGTTGTGAATACAGGCGAAAATGACGGTGTCCACGGTGCTCATGAGATCTCCTCGTCGGAACCGAGCCGATCGACGACGCGGCCGGCGACCGTGGGCAGCGCCGGGACCAACCAGCGAAAGAGCGCCGTCGCCGCGGCCGCGCCGGCCAGCTGGGCGACGATGAACCCGGGCGCGTCGGCCGGGCGGATGCCGGCGAACGTGTCGCTCGCCGCGCGCGCCAGCGTGACCGCGGGGTTGGCGAACGAGGTCGACGACGTAAACCAGTAGGCGGCCGTGATGTACGCGCCGACGGCGAAGGGAACCAATCCCGGCCGCCGCCGTGCCGAACCCCAGATGACCGAGAGCAGGCCAAAGGTGGCCACGAACTCGCTCACCAGCTGCGCGCTCCCGTCGCGTCGATGCTGGGAGGCGAAGAACAGCGCCGGTTGCTGGAACATCACGTGCGCGACGGCCACGCCGAGGAACGCGCCGGCGAGCTGCGCGGCGAGGTAGGCCGGCACCTCGCGCCACGGGAGGCCGCCCTGGCTGGCGTCGGCCAGGGTCACGGCGGGGTTGAAGTGCGCGCCCGAGATCGGCCCGAACGTGATGATGAGCGCCACCAGCGCGGCGCCGGTCGCGACGGTGTTGGCGAGCAGCGCCAGCGCCACGTTGGGGCGCGCCAGCGTCTCGCCCATGATCCCGGAGCCAATCACCGCCGCCAGCAGCAGGGCCGTCCCCAGCGCCTCGGCCGCGACCTTCTTCAGCAGCATGGGCGCTTGGTGCCGAGAGGAACCGGACCGCCGTGACCGGCGGTCGAGAGGGGGACGCAGCAGGTCCTTCGCTCGCCCTCGCGCATCGCCGGGCTGTCGCCCTTGACGACGAACACCTCCCACATGTTGCCGTCGGGATCCTCGACCCACACCTTGTCCTGAACCGCGTAGCAGCAGGCGGTGTTCTCTTCGGCGAAGGTCGCGAGGCCGTTGCGCTGGAACCGTTCGGCCGCGCGCGCGACGTCGTCGGTCGACGCGACCTGGATGCCGAAGTGGCTGGCGTTGACGCCCGACCGCGGCGCCTCGACCATCGACAGGTTCAGCGAGGGCGTTTGCAGGTCGAACTTCGCATAGCCGGGCCGGCGTTTCGTCGCCGGGACGTCGAACACCCTTTCATAGAAGGCGACGGAGGTGTCGACGTTGGCGACGTTCAGCGACAGGTGCGGTTTGAGGACGTTCATGGCCTGGGTTCCTTCCTTCGATAATAATCGAACAATCAGCGATGAAAAAACGACGTCAGCAGCACTTCCCCCCGCCGGTCTTGCTGCCATGTTTGCAACAGTCTTCCCACAGGTAATCGGTCAGCTTGCGGAGGGCGTCGTAGTCGGCGGAGTAGTAGTGGAACGTCCCCTCGCCGCGCGCGCGCATGACGCCGGCGTCGACGAGTCGCTTGAGGTGGTGGCTGAGGGTCGAAGCGGGCATGTCCACCTGCGACTGGATCGCCCCGGCGGCGGCGCCCTCCGGTCCCGCCTGCACGACGTAGCGCAGGATCGCCAGCCGAATCGGGTGGCCGAGAGCCCCGAGTTGCTCGGCGTGGTGCTCCAACTTCGCGGCCATGGGTTACTTCTAGATTATTCGAACCAGTGACGCAAGCCCGAACAGAGCGGATACGGTCGTCTCCCTAAGGCGTCGGTGGGAAATTCGCGGTCGGGGGCGGTCCGCTAGACTTGCCAGGTGCCTGCCCGCCATTGGCGCTCGTCCTCGCTCGCCTTCTTTCTGTCGTTCCTTCTGTCGTTCCTTCTGCCTTGGGTCCAGCCGGCGCGCGCCGCGGGCGGCACCGCGTCGCCCACGCCGGCGCCGGGCCCGGTGATCGATCCGGCCAAGGTGATCTTCTATCCCGATCAGGGGC
>DASYEX010000362.1:0-10049 GCA_036498765.1 Polyangia bacterium
GCGCTCGTCCCCGCCTACCGTACGGAGGTTCCTTTGGACTACCGCCTCGTCGCATCCCCCAGAGCGACAGCGCTCAGGTCGTTCCTCGTTTGCTTGTCCGCCGGCGCGCTCCTCAATTGCGCCAAGGCCTCCCCGGGCAGCACCGGCTCCGGTGGCTCGAACGGCTCCGGCGGCTCGCACGCCTCCGGGGGCAACAACGGCTCCGGCGGGAACACCGCCTCCGGCGGCAACAACGGCTCGGGCGGCTCGTCCAGCTCCGGCGGCAACAGCGCCTCCGGCGGCAACGGCTCCGGCGGCTCAGTCAGCTCGGGTGGCAACACCGGCTCGGGTGGCTCGTCGAGCTCCGGCGGCAACACCGGCTCCGCCGGCTCGTCGAGCTCCGGCGGCAACACCGGCTCGGGTGGCTCGTCGAGCTCCGGCGGCAACACCGGCTCCGCCGGCTCCGGCGGTTCGTCGCCGGTGAGCGACGCCGGCACCGATGCCACCTGTCAGACCGCGAACTTCACGTGGGCCCCGCAGATCCCGACGGTGTTCGTGCTGGTCGACCAGTCCGGCAGCGAATTCTCGAACGGGGCGACCAGCACGTTCTTCACTCTTCGAACGGCCGCGCTCAACGTCATCAACAAACTACAGTCGCAGGTCCGATTCGGCGTGGGCATCTTCACCGGCCAGGCACCGGCCCAGTGCCCGATCTGGAACACGGTCGCGCCGGACATCAACAACTACGCGGCCATCAATACGCTCTATTCGGCGCAGATCCAGCCGCAATTCAAGGCGGAGACGCCGGCCGTTCAAGTCCTTCCGCTCGTGCAGCAAGCCCTGATGGCGGACACAGGGAACGGGGCAAAATACATCCTGTTCGTCACCGACAGCGAGACCGACTTCTGCGACGACGGGGCGCCGGACTGTCCCGTCGACGCGGTCACGTATCAGCTACAGACCTTGTACAGCGGCACGCCGAGCATCGGAACGTTGGTCATCGGCCTTCCGGCCTCAGGCGACAACTTGGCGCCGGAGGCGCTGCAGAACTACGCCAACGCGGGCGCCGGGCTGTCCGTCGTGTTCCCCACGGCCGCGGGCGTCCAGACCCAGAACCAGCTCTACGAAACGTGCAAGACCCGGGGCATGAACGCCGGACAGTACTCGTGGCCCAACCTGTACGCGACGACCGGGAAGCCAGCGACAGACGCCAATGGCGCCGCGCTCGCCACGTACGGTGCCGCGGGCGGGAACGCCCCAGTCTATTCGCCCGCCTCGACGTCGGAGACGGATCTCGAGAATCAGATCAGCGCCGCCATCAACGGCGTCAAGGCCTGCACGTTCGACCTCTCGAACGTCGGAGGGAAGTCGATCAAGGTCGACCTGACCCAGCTCGCCAAGGCGGTGATCACGGTTGAAGGCAATACGGTCGCCCAGGACGCCACCAACGGCTGGAGCATGGCCTCGTCGACCGAGCTGGTCCTGAACGGAACCGCCTGCGCGAACTGGCGCATGCCCAACACGACCCACATCAACTTCGGCTTCCCCTGCAGCAGCATCATCTTCGAGTGACCACCATGATGACCAATCGACGCTTCGCAGACCGGACATCATTTTTACTCGTCGCCGCGCTGCTCTTTGGCTGCAACGCCGCCGGCGTGAAGAACCAGACGGGGAGCGGCGGCTCGGGCTCCGGCTCGGGCGGCAGCAACGGAAGCGGCGGGAACAGCGCCAGCGGCGGCTCGAACGGCAGTGGCGGCTCGAACCACTCCGGTGGCTCGAACGGCTCTGGCGGCTCCAACGGAAGCGGCGGCTCCAGCGTCAGCGACGCCGGGCTCGACGGCGCCTGCGCGGCGTCGACCATCGGCGCGCACCCGGTTCCGCTCGACCTCTACTTCCTCATGGACAGCTCGAAGTCGATGCTGGAGAAGACCGGCGCCGGAACGACGAAGTGGGCCGCGGTCGCCTCGGCGCTCGACACGTTCTTCGCCGATTCGGGCTCGGCCGGACTGGGCGTGGCGCTCAAGTATTTTCCCGACGAGCAGAGCGGCGCTCCGGCGACCTGCGCGAAGGACTCCGACTGCGGGAGCTACGGCGCGTGCGACTTCCGCAACACCTGTGTCTCGAGCGGCGCCACAGCGACGGCGGTGGTTCCCCTTTGCCAGACGAGCGCCGATTGCGGGAGCCAAACCTGCTCCCGGATATACGACTGCGGCCCGGGAGCCGAGGACGACTGCTCGAACGGGCTCTGCTGCGCCGCCGGGCCGACGGCGGCATCCGGCGCCTGCGCTGCGGCCGTCGGGAGCGGTGCCACCTGCACCGAGTACGCCGGCTACTGCCACCTGCGCGACATCTGCATGAGCTCCGACTACGCGACGCCCAACGTCGCCTTGCTGACGTTGCCTGACAGCTCGAACAAGCTCTCCAGCTCGCTCGGCGGCCACACGCCGGACGGCTACACGCCGACGGGACCCGCGCTCACCGGCGCCATCAGCTGGGCGCAGCAGGACCTGACCACCAACCCCGACCACAAAGCGGCGGTCGTCCTGGTGACCGACGGTCTCCCGGGCGGCTTCCTTCCCGGCATACCGCCCCCAGAGTGCGCGCCCTCGGACATCGCGGGGGTCTCTGGGATTGCGACCAGCGGAGCATCGGGATCGCCGTCAATTCCCACGTTCGTGGTCGGGATCTTCAAGGGCGGTAACGAGGCAACTCAGGCGCAGAGCAACCTGAACATGCTGGCTTCGGCCGGCGGCACCGGGATGGCCGTCATCATCGACGTCACCGGGAACACGGTCACCCAGCAGCTCCACGACGCGATCGCGATGGCCCAGAGCAAAGCAATCGCCTGCTCGTACACCATCCCTCCCTCTTCGGGCGGCACCCCCGTCGACGTGACGAAGGTGAACGTCAGCTTCACCAGCGGCTCAAACCAGATGACCACCATCGGCCAGACCACCGGCTCTTCGGCCTGTGACAAGGGGGGCTGGTACTACGACGTCGACCCCTCGAAGGGGACGCCGAAACAGATCATCGTCTGCCCGTCGACCTGCTCGAATTTTCAGAGTGACGTGAACGGCCAGGTGCAGATCGTGCTCGGCTGCCAGACGATCAAGATCGGCTAGCGCGCAAGATCGGCTAGCGCGCAAGATCGGCTAGCGCAGCGAGAGCGCCGACCAGAGGCTGGAGGCGTCGTCGCTCCAGCCGCGCGTTCCGGCGGGCAAGGGGCGCCAGCGCGGGTCGGTGGCGAGCGGTCCCAGGTCGCGAGCGGCGCGCGCGAGCACGACCCAGGTCGAAGGGGAGATCCCCGCGCGCGCCTCGGCGGCGGTCACGTCGGCGGTCCGGGTGAGGCCGACCAGCCCTGCGGCGGCAACGCTCCCGGAGACGACGTCCACCAGCGCGAGGTACCGGTTCGAGAGGTGGAAGGCCACGAGTCCCCCCGGCGCCAGCTTCCGGACATAAAGGGCCAGCGCCTCGCGCGTGAGCAGGTGCGCCGGGACCGCGTCCGAGCTGAAGGCGTCCAGCACCAGCAGGCCGAAGGTCCCGTCCGGGACGACGGCGAGCGAGAGCCGGCCGTCGCCGAGCACGATGCTCACCTCGCCCCGCGCATCGGCGAGATAGGTGAAGAGACCGCCCTCCCGGGCGATGTGCACGATGGCAGGGTCGATCTCGAAGAACGTCCAGCGCTCTCCGGGCTCGGCGTAGGCCGCCAGGGTTCCGACGCCCAGGCCGACCACGCCCGCCGGCCGCCGGTCCGCTTGCTCCGCGCGAAGGCGTATCACGTCGCCGATCGGTCCCCCGCGGCTGTAGTAGGAGAGGGGGGTTCGCCGCGACGTCGGTGACCGGAGATCCTGGACGCCGTGAACCGTGTTCCCGTTGGTCAGCTCCAGCTTCGAAGAACCGGTCCGGACGACCTTGTGGACGGCGTAGAAGCTGCGCGCGCGGAAGACCACGCCGGTGGCGCCCTGCGCGTACAGCGCCCCCGAGGCGATCATCGCCAGGAGGCCCAAGCCGAACCGCCGGGGGCGGCCGCGAAACGCGTAGGTGGCGCATCCGGCGGCCGACAGGACGACCGCCAGCGCGATGCGCCCGCCCAGATCGCTCATCCCGGCGGCCGTTCGCTGCAACACCCAGACGCCCCCGCCCAGGATCGCGGCCAGCGCCAGCGGCAACGTGAGATCGCGGCGGCGCGCGCGCGCCTCGTCGCTGATGCTGACGGGCGCCGGGCGGAGCAGCGCGGCCGCAACGAAGCCGAGCGGATACTCGGCCACCGACCGGAACAAGAGCGGCGCGGCGAAGACGTTGAAGAGGCCGCCCAGCGCGCCGCCGACCGCGATCCAGAGATAGAACTCGGTCGAGCGATCGGCCTCCGGCCGGCTCTGCGCCAGCATCTGGTGGCAGCAGAGCGCCGTCACGAAGAAGATGCCGAGGTGGATCGGGATCAGCAAGGGCGCGCTCCCCACGGTGGACACGAACATCTCCGCCGCGAGCGGCACCAGCAGCAGCGGCTGCAACCAGAGCATCCGCCGGGGCGAGAACGGCTGCCGGGGGCTGAAGGCGGCGATGAAGGTCGCGAGGTAGAGCGCCAGCGGAACGAGCCAGAGGAGCGGTACGGCCACGAGATCCGTCGTCACGTAGCTGGTGACAGAGAGCAGCAGGCTGGAAGGGACCGCCGCCAGCGCCAGCCAGCGGGCGCGCTGTCGCCAGCCCGGCGAGGCCGAGCGGGCTCCGGGCGGCGGCACGGGGGACGGTGCCGGCTCGCCGGCGCACCGCGCCAGGCGCACGGCCGCGAGCGCGCAGGCTCCGAGGAGCCCGAGCGCCACCACCAGCCCTGCATTCCAGAGGTGCCGCTGCCGCGTGAGCCCCACAAACGGCTCGACCGCGACCGGATACACCAGCAGCGCGGCCATGCTGCCGGCGTTGCTGGCCGCATAGAGGAAGTAGGGATCGCGCGCGCCGCGGTGGGCGGTTCCGGCGAACCAGGATTGCAAGAGCGGCGCCGTGGCCGCCAGCAGCACGAACGGGGGTCCCACCGTGACCGCCAGCCGGCCGAACAGCCAGAGCGCCTGATGCGCGGGCGGCGCCACCCATCCCTCCGGCCGCGCCAGCGGAAAGAGGGCCAGGGCGCCGGCCAGCAGGGCGACGTGCAGCCAGACGCTCCGGCGCGTCCCCACCCGGACAGCGAGCAGGTGGGCGTAGAGATATCCGCCCACCAGCGCGACCTGGAAGAAGGCGACCGCGGTGGTCCAGACCGCCGCGCCCCCGCCCAGCAAGGGGAGCAGCCCCTTGGCGACCAGCGGCTCGACGGCGAAGAGCAGCCCGGACGCGAGGAACAGCGTGATCGCGTAGAGCGGGAGGAGCACGCGCGCCCAGGTTACCCCGGTTCGGAAGCGAGCCAGGCGGCTTTGCGGTATCCTAGCCGACCCGTGGGATCTTCGACCGACCTCGACGAGGAAGAGCAACTGGCATCCGGCACAGAGCTCGGCCGTTACCAGATCGTGCGCCTCCTCGGCCGCGGTGGCATGGGGTCCGTTTACGAGGCGCTGCACCGCGATCTGAAGAAGCGGGTGGCCATCAAGACGCTGCATCCGGCCGTCGCGGCGACGCCGGGGGCGCGGGCCCGTTTTCTACGCGAAGGGGAGGCGGCCTCGCGCATCCGACACCCGAACGTCGTCGACGTGACCGACGTGGCCACCGAGGGGACCATCGCCTACCTGGTGATGGAGTTCCTGGAGGGCGAGGACCTGTCCGCCATGATCGAGCGCACGGGTCCCCTTCCAATCGCCAAAGCGGTCGACCTGCTGCTCCCCGTGTTCGCGGCGATCGCGGTGGCCCACGACGAGGGGGTCATCCACCGCGATCTCAAGCCCGAGAACATCTTCCTGGCCCGCGGCCGCATCGGCGGGATCGAGCCCAAGGTGCTGGACTTCGGCATCTCCAAGCTCACCTCCAACGGCGGGGGGAACACGCTGGCGCTCACCGGCACCGGCGCCTCGATGGGGACCCCGTACTACATCGCGCCCGAACAGGTCCGCAGCGCCTCGGGCGTCGACGCCCGCAGCGACCAGTACGCCCTGGGCGCGATCATCTATGAGTGCATGACCGGCCGGCGCGCCCACCAGGGCGAGACGATCTACGAGGTGATCCGCAGCGTCGGCGAGGGCTCGTTTCCGCCGCCGCGGGCGCATCGCCCCGACCTGCCCGTCGAGATCGAGCAGGTGATCCTCCGGGCCATGGCCCTCGATCCCGCCCGGCGGTTCCCCTCCGCGCGCGCGCTCGGCCGGGCGCTGCTCCCGTTCGCATCGCCCGGGCCACGCGCGCAGTGGGCGGCGGCGATGGAGGGCGGCGAGCCCGACAGCCTCCCGTCCGCGCAACGGCCGACGCAGGCGCAGCTCGCGCAGTCGCCCCTCGTGGAGTCGCAACCGGGAGGGACGGTGGTCTTCGCCACCCCGGCCCCGAGCAACGCAGATCCGGCCACGTCGAGGCCGCCGGCCAGCACGACCTTCGGCAGCAGCGCCGCCCAGATCTCGCTGCGGCCGCGCACCCGCCCAGGGTTGCTGGTGGGGGGCATCGTCGTCCTTGGCGCCGCCGCCGTGGCGGCCTACGTCGTCACCTCGCCGTCGGCGCACCACCCGCGCCCCCCGGAAGCGCGGCCGCCGACAGAGAACGTCCAGGAGACCAGCGCCGCGGCCGGACCAACCAAGCCGCTGGCGCGCTACCGGGTCACGGTCGCCGCCACGCCGCGCGCGGCGGCGTTCGAGCTCGATGGAACGCGGATGGGAACCGGGCGGATTGACGAAGAGTTGTCGCTCGACGGCAGCGAGCACACGCTGGTGGTGTCGGCCGCCGGATTCGCCCCCGCCAGGATCACCTTCCGTGACCGCGCGCCGGCCGAGGACGTCACGCTTGATCCGCTGCCGTCGCCGCCCAAGGCGGTCGAGACGCCGACCGGTACCGACCGACCGTCGCGTTCAGCGCCGTCTCATCACGCTCATGCCGTCACTGCTCACGAAAAGCCTGCGACAACGGCGCCCCCCGCCCCTGCGAAGCCGACCACCCCCTCCGTCCGCCGCACCGAGAACGGCGCGGCGATCATCGACGAATAGCCCCCAGAAGAGGACCGCGGTGACCACGCCCAGCTGCGCGTCAGCGGGCGAGCTTCATGATGCTGAACGATGTATTATTTACGTTTTGCTGGTTGGCATTGATCCAATAGATCGCCTGTGACGCGACCACCATCAATTTCATGACGCCACCTTTTTCGGAGTGAATCAAAAGCGAAGCTCACACGACAAACCAAGTCCAGACAGTGAGGGCGCGCACAGCCGACCCGCCTGCGCGTGGTCCGCCCCAGAGTGGACCGGAACCTCCGTCAGTTGGAGGACCAGCCATGTGGCGGCGAAGGCGCCCGCAGCCGCGAAGCCGACGATCGAATACGTCGTGTCGCTGCGGTAGGCGTCGAGCGTTCCCTGACACTCCGGCGCCTTGCTCCCATTCGCGTGAAGTGCCGTCCCATTCTTGTCTTCGCACCCCGCGGGGTTGCTGTCGAAGCTCGAAACGTTGTTGGCGTGCAGGATGGCGAAGGTGACGCCGACCGCCAACCCGACGGCTGCGGCGCCTGCCGCGCTCCATTTCAAGACCATCCGCAGCTGCGACGGCGGCTCCGCGGCGGGCGTCGAGGTGAGGCCGGGCGTGGAGGTCGTGCCCGGGCCAGCGACGGCTTCCGGGCCAGCGGAAGGCTTGACAGCCGGACTCGCCGTCTCCGGCAGGATCTCCTTGGCGAGGTGAAAGACCAGCCGCTGGTACTGCCCGCCGACGATCGTGAGGGTCCGCTGCGCGGCGACGTAGCCCGGCGCGCGCACCTCGACGTCGACCTGGCCGGCGCTGACCTGCGCCGCATCGGACAGGGGGAGCTTGCCAATCGTCCGCCCGTTGACGGACACCTCGGCACCCTCGGGATCGCCGAGCACCTCGACACGTCCGAGGTGCGCCTCGATCGTCCCCAACGCATCGTCCAGCGTCGCCCGATTCTTGGTGATCCAGGGATCGCTGGTGGCGCGAAGCGATTCGGACACGTGTCGCTCGGCGTCTTCCCAGCGCCCGAGCGCTTGCTCCGCAAGACCCAGCTGTGCGGCGGCCTTCGGCGAGTGGACCTGGTCGTAAGCCTGCTGGAAGGCGCGCGCCGCGCCCTCGTCGTCGTGCTGCTTCCGCAGCTCGATGCCTTGCCGGATCAGCTTCTCGGCGTCGTTACCACCCGCCGCCCGTGCCGCCTGAGGCGCGACGGCGGTCGCCGCCACCACGGCCCCAAGCGCGATCCAGGCGAAGCCACGACCCACGAAGCCACGACCCACGAAGCCACGACCCGCGAAGCCACGACCAACAAGCCGACGAATCATTCAACCCCTTGCAAAATTTAGGCGTCCAGCGGCGCCGACATTATCGGAGCGACTGCACGTTTGCAACGATGCGCGGGGATCGAAATTCCCGCATCGATCGACCCCGCGGGCCGCGGCGCCGCGCGGAAGCGCCTACTTGTTCTGCTTGGCCCGGTACTCGGCCATCATCACTTCGCGCGCCTGCTTGGGCACCTCGGCGTACTTCTGGAACTCCATGGTGAACTCGCCCTTGCCCTGGGTCGCCGAGCGGAGATCGGTCGAGTAGCCGAACATGTCGTTCAGCGGCACCTCGGCCATCGCCTGGACGAAGCCCTCCTGCTTCTCCGACGAGATGATGGTCCCGCGGCGCTGGTTGAGCTGGCCCATGACCGCCCCCTGGAACTCCTCGGGGAACTGCACCTCGACCCGCATGATCGGCTCGAGGATGGTCGGCTTGGCGGCGGCGTAGGCCTCACGGAAGCCCATGAGGGCCGCGGTGCGGAAGGCGATTTCCGACGAGTCGACGGGGTGCGAGGCGCCGTCGTTGATGACGCACTTGACGCCGACGATCGGGAACCCGATGAGCGGCCCCTTCTTGGTCGCCTCGCGGAACCCCTTCTCGCAGGCAGGGATGAACTCGCGCGGGATCGAGCCGCCGACGATGTCGTCCTCGAACTCGAAGCCGGTCGGGTGATCGGCGGGGAGCGGCTCGATGTAGCCGGCCACCTTGCCGTACTGGCCGGAGCCGCCGGTCTGCTTCTTGTGCGTGTAGCTGAACTCGGAGTGCTGGCCGATCGCCTCGCGGTAGGCGACCTGCGGCTTACCCGAGATCACCTCGCAGGCGTACTCGCGCTTCATGCGCTCGATGTAGATCTCGAGGTGGAGCTCGCCCATGCCGCTGATGATGGTCTGGGCCGACTCCTCGTCGCGGCGCACCCGGAAGGTCGGGTCTTCCTTGGTGAATCGATTGAGCGCCTTGGAGAAGTTGGCGGCGTTGCCCTTGTCCTTGGGGGCCACGGCCAGCGAGATGACCGCCTCGGGCACGTGCATCGAGGTCATCGTGTAGTTGATCGACTCGTTGGTGAACGTGTCGCCCGACGAGCACTCCACGCCGAAGAGGGCCACGATGTCCCCCGCCGAGGTGGTCTCGATGTCGTTCATCTCGTTCGAGTGCATACGGACGAGCCGCGGCACCTTGACCCGCTTCTGGTTGTTGCTGTTGTTGACGATGAAGTCGCCCTTGGAGAGCGACCCCTGATAGACGCGCATGTAGGTCAGCTGCCCGTAGCGCCCGTCTTCCAGCTTGAACGCCAGGCCGACGAACGGCGCCTTGGCGTCAGACTGAAGGATGACCTTCTCTTCCTTCTTATCCTGATCGAGCGCGATGTTGGTGACCTCCTTGGGGTTCGGGAGGTACATGTTCACGCCGTCGAGGAGGAGCTGGACGCCCTTGTTCTTGTAGGCCGAGCCGATGAACACCGGCGTCATCTTGAGCGCGATGGTGACGCGCCGGATGGCGGCCCGCACCTCTTCGACCGTCGGGTCCTGCTCGGCCAAAAACTTGTCGGCGATGGCGTCGTCGTGATCGGCGATCGAGGCGATCATCTGGTGCCGGGCGGTCTTCGCCTCTTCGAGCCGATCGGCCGGGATCTCCTCTTCGCGCACGTCCTCGCCGTCGTCGCCGTCGAAGTGGAA
>DASYEX010000363.1:0-7745 GCA_036498765.1 Polyangia bacterium
CGCCGCTCCCTTTGCCGGCCGCCCCGGAGATCCCGCCCGCGCCGCCACCGCCCGTTCCCGTCTCTCCCCCGTCCGGCGTCGTCGGCGTGATGCCACCGCACCCGACGACGATCGCCAAGCAACCGACCAGACCGAATCCAAGGCGCATGGGACGAACCTCCGACGAGGTCAGGGCGACCCCCGCACTATTTTAAGGGGATTCGCGCTTCGACGATAGCGATCGGTCCGTCGGTTTCGGCCGGCCATTTTTTCTGGCCGCCGCCCGGGGGTGTGCAGAGTGTCCCTCACGATTGCGGCGGTCGGCGAAATCGTCTAGCGTCGCTCCGGATGGGATTGTTGCGGGGCGCCGGAACTTGGCTCGCGCTCGTGGTGCTGGCCCTGGGCGCAACGGCGCGCGGCGACCAGACCACCGGCGGGATCTTCGTGCTCCCCGTGGCGCGCGCCTGGCCCGTCAATGAGAGCGCGGGCGAGCTGTTCGAGGAGCGGATCGGTATCGCCCTGGCCGACGCGAAGCGCGCCCCCGCGCTCTCCCCGCGCGACATCCCCGCAAAGCGCCGGCGCGACTTCCCCGCCGATCTGTCGAGCTGCGTGGCCCCGGCCTGCTTGAAGCGGCTCGGCGAGGTGACGCGGGCAGAGCGGGTGCTGGGACTCAAGCTCGCCGACGACGGTGGCCGCGCCACCCTGTTCGCGACGGTCTTCGATGCGCGGTCCGGCAGCATCACGCAGCGCCGGGAGTGGCCGGGCGGCGCCGGCGGGCCCGAGCTGACGCCGCGGCTGGCCGCCGAGGTGGCCCGCTGGGCGGTGGGCGAGGCGGCCCCGGCGCCACCGCCGCCGCCCCCGGTCGCGCGCGCCCCGGTCGTCGAACCGGGGCTGCTCGCCTTCGCGCTCGCCGCGGGGGAGCCGCCGTCGCCGCAGGCGCAGGCGCTGCTCGACGAGCTGGCGGGGCGCCTCGGCGGACGTTCCGGGTTCGCGCTGGCGCTGTCCGAGACGCCGGCCACCCGTCCGACGCACCGGGCGCTGGTGAAGATCGAGCAGATGAACGTGCAGAACGTCCCGCATCACGTCACGCGCCGAGAGGTGGGGACGCTGGCGGCTGCCGTGAGCATCGTCGAGCTCGCGTCCGGCACCACGGTGTTCGCGGCGCGCGGGCAGGCGTCGACGTCGGAGAAGGCCCGCCACACGACCGAAGCGGCGCTCACCGCCGAGCTGGTGACGGCGGTGGTCGGCCAGTGGATCGCGGCGTTCGACGGGCAGCAGACGGGCGAAAAAATCAGACGGAGGAGCTATCGATGAAGATCGTCTCGACCCTGGTGGTGGTGTCACTCCTCGGCGCCGGCTGCGCCAGCGAGTACACGGTGCTGGATCGGAGCAGCATCGAGGTCTCGCCCGCCTCACGGATCGCCGCCGGCAGCCTCCTCCCCGGCGCCGACAAGCACCCGCTGGTGGCGCAGCACCTGGCCCTGGCCGAGGAGGTGTTCGGCAAGCAGCTCGATCTGCTCAAGGAGCGCCGCAACAAGGTACGCGCCCGGCGGCGCGCCCTGACGCTGACGTCCTACGCGACGATGCTGGTCGGCTCCATCGTCACCGGCTACGTCGCGCTGGCCGCCACCGACAAGGCCAACCCCAGCACGGACCTCAAGGTCGTGGGCGTCACCTCGCTCGGCACGCTGGGGCTGGGGACCGGCCTGCAGATCGGCGCGCTCATGCAGGAGGAGGGCTCCGACGTCGACGAGAAGATCCGCCACCTGGAGGGGATCTACGACGGCATGCTGGAGCGCGTGCGGACGCTGGCGCTCGTGCCGGGCAACGACCAGACGGAATCGCAGATGGCCGCCGCGATCGAATCGTTCATCAACGAGGCGCTGCAGATCAACGTCAAGGGGTGACGTGCTCCGCGGGCGTCGCCTCTCGTTCGCGCTCTCGCTCCTCCTCGGCGCCGGGCTCTCGGTCTCCGGCGCCCGCGCGGCGCGCGCGCAGTCGATCTCGTCTCCGGACGTCCGCTGGGGGCGCGACGGCGCGATCACCGGCGTGGCGATCGCGGGCACGGCGCTCGCGGCGTTGATCCCCGTCGATCGCGCGGCGCTCTGGCAGAGACAGCTGCTCCCGATCGACGATCGGCTGGAGGGTCGGTTCTCGCAGAGCGCCGCCTCGACCAGCGATCTGCTGGCGGGGATCGACGTGGTGACGCCGCTCGGACTGCTCTACGGACAGGGCGGCGGGCTCAACGACGCCAACGGAAAGCGCTTCCTGCTCTACACCGAGGCGCTCGCCATCAACACGCTGGTCAACGGCATCGTGAAGTACACCGTGGGCCGCCCGCGTCCCTACGTCTACAACACCGATCCGCGGATGAAGGCCTATACCGAACGGCAGGGGAAGGACTCGCACCTCTCCTTCTTCTCGGGGCACGCCAGCACCACCTTCACCGCGGCGGTCGCCGGCTCGTACCTTTACGGGCAGGCCGCCACCGACGCCAAGTCGCGCGCGGCCGTCTGGGGGTTCGAGCTGGCCCTGGCGGGAGCCACCGCCGATCTGCGGACGCGCGCCGGCAAACATTTCTACAGCGACGTCATCGTGGGCGCGCTGGTGGGGACGGCGGTCGGCTTCCTGGTCCCGCGCCTGCACGGCGGCCCGCACTACAGTCCATCGGCGGGCGAGTGGGTCGCGATCGGCACCGCGCCCGTCGTCGGGGTCGTCATCGCGCAGCTCCTGCCCTTCAAGCAAGACGTCGCGGAGCCGCTGGGGACGGTCGCGCTCCCCTTCATCGCCCCCGGCGGCGGCGGTCTCCTGCTGGCGCGCACTTTCTAGCCGAGGCGCGCGGACGGGCGGCTACCGCGCGGCGACGATCGGCGCGGCCGGTGTCGGACGAGGACCGAGCTGCGACTCGGCGAAGGCCAGGGTGGTCTTGAGCGACTCCCTCGCCACGTAGCGGGTCGAGTGCTCGAGCGGCGAGGGGAGGGCCAACCCGACCGCGTCGATGCCAGCCCGGCGCGCCAGATAGATCGAGCGCGCCACGTTCACCGTCTGCGTGCAGACGATCGCGTCGGCGATGCCGTAGTTCGCGACGGCCCGGTTCATCGTCTGCCGCGTGCGAGTGCCGCCTTCGTCCGACCAGATGTCGGCCGCCGGAACGCCGCGCGCCTCCAGCCAGGCACGCATGACGGTGGCCTCGGGTGAGGCTGGCGTATCGCGCCCCGAGACGAGGATCGTCTTGACCCGCCCGCCGCGATAGAGCTCGAGCGCGGCGCCGAGGCGGTCGCGCAGCACGGACGACAGTCGGCCCCGCGGGACCGGCGAGCCGGGAACGATGGCGAACGTCCGCGCCGGGACCGCGTCGGCGTTCGTGTACGTGTAGCCGCGCGTGCTGCGCGCAATCCAGACGTTCGGGCCGACCCAGGCGGCCGCGGCCAGGAGCACGAGCGCCGCCGCTGCTCGTGCTCCCCGCGCGCGTGCTCTCGACCCGCTCATTCAAGTGAGGGATCGGGAGAGAGCCCGCGGTCCTTGAGGCGCCGCCGCCGTCAGTTTCCCGTCGGCTTCTTGGCGTGGCCCTTGGGCGGCTCGCCCCAGCGGAGCACGGCCTTGTCCCGCTTGTCGCGGAAGAGGGCGAAGCTCCGAAGCGCCTGGAGCTTGCGCTTGCTGGCCGCCAGGATCCCGCCGCCGCGGGCGATCTCGGGGCCGAGCACCACACCGGCGGCGGCGACGCCCACAAGTAGGCACACCACCAGCGCGAGCGCCCAGCTCCCCCGTCGCCTCGCCACCAAAACGAGATCGGCTGAGCCGCGCCGAACCTTGAGGGACACGCGCTAGGCCGATAGAGTACCCGGATGTCTTACGCCCCCGCGTCTCGCTTTGCTATTGGTCTAGGCACGCTCTCGCTCGTCGCGCTCGGTTGCGCCGGCGGATCCAGCTCGACGGGAACGGGAGGCGCGAGCGGCGGAAACGGCGCCAGTGGCGGCAACGGCAGCGGGGGCAACGCCAGCGGCGGAAACAGCGCGAGCGGCGGAAACAGCGCCAGCGGCGGCAACGGCAGCGGGGGAACCAGCGCCAGCGGCGGTATGCCCGGCAGCGGCGGGACCAGCTCCGGCGGCAGCGTCGGGACCGGCGGGAGCGTCTCGTCCGGCGGCAGCGGCGGCGCCCCCTCGAGCGGGGGCACGTCGGGCACGGGCAGCGGCGGCAACGCGGCGAGTGGAGGCGCGACGGGTACCGGAGGGGCGAAGGGGGGAGCCGGCGGCGGCGCTGCCGGGGCGACCGGAAACGGCGGAGCGGGGGGGTGCGCTTCGCTTCCGCTCTGCGACGACTTCGAGAGCAGCACGGTCGGCGCCGCGCCGAACTCGGCGCTGTGGACGATCGTCAACGACGGCGGCGGAGCGGCGCCGGTCATCGACAGCATGGGCGCGCATGGCTCCTCGAAGTCGGTAAAGATCGTGGGCCCGGGATCCCGCGTCTACATTCGCAACAGCACCGTTATCGGAACGCTTGGGCCCGTGGTCCACGCCCGCTACTACGTCCGCTTCGGCAGCGCGCTGCCGCAGGGACACAACGCCTTCATGGTCACCCACCCGACGACCGACCTCAGCGAGAACAACGAGCTACGACTGGGAACGCAATATAGCCAGGCTCTGGTGTTTCACTGGAACGTCGCCAGCGACGCCGCCAACCTCCCCACCATCTACAACGGCGATCCGCAGAGCTTCGCTCCCAGCATCAACACCTGGTACTGCGTGGAGGTCACGATCAACACGTCGAACTTCCACCTCAACGTCTCGGTGGACGGCAATGACATCGCCGGCCTCGCCGACGACGGCGTTCCCACCACCGACATCGACGCCGACTGGATCAACGCCGGGACCGCGGTGACCAAGTTCTACACCGCGCTGGCCGACTTCAACGTCGGATGGCGCGAGTTCAACGGCGGCAGCCCGGTCACGGTGTGGTACGACGACGTCGCGCTCTCGCCAAATCCGATCGGCTGCAACTAGCGCGGCGGGCGCTCGGGGGCCCTCAGCGGACGATCTGTCCGCTGAGCTGGGCCGTCGTGTCCGACAGCTGCAGATAGCTGACGCGCGGATTGGTCGTGCCGTCGCTGCCCGCCCACTGGAGAGGCTGTCCGCTGGTGCTGCCTTGCCCCGAGCTCCCCAGGAAGTCCGGCCGGCCGTCTCCGTCGTTGTCGGAGAAGCCGACGATCACCGACTCGCCGAGGTGGGAGAGGCCGCTGGCCACGGCAGCGGGCCCGGTCGCCGTCCCTCGATAGAGGATCGGGGCCTGGGCCGAGGTCCCCACCAGGAAGTCGGACAGGCCGTCTACGTCGATGTCGAAGCCGCCCGCCGCGTCGCGCGCTGTCGCGTCGGTGAAGGTCCCGTCGAACGTCGCGCCGTGGTGGCTGGCGCCGCTATAGAGGTAGTAGCCGGTCCCCGACAGGACAACCACCGCGTCGCCGTACCCGTCGCCGTTCAGATCGCCGACCCCCTGGATCTCGTAGCTGCCGGAGGTCGTCGAGAGGGAGACGGTGGCGGTGGCCGTCGGCTGCGCGCCGCCGGCGAAGATCTGGATCGTGCCGCCGTTGCTGCCACCGTCGCTGAAGGCCGTCAGCGCGATGTCCTCGTAGCCGTCGCCGTTGACGTCACCGATCCGGCCGGTGTGCTGGAGGGTGTAGTCATTCACGTACGGTCCGGGGATGGTGAGATCGGGCGTGTTCGCCAGTGTGGTTCCCCCGTAGAAGATGCGCAGCTGCGTCGCGGGCGTCGTCTGGTTGTACCCCCACTGGACGATCAGATCGGCGAACCCGTCTCCGTTGAAGTCACCGGCGGACGTCGTCTGCATCAGCGTCGAGGGACCGCCGGCCGTCTTGGTGAGGACGACCGTGGAAAGGGCCGTGACGTCCGGGCCGCCCAGGTAGAGGGTCGGCGCCATACCGGCGGTGGGGTTATAGGTGCTGGTGCCGAAGAAGTCGCCGTAGCCGTCCCCATTCACATCGCCAGAGAAGCTGGGGCCATAGCCGCTGGTGTAGGCGATGGTGTGGCTCGAGTCGGTGACGTTGAATTGCGCGCTGCCCAGATAGACCTCGATGCCCCGGTTGCTCATCACCAGCAGATCGCCGTAGCCGTCGCCGTTGATGTCCTCGCGAACGCGGCCGACGTTCAGGTAGCGGACCTCCGACCAGGCGCCGCAGCGGTTGCTGGTGTCGCAGCCGCGGACCCGCCAGCCGTAGAAGGCGCCGACGGGCGCCGTGGCGGCCACCTTCAGATCCTGCGTCGGGGCGTAGCTGGTGGCGGTGATCCCCTTGGCGTCGAGCTCGGCGCTCGGAAAGGCGCAGGTCGCGAGGCTGCCGGGCGCACACGAATCGTCGGCCTCGAGCTCGTAGGTGATCGCCCCGCAGGTCGGCGTGACCGACGACCAGGTGAAGGTCGGGCGGAGCGTCGCGCGCGCCGTCGGCGCGTGGAGGCTCCCCGTGTAGGCGCCGCGCATCGGGCGCAGCAGCGCGGGCGCCGCGGGCAGCGACGCCGTCACGGCGGAGCAATCGACGCACGTGCTCTGCGGGCCGCACACGGTTCCGGCCGGACACGTCGTGCTGGCCGTGCAAGCGATCGGCCTCATATCGATTCCGCCGTCGGTCGCCGGCGCGCCACCCGCACCGCCCCGGCCGCCCGCGGCCCCCGCCGCGCCCGCGCCGCCTCCTGGTCCGCCCGCGGCCCCCGCGGCGCCGGCCCCGCCTCCGCTCCCGGCGCCGCCGAGCTTCCCGGCTGAGCCGCCCGATCCGCCGTCCGGCGAGACGATCGTCGCGCTGCCGCAGCCGGCGACGATCATGGCCGAGCCGAAGAGAGTGGCCCGCGCCAGTCGACGGTACCACCCCGTGACGCCTTCGATGTGCATGCTCGTCGCTACGTTAACATGTGGCGGATCGGGTAGCATCGCGGTCGCCGTACGATGTCGCGCACCGAACGGCTCCTCGAGCTCCTTCAGGTCCTTCGCCGTCACCGGCGTCCGATCGCCGGGGCGGCGTTGTCGGCGGAGCTGGGCGTCTCGGCGCGCACGCTCTACCGCGACATCGCCACGCTGCGCGGCAGGGGGCGCGCATCGAGGGGGAGCCGGGGCTGGGGTACGTGCTGCGCCCAGGGTTCACGCTGCCGCCGCTCATGTTCTCGATCGAGGAGCTCGAGTCGCTGGTGCTCGGCTCGCACTGGGTCGCGCGGCGCTCCGACGACCGCAGCCTGGCGGCCGCGGCGAGCAACGCGCTGGCCAAGATCGCAGCCGTGCTGCCCGACGAGCTGCGGCGCGAGGTCGACGCCGCCACTCTGCTGGTCGGTCCGGAGCGGCCGCACATCGACACCGTCGACGCCGGCCAGATGCGGGAGGCGATAAGGCGCGAGCACAAGGTATCGATCGACTATCGGGACGCCGAAGGGCGCGCGACGACGCGTACCATCTGGCCGTTCGCGATCGGCTTCTTCGAGCACGCGCGGGTGGTCGTCGCCTGGTGCGAGACCCGCCGCGGGTTCCGCCACTTCCGCCTCGACCGCGTCGGGCGCCTCGAGCTGACCGGGACGCGCTACCCGCGCGGCCGCGCCGAGCTGCTGGCGGCATGGCGCGAGCAGCTCGACACCACTGACAGGAACTGACAGCGCCGGGGGCTAGGATCTCCTTCACCCGAAAGGAGACCCACATGCCCACCGTCGATTACCTGCTGCTCGCCGTGAAAGACCCGCAACGGAGCGCCCAGCTCTACGACCAGCTCCTCGGCTTCCCCC
>DASYEX010000364.1:0-3398 GCA_036498765.1 Polyangia bacterium
CGAGGCGATCGTGGCGACCGTCTCGCTCGGTGAGCCGCGCCGCTTCCTGCTCCGCCCGCGCGAAGGGGGCCGCGGGCGGGCCTTCATGCTCGGGTGGGGCGATCTCAGCGTCATGGGCGGCGCCTGCCAGCGCACCTGGCGCCACGCGATCCCCAAGGCGGCGAACGCCGGGCCCCGCATCGCCGTCATGTACCGGCCCATCTGGACGCCGCCGCCGTGACCGCTCAGCGCGCGCGGTGCCAGCCCGACATCCGCTCGGCGAACCGCAGCGGCAAGATGACGTTGCCGGACGCCGCGTAGGTGGCGTCTGGCCGGCGCCGCGGCGTCCGTACCACCGGCGTCGCGTTGTCGTTGACCGCACTCTTTGTTGTCGCCACGAAGGCCGCGAAGGGCGAGCGCTCGAGCCACACGGCTAGGCCACCTTCCGCGCCGCCGGGCGCTTCTCGTCGATCGGCGTGACCGCCGCGGCCGGCGCGACCGGCGCGATCGCGGGGGCGCCGATCCCGGCGCGGGCCAGCAGCTTGCCGCGGATCTCCTTGAGCATCTCCTGGTGCTCGAGCAGGTGCTGGCGGGCCGCCTCCCGCCCGTTGCCGAGCCGCTCGCCGCCGTACCCGATCCAGGCCCCACTCTTCTCCAGCACGCCCGCCTCGACGCCCAGGTCGATGACCTCACCCGCGCGTGAGATCCCCTGTCCGTACGCCACGTCGAACTCCGTCTCGCGGAACGGCGCCGCCATCTTGTTCTTCACCACCTTGACCCGCGTCCGGTTGCCGACGACCTGATCGCCGTCCTTGAGCGCGCCGATCCGCCGGATGTCGAGCCGCACCGAGGCGTAGAACTTCAGCGCGTTGCCGCCGGTGGTGGTCTCCGGGTTCCCGAACATGACGCCGATCTTCATGCGCAGCTGGTTGATGAAGACCACCAGGGACTTGCCGCGCGCGGTGGCGCCCGTCAGCTTGCGCAGCGCCTGGCTCATGAGCCGCGCCTGCAGCCCCATGTGCGAATCCCCCATCTCCCCCTCCAATTCGGCCTTCGGCACCAGCGCGGCCACCGAGTCGATCACGATGACGTCGACCGCCTCCGACTTGACCAGCAGGTCGGTGATCTCCAGCGCCTGCTCGCCGTTGTCCGGTTGCGAGAGCAAGAGGTCCTCGGTCTTGACCCCCAGCTTGCGCGCGTAACCGACGTCCAGCGCGTGCTCGGCGTCGATGAACGCGCAGGTGCCGCCCACCCGTTGCGCCTCGGCGATCACGTGCAGCGCCAGCGTCGTCTTTCCGGAGGACTCGGGCCCGTACACCTCGACGATCCGCCCGCGCGGCAGCCCGCCCGTCCCCAACGCGATGTCGAGACCCAACGAACCTGTCGACACCACGCCCACCTCGGGCTTGGCGCCCTCGCCTTCGGCGCCGAGGCGCATGATCGCCCCCTTGCCGAACTGCTTCTCGATCTCCCCGAGCACGCTGCCGAGCAACTTGTCCTTCTGGTTCTCCATGGCGTCCACCTTTCGCAATGTCGATGGAGACCACGGTAAGCCCGACCTATGACAAAACTGGACCCAGCTGTCAGCAGTACGTGCCCGCGTACCTTGAGCGTGGGCACCGGGGTTATGTAGGTTGCGACGAATCTACGTATGAGCCGGGATCCGCCGGGGCGTCGGCGCGCACCTACATGGCCCGAGCTGTAAGAGATGGTCACCCAAATCATCGGGTTCCGGGACGTCCCTGGCCGGAAATCCGTTGCGCGGCCGAGCCTCACTTCGTACTTTCGGGAGTCGTTTATGTTGCGCCGGTTCAAGATATTTGCTGGCGCTACGGCCGTCGCGGGCCTGTTCACCTTCGGTTGCGCCGGCGCGGGATACTCTCCGCCGATCACCGGCAGCGGCGGAGGAAGCGGCAGCGGAAGCGGCAGCGGCAACAATGGCAGCGGCGGCTCTGGTAACGCTACCGGCGGCAGCAGCGGATCGGGCAACGGGAGCGGCGGCAACGGCAGCGGCTCCGGCGCGGGCGGCAGCAGCTCCGGCACCGGCGGCGGCGGGGGAACGATCGCCTCCACCTCGCTGCTCGAGACCGACGTGCGCCGGCTGACCAACGCCGAGTACGACGCCTCGGTGCAGGCGCTGTTCGGGACCAAACAGACCCCCGCGGCATCGACGTTCGCCGCCGATTCGACCCAGAGCGGTTACAGCCTGAACGAGGGACAGGTGGTCGCCTCGCAGATGGCGAAGCAGCTCGACGCCGCCGCCATCTCGCTGGTGACCGAGGCGCGCGGAAACGGCACGCTGGCCAAGCTCGCGCCATGCAGCGATCCGACCAACCAGGGAACGACCTGCGCGGCGACGTTCGTGCAGACCTTCGGCGCGCAGGTCTACCGGCGCCCGGTCGGGAGCGACGAGGCCGCCAATCTGGCCACCGTCTACCAGGCCGCCGTCACCGGCGACACCGGAAGCTCGCCGTACAACGACGGGATCGACCTCATCACGCGGGCGATGCTCGAATCGCCGGGCTTCCTCTACGTGACCGAGCTCGGCCCCGACGCGACGTCGGGCGATTCGTCCGTCACGCTGACGCCCTACGAGGTCGCCAGCACCCTGGCCTACATGCTGACGGCCGGGCCGCCCGACGCGACGCTGACGGACGCGGCGGCGAACGGCGAGCTCGCCTCGCCCGACCAGCTCGAGACGCAGGCCCGCCGGTTGCTTGCCACGCCCGCGGGCACGGCGCGCCTGGTGCGGCTGGTGCGCGAGTGGGTGGGCATCGACGCCATCGCCCTCATCGCCAAGGACATGAACTGGTATCCGGACTACGCGTCGCTGAACGCGGCGGCGATCATGGACGACGAGACGACCAGCTTCATCACCGAGGTGTTGACTAAGAACAGCGGCACGGTCGGCGAGCTGCTCGACGCCGACTACACGGTGATCAACCCGAGCTCGACCGTCACCGCCAGCGCCATCTCCAGCTACTACTCGAAGTTTTACGGGGTCACCGCCGGGACCGGCGAGGTGTCGCTGGCCAAGGCCAAGGGCGGGGCGCGCCTGGGCCTCCTCAATCAAGGGGCCTTCAACGCCGTCTACGCCCACGCCAGCACCTCGGCGCCGATCCTGCGCGGCGTGGCCGTCATGCGGCGGATCGCCTGCATCGCGGTCCCCGATCCGTCGACGCTCAACATCACCGTCCCGCCGCCTCCCGCGCCCGACGCCAGCAGCCCCGAGACGACGCGCGCGCTCTACAACGTGCACGGCACCACCGGCGGATGCGCCGGCTGCCACAACAGCATCGACGCGTTCGGGTTCACCTTCGAAGGCTACGACGGCATGGGCGAGTACCGCACCATCGACGCCGACTCGAAGGGGACGGTCCACCTGGGCGCCGAGAAGGTCACCTCGACGAGGTCGCAGG
>DASYEX010000365.1:0-4388 GCA_036498765.1 Polyangia bacterium
CGAAGGCCTGGAGGCAGGTCGCCAACGTCTCCGCGCAGGCGATCTGGTAGCTGCCGTCCGGGAGCTTGTGCGGCTGGGACGCGACCGTGGCGCAGCCGGCCAGCGCGAGCGTGACAGCCAGGACGAGGGCCCCGCGGGTCCCGCCGCGAATCATTTGGCGACGGACAGCGACACCTTCACGGGCGCGCCGACGCGCGCCGCCTGAGCCTGCACTTCACGGCCCCAGGCGGAGGCGTCGCGGATCGCGCCGCCGCGATCCCAGGCCGTCCCCATCTCGTACACCAACGTTCCGCTCGCGGGCACCGGCGTGACGACCAGATACTGGAGATCGTCGGGGTGCTCCTCGAGCGCGGCCCCCGGGCGCAGCACGACGGCGCACCCCAGGTTTCCGTTCGGGTCGCCCTTCTCTCCCTTGAGCGGCTCCCACACCCGCAGCGACGCGGTGGCGGGGTCGGCGGTCATGACGTTGCCCGGGTGCTTGGCGATCCCGATGGCGGCCGAGAGCTTGCCCGGGCCGCTGGGCGTGAACGTGCTCTCGACGTGGTTCCACTGCGACCCGGCGTCCAGCGTGATCCGCTTCGTCTCGCCGACGCGCTGGCCGGGAGCGACCTCCCAGGGCGCGTACGAAAGCTCGAACACCAGACGGATGGGACCGCTGGCCAGGACGCGCGAGGTGGTGAAGTTTCGCGACAGCGCGAGGCGGCCGTTCGTCCCGGGGTCCCCACGCAGGTCCGCCTGCGTGGGGTGGATCCAGAGTCCCAGCCCGCCGCAGCCGCGCGATTTGCCGACGGCGTAGAAGTCGGCCCCGTCGCCCTGGTCGCGGTGGTAGTCGCCGGTCATGAACCAGTCGTTCACCACCAGGCGATGGGTTCGCTTGACCCAGACGTCGATGCCGCTCGAGACCAGCGGCTCCTTCTTCGCCGTCTCCAGCGCCGCCCCGTAGACCCGGTGGGCGACCAGATCGTTCTCCCAGGCGAAGTCGTCCAGCCGCTCGCGCACGAAGCGGCCGTAGACCTTGTAGTCGGCGCGCGCCGCCGGCGTTCGCGGGCCGGCGCGCAGCTTGAACGTCTTGGTCTCGTGCGGCTTGAGATCCGTCTGGAAGACCAGCTGGTCCGGCTGGTCGTCGCCATCCGCGTCGACGAGCTGCGAGAGCACCAGGGCCCCCTTCGCGTCCGTGACCACCAGCGCCTTGAAGTCGGCCGTCGGCGCCATTCCCGCCAGCTCTTTGCGGTCGACGGCGACGGTCTCGTGCTTGCGTTCCGCCCCGAGCGGGTTCTGCACCTCCACCGCGGCGACCACCGCGCTCTTCGCCGCGGCGGCGGCCTCGGCGTTCCCGCCGGCGGCGGCCGCCGTTCCCGCCCACCCGATCACGAACATCGCCGTCAGGGCCCCCATCGTCTTGCCGCGCAGGAAGGTCATCCGTCTTTTCATCCTCTCTTATGCCCGACTGGGCCTCCGCCGATCGGCGCCGGCTCGAAGCTCGGCGCCAGGAGCTGGCCCACCGCGAAGGCGAGGAGGTAGGCCAGCCCGCAAACGAGGAACAGGATCGCGTACCCGGCGGTCACGTTGCCGGCCGCCTGGAACCTGTCGAGGAGCGTCCCGACGACGATCGGGAACGCGATGCCGGTGATCGAGCCGGCCATCCCGCCCACGCCCACCAGGGTGGCGACGGCGCGCTTGGGGAACATGTCCGAGACGGTCGTGAAGAGGTTCGCCGACCACGCCTGGTGCGCCGAGCCCGCCACGCCTATCAGCACCACCGCGGTCCAGGTCCCGACGTGCGTGACGGCGATGATCGGCACGACCGCCAGCGCGCACACCAGCATGGTGACCTTGCGCGCGCGCGTGGGCGTCAGGCCCCGCCGCACCAGCGCGCCCGCCAGCCAGCCGCCCGCGATGCTGAGTACCGTCACGATGCCGTAGATCGAGACCAGGTAGACCCGGCTCCCCTTGATGTCGAGGTGGCGCGTCTTCTTGAAGAAGTCCGGCAGCCATATGAGGAAAAACCACCAGACCGGATCGGTCAGCGCCTTGCCGGCGATGAACGACCAGGCCCGCCGCTGTCGGAGGAGGGCCCGCCACCCAATCGGCGCGCCCGCGTCGGCGGTCTGCTCGTCATCGCGGATGCGCGCCAGATCGTCCGCGGTGAGGCGCCCGGCCTTCTCTGGCCCGTCGTAGAGCGGCAGCCAGAGCACCAGCCAGAGCAGGCCCGCGCAGCCGGCCGCCACGAACGCCGCGCGCCAGTCCCAGGTGAGCGCGATGAAGGGGACCACCGCCGGCGCGACCACCGCGCCCACGTTGGCGCCCGAGTTGAAGAGCGCCGTGGCGAACGCCCGCTCGCGCCGCGGAAACCAGACCGCGACCGCCTTCACCGCCGAGGGGAAGTTCCCCCCCTCGCTGAAGCCGAGCGCCACGCGCGCGCGCAGGAACCCGCCCACGCCGCCGACCAGTGAGTGCGCGATCGCCGACAGGCTCCAGCCTGCGATCGAGAGCGCATAGCCGATCTTGGTGCCGACGCGGTCGACGAAGAAGCCGAAGAACAGCAGGCCGAGCGCGTAGGCGCCCTGAAAGGCGGCGTTGACCCGCCCGTACTCGGCGTTGGTCCAGCCCAGCTGGTCGTCGAGGATCGGCTTGACCAGCGCCAGAATCTGCCGGTCGACGTAGTTGATCGTCGTGGCGAGAAACAGCAGCAGGCAGACGAGCCAGCGGTAGCGCACGCGGCGCTACCTTACTCCTACCCTCGTTGCCGGCGCACGCTCCTTGTCAGGGAGTCTGGTGTTTGGCTCTCATCATTCGTCACATCCACCCTGGTACCGAGCTCGAGTCGTTTGGCCGAGCGCGTTTACACGGGGCGGACGCCGTCCCATCGCCCGCATCCGCGGAGGTTGCCCCGTGGCGCCGGCCGCCGCCGGTCCAAACATCCGCCGGAATCAAGTGGTACCTGGCGGTGACCGGCCGGTCGGGCGTGTCCTCAGCGAGGCAGCCGGCCGCTCATCGATTCTCAACAGGCCGCCGCGGCGCCACCCTGTGGTCGCCATCCACGTCGTGGGCGCAGCCGCGACCGCCGCGCCCCTCAGGTCAACGCCCACCGTCTCGGATGCAACATCCGCGGAATCAAGTCGGGCGCCTCGGTGCCACCCCGAAAACTCGGCGCCCGAGCTCCGCGGATCGATGCCGGCGGGCGCGTTGAGGTGCTTCCGGAAGTTGAGCAACACATAGACAATGCTCGTCCGCATCTGCCGCGGCGTCGTGAGCGCGCGGACGTGGTACCGATCGCCGACGACCTTCCCCTTGCGGCGGCCGAGGGCCCGGTTGACGGCGAGCGCCAGCCGGATGGCCAGCCCGTGCATGCCGCCGCGGGCTCGCCGCGCCTCGTCCCCCTCGACGATGAAATGCCCGTGGTCCTGCTGGATGGAGAAGTGGATCACCCGGAACCGGTCGACCGACGCCCGCTTGATGGCGCGCCGGAGCGCCCCGAACACTCGCGCCGATCTGAGCGACGGAAGCCCAGGCAGCGCACGGATCGTGACTTGCAGCGGGTAGCGGGGGTCGACCTTCGCCCGCGCGTCGTGCGGCATCGACGGTCGGCCTCGCGGCTTCCGCCCCGCCCCCTTCCGTGCCCCGCCCCACTTGTTTGCCACCGGGAGCGGCAGCCCCAGTTGCCGCCTCCCTACCGACTTGATTCCGCGCATGTCCCCGTTGTCGGCGCGCACGGCGGCGGGTTGCGTGACGACCACCGGCGCGACGACCACCGGACTTGATTCCGCAGATGTTCAGGACGAAGCCGGTCCCCTACGGAAATGCGGGGGAAGGCTCTGGCGGTGACCGCGGGGCGCCGCGCCCTGCTACCGCGGCGCTCCGCGGTCGGGGGCGCGGACTCAATCCGCCGGAGGGATACGACGAATTGATCGGGTGTTGGCTAGCGCGCGCGGGCCAGCCGCACCGGTGCGAGCGCGATCGGACGGTCGGCCATGACCACCGCGTCGCGCGGGTCGAGGTCGAAGGGCTGGCGGCAATCGACCGGACCAGCACCCGCGAAGTCGAGCGGCAAGACGCGGCTCTCGCCCGGCGGGACCGTCAGATCGGAGGGTCCCAGCGGCGCCAGCTCGGCGTGCGTTCCCGAACCCGCGGCGTGCGGGGTGAGACGGACTTTGTCTGTCTCCACGCCGACCGGGGCCGGCGAAGAATTCTCAATCTGGACCGTCACGCGCACGTGGACCCGGTTGTCGTTGGTTGGCGGCGGCATCCTCTCGTTGTCGCGGGTCACGAAGCAGCGTTGCCCGGAAACGACGGACAGGGACACGCCCTCGTTGGCGACGGTCGGTGCAGCCGCGTGGTAGGTCGAGTGGGCGCAGCCCAGCAGCAGACCCGACGCCACAACCAGAGCT